>CAYTKR010000013.1:0-60755 GCA_964438295.1 uncultured Anaerolineales bacterium
CCAATTACGACATTTTCTAACATGTAAAGGGCATTGCCCCGTATGACATAATCCTTGAATTCTTTTATCTTTATGTTCTCTCCTTTCGGAATAAAAATTTGAAGGTCTCTGAGAAACGCCGCGGGACTATCCAGATGTAGAGGGCATCCCGGCAATTCCTGGCGAGCTGAATTTAATCAAAGCTATATGGAGATAATTGCCTGCCCTGAGAAGAGTTATTCGGCAACCGGGTTATCCAGGCGGATCCCATGACCTCGAACTGTGGCGATATAGATGTGGTCAGGGTCGATCTCAGCCAAGCGGCTGCGTAAGCGTCTAACCAAAGCGTCCAAGGCTTGGTTGCTGATCTCTATCGCCCCATCTTCCCCCCAAATACCCCCCATCAATTCTTCGCGAGGAACCACGCGGCCCTTATTGTCGTATAAGGTCTCTAGCAATTGATATTGGGAAGCTGAAAGAGGCGGTATGATTTCCTCATCACCAATCCATACTCGCCGGGAGCGCTTTTCGATCAATAAGCGTCCACGTCGGTCGGGAGTTGGCATCAAGGGTTCTTCAAAATCGAGCGGCAAGGTAGCATCAGAACTGAGGTAAACGAATTTCTGCGCCAGTGCAATATGGATTACGTCCCCATCTTTGAGAATAACCCTTTCTTTGATGCGTTCACCATTGCAGTGGGTGCCGTTCTTACTGTTTAGATCTTCAAGCATTACCCCTTCGTCCGTTGGGATGATCTTAGCATGCTGTCGAGAAACCTGGCGGTTGTTGACCACGATATCGCAATCTTCTATTCGGCCAAGGGTCGTTTCAGCACTTAACATCCAGCGCAGACCGTCTAGATTGCCTTCGTGCCCTACTAGGACTGGTACATCCTGATTGTTCTCAGTCATTTTGCCAGATTATTTTGCCCCTAGGGCTGATCCTTAACAGTTTGTCGATTTCATTAAGAGAATGTCTGATCACGAAGTATAATATCATAGATTTATTACGAAAGAAGAATTAATATCATGCCAATTTCTCACAAAGCAGGAGAAATCTTAAAAGAGCGCTACAAAATTCGCCGAATCATTGGGCAGGGAGGTATGGGAAGTGTCTATCTCACCGATGATTTACGCTTGGAAGGGCGTTTGTGCGCCCTCAAAGAGGTTTACCACGACCCGCAGATCTCCGAGGCGGTCCGCAAGCAAACTCGCGAGCAGTTTATGCGTGAGGCCACTGTGCTCGCCCGCCTCGATCATCCCAATTTGCCCAAAGTCTCGGATTTTTTTTCGGAGGAGGAACGCGATTACCTGGTGATGGATTTCGTTCCAGGGCGCGATCTAAGCGTGTTGATGACCGAGGCCCGGCTGAGAGAGCGCTTCTTAGATGAGCGCGAAGTATTGACCTGGGGGGCTCAACTGGTCGATGCGTTGACGTATCTTCACAGTCAGAAACCTCCGATTGTGCACAGGGATATCAAACCGAGCAACTTAAAGTTAACACCTGATGGTGTGGTCAAGTTGGTTGATTTTGGGCTGGTGAAAATTTTGGCAACAGAGGAAGTCACGATTACGGTTGTTCAAGGCCGCGGGACGGCGCATTACACACCCCTCGAGCAATACGGCGGCGATGCCGGCCATACGGATGTGCGCAGCGATATCTTCTCACTGGGAGCGACTTTATACCATTTGCTGACCAATCGCCCACCTGATGAGGCGCGCGATCGGTTCCTGAAACCGGGGCTGCTGAGGCCTCCCCGGGAGATTAACTCGTCGATTAGCCCGCGCTCAGAAAGGGCAATCCTGTGGGCATTGAACTTACATCCCGAGGAGCGGCCGCAGGATATGAGTGAATTCCGGCAAGCCTTGCTGGGGGATTGGAATCCGGTTAATCAGCCGAAGGCACCTCTCCCCGCGCCTACGTTAATCGATTTGCTCTCTTCCCCACTGGAGCGCAGGCTGATCTGGGTTTCGATGGCTTTGCTGTTCATCAGCCTGATCGCGACTTTGTGGCGATAAATAAGGTGATTAAAAAAGGATGTTCGTACGGCATAGCCCTGCGAACATCCTTTTTTATATGAATGTGTGAAATTGTTACTTATTCCCAGGATCTGTAAAGATAGCACTCAATCCCCATCCTAGTAGAGCGCCGATAAATGTACCTAAGAGCAATCCCCAATGTTGCTCGGTCTGCATGGCCCATTCGCTGCCTGGAAGAGATAGCGCGCCGTACGTATACGTGATGAGGCCGGCGATGGTGGCCATAAGCGCCCAGCGAACGCCGCGCCGGACATGACCCATTAAGGCGCCGGTGCGCGAGGCTCCCCAGGCAACAACAGTAATAGTCAAGAGCGCAATACTCCAGTCGCGCAGCCCCGTACTCTGGGGTTCGATCTCTGGTTCAGGAATGGGCGTAGGCGTAAATGTAGGTGTGGGAATTGGGACGGTCGCCGTTAAGGTGGGGGGCGGCGACGTCTCTGTTAGTGTTTCCGTAAGTGTTGGCTCAGGAGTATCTTCGATTTCGACTGGAATTTCGAAAGATAATTCGCCTGAACTGGCAGAGCCACTGATCGCCTGTATTCGGAATACGCCGGCTTGTTCAAATTTGAAATTTGAAGTGGCTATTCCATTGACGGTCGAGAGGAAGAAGGATGGCGCATCTTGCCCATCCACCGTTACTACAATCTGAACAGGTGTATTGTCTGGGACAGGATGATCATTGTGATCAAGAATTACGCCGGCTTTCAATGGAATTGAGTCTCCGAGGCGATATTCAGGGGCAGTCGACTCTCCAGTCGAAGGATCCTCCTCGGAGGAATCCGGAACATCCAGCACGAAGGGGATGATCTGCTCTGGGTTGGGTGATGTTGCTGAGATCAGTTCGTATCCAATTCCCGGTACTGAAACGGGTAAGGCGCCTTCGGGCGCGGTAATCTCCTTGAATAGCAGCCGCGCAGCAACATCCATGAAAGGCGCGGTCTTCCCAAACAAGCCATAATAGACGGTCAATTTCGAGATGTCGGTGGCGTCTAGATAATAAGGGGCGTTTGCGGCATAGACAATGATATTCTTGTCACGGGTCAGGTCGGGGCGTTCGGCCAGGAAACGTTGGAGGGCCAGGGATTCAGGTCGGTCGGTATCAACATTGAGCATCGTGAAGACAACCCAATGGGCTCGACTGAGTTCTGACTCTTTCAAAACCGTCTCTTCAGCCCCATCGAGCATCATTGTGAGTTGTTCGAACGTATATGAGCTCAAGTTGTTGGCTGTGATCAACCCTTCTGCGGCAGGCCCATAGAGGTTGATTACAGATTGCGCCAATGCGCCCATAGCCAGCGCGGATTGTGGTTCACAGTAGCTGCATTGAGCAACAGTTATGGTGTCTGTGATGAATACAATATGGTCGTTGATATCGGGTGCGTTAGGTAACACATTATCGATTTCGCTCAATGGGGGGCTGATCAGTGTCGCGCCACGTTGGGCCACCTCGGAAGTGATCTGGCGAGATTCTACCGAATTGAGTTCTTCCAGATTTCCTGAGTTTTGAACCAGGTTTGGGGTTAGAAAACCATAAATTCGGAATTTGAGAGTCAGAATACGCAGAACCGATTCGTCTACTCGTTGCGCGAAAACGGGATCTTCGCGATATTTTTGAGCAAAGAATTCCAGGGTATGCAAGATGGTGTTATACGAATCAGGTTCTCCACTGCCGATAAAGTTGTTGAGGTAGAGGATGTCGTTCCCAGCTAAAAATGCGTCCAGCGCAAGCCGGCGGGCGTTGAAGGTCTGCTCGGTTGGATCGTGGAAGCGGCGTACGGCGCGGCTGCCCAGGTCGTCGCTGATGATCACCCCACCACTTTCGCGCCAGGCTGCGAACGGAGCTAGCTCCATCAGCAATGACAGCGCCGGCTGATCGAAGCTGATAGGACGAGTTGTGGAGCGAATATTTCCCTGAAGGCCCTGGTAGCGGATGTGGGAGACCAGGAGGGCATCCAGACGTGCTGACTCTTCGCTAACATTGCCGGTGACGGTGAAGAAGGGTGCCAGTTCGATCTGCTGAAGTTGCTCAAGGGATTTTCGTACCGTAGCCACTTCGAATTCTGGCAGGCGGTCTGCGCTCCCCAACCCAGGGAAATGGGTGCCCACTACGGCGATTTTTTTCTCCGATCCCACATGAACGCCTTCGATATAGCCCTTAGCCATTTCGCCAACCCAGTAGGGGTCACCACCGAAAACGCGCACGTTCAAATCGCCCTCTCCCCCAGGGTTAGGAGTATCAGAGACATCCAGGGAAGGGCCAAGAAGTAAATTGATTCCCAGGGCTGCGAGTTCGCGCCCCGCGACAATACCAACTTGCTTGGCCAGTTCAGGATTCCAGGTAGCGCCCATGGCCAACTGGCTGGGCATGGATGTCAGCCCAGAGAATATCTCGTCGTTGGGAGGTCCGTCTCCTTCCTGAGATATGCCGATAAATAGAGGAATAAAGGCGGGTCGGAATGAATCGCCAGAAACAGGATTGGTGTGGTCTGCGAGTGTGCTGGTGTAGCGGATATTTTGGAGTTGATTGGTCAGAGACCAGGTATCGGGTACAGTCTGTTCTGCAGCGGCAAAGTTATCTTTTTCGGCGCTGAGGATCACGCCCCCCAAATAGTGATTGGCGATCAAGTCGTAAATTTGTGTCTCTTCGTTGGCATCGGTGCCCTGGAAAGTCACCAAGAAAAGTTGGCCAACACGTTCTTCAGGAGTGAGCGTCTCGAGCAGTTCAAGGGCGCGTGCATCCGGGCTGTCCTCCTGAGACAGCGAGGCAGCTTGCACGGGTAGGATTGGGACTATAAATGCCAACAGAACAAAGACGATCAAATATCGTCTGGCGTGATAGCTCCTCATACTTCTCCAAATGCAGTCGTGATCAGGTGAATCCTGATTTTGGCGAACGACCGTTATATTATAGCGCGCTCTTCAACAAGTATATGGCGGAGCAATTTTCTGCGTGAGGCCCCGTTGAGTAATTCCAGATCACGAATTCCGAGGGGGTCGATCTCCTCCCGGATGAGTTTGAGATCTTGTGCGTTTGGCGGAGGGGATTCATGAACCGTAGGTGAGATCTCAAGGTCAAATTTCGTTTTTGCTTGGATGCGCTTTATGGATACGCCAGGATGAAAAGACGTCAAACGCATTTGGCCATTGGCGAAGTCGAACTGGCCTAGATCCGTGATTAGATATTGGGGACCCTCACCATGCGTTCTGGCGGAGTTATGGCCCAGCCCCGAAAGGAAATCGAGTTTGGGGACAAAAGATACCCGTGAGTGGCGCGGAATGTAGAGGTAAATGTCACTGATAAATGTGGTTACATCTGGGATGCCGCCAGAGCCGGGCAAGCGCAAGCGAGGTTGCGCATAGTCGCTACCGAAAGCCAGGTTGTTGAAATTGCCCTGGGAATCGATTTGCCCAGGGCGGAAGAACTCTTTGGGGCGCAGGTTGGGCAGCACATCTGCTGCCGCGCGCACGAACCCCACATTAGTCATCGAGCGATCCAGCCAAAGGCTCTCAATATTAGAGATCCGCAAGGGGGCGGGGTGTCGGCAAAGACCCTGGCCGATGGCTGAGGCAAAATAGAGATTTGGAGCGTGAGTGTGCCTAGCCAACAAGTAAGCCGCGGTGACCAAGGGCGTGGCGATGCCTTGCGCGACGATCTCGCCATCCTCGACCTGGCGTGCCATGCAGGTGATCATGATTTCGGCAGGAGTAAAATCAATAGATTTATTCATTCAAATTCCAGCCCGTTGCCTAGCTTGGAATTTATGATTTCCTGGTGAAATTCGGGTTGGATATTCCCGCCACTGATCACTAGAACAGCGGGTCGCTGGGCAATAATCCCCGAGAGCACTGCGGCCAAGACCACCGCGCCAGCAGCTTCTATTTTCTCACCGTGAGCGTGCCAAGCATAGGCAATCGCATTCACAATCTCCTGCTCAGCTACCAGAACGATCTCGTCCACATATTTTCGAATCAGCGGAATGGTGATCGATCCTTCCTCCACGGACCCAGAGATGCCATCGGCAATGGTGGGTGTGTCTACTTTGATATCTTGTGTACCCTGATAAAACAGGGCATGCATAAAGGGTTCGGCCTTAGTCTGTACGCCCACTAATTTTGGTGGATTGGGTAAGTGCTTAAGCGCAGCGCCAACTCCGGCTAAAAGCCCACCTCCGCTAACGGGTACCAACCAAACTGAATCATCGAGATTGAATGTAGGATACGATTGGAGTTGTCGGATCGTTTCAGTTGCCAGTGTGGCTTGCCCCGCGATGACATGGCCATCATTGTAAGGCGAAATCCAGCTGGCATGGCTGCCCTCAGCCTGGGCTAAGGCTTCCTGTTCGGCGGCATCATATCCGCCTGAGACCAGCTTTACTTGGGCTCCTAGTTCCTGCATTGCCTCCACTTTTACGGCAGGGGCATGATCTGGCGCGTAAATCGTTACTGGTGACTTAAGTTTCCGGCCTGCCAGCGCAACGCCTTGGCCATGATTTCCAGCCGAGGCCGCCAGCAGCCCAGATTCACGCTCCCAATTTTCCAAAGAAAGGATCTTATTGAACGCACCGCGCGCCTTGAATGAACCCGTTACCTGCCGGTTTTCCCACTTGATGAATAGATCATTTTTGGAGTCGTACGTTAAGGGGGTTTCAAGGATGTGTGAAGCAATCCTTTGCTGCGCCTCTTCTATCCAGTGATGTGGGATCATTGAGGAAGCGCCTCCGAGCGCTGTTCTGCCTCGATGGTTTGGCGCGCCAAGAGCGGATCATCGGTAAAGATGCCATCAACGTCCCATTGATAGAGGTTGGCAATATCATTTGGATGATTGACCGTATAAACGTGGACTCGATGACCCAGGCGATGCTGCTGTTTAATAAGCTGGCGGGTCGTATCCTGGAGGTAGGGGTGCAGAGCCTGGTGAGGGGTCCAGCGCCCCCAGGTTGACCGTGCCATCGTGCCGCTAAATCCAGGCATGAGTAAAAGTCCCACAGGGACATCCGGTAGCAATTTGTGGATCCGCCTCAGTGCGATGGGATTGAAAGAAGAAAATAGGATTCGTTTATAAAGATTGTGTTTTTTGACTAAGGAAGCAACTTTTGCAGGTAGTTCATCCAGCGGCGAAGAATAATTCTTCAACTCAACATTAATGAAAGTTTTCCCCCCAATAGTTTCGAACACTTCGGTGAGAGTGGGAATGCGTTCCTCACAGAATGCCACATCGAAGGAGCAGCCTGCATCGAGCTCCCTGAGCTCCGCGAGAGTCATGTCCTTGAGTTGGCCACTGCCATCGGTAGTCCGATCTACAGTCTCGTCATGGAAAACCACTACGTATCCATCCGCGCATATGGTTGCATCCAATTCGATGGCATCAGCGTTTTGGCGGATTGCCAATTTGAAGGCCGCCAAAGTATTTTCTGGGGCATGAGCGCTGGCTCCCCGGTGGGCAAAAATTATTGGGCGCGGAAGCTGTTCAAGCATGGCCTCTCATATGAACCCTTATAAGTCTACGAAATAGGCCGCGGCTGCCCGATCTAGCAGATCGCGCGTCATGCGAGGCTCAGTGGACACGAATTCGGAGATATCCAAAATCTGGTCGCAAAGGTCGCGGGGATGGGAAGCGCGTAGTTTGCGGTTATTCTTGATGTACCACTCTTGTAGCAGGTAGGCTAAGCCTTGGTCGCGGTATTCAACCCCTTTATTTTTCGCCATGCGTTGGAAAATCTCGCGGTATTCTTCGTAGCTTGGGTCCCCAACCTCGATCTTGTGTCGCAAACGTCTGAGAAAGGCCTCGTCTACCAGGTCCTTTGGGGGTAGATTGGTGGAGAAGACAATCAGCACATCGAACGGGACCTCGAGCTTGCGGCCCGTGTGCAGGGTCAGGTAGTCGATGCGGTTTTCAAGGGGCACGATCCATCGGTTGAGCAGATCGCGTGGACGGACCAATTGACGGCCGAAATCATCGATGAGCAATATGCCCCCATTGGCTTTGACCTGGAATGGCGCTTCGTAGAATTTGTTGACATCATCGAAGACCAAGTCCAGGCCTTCCATAGTCAGCTCACCGCCCGTCATTATGAAGGGTCTGCGGATGAGCACCCAGCGAGTATCTCGTCGTGAGCCAGCCCGCAGCGAGCCGGTGCCTTTATCGGTAGTGTGTTTTTCTGGAGCGCGCTGGTGGTTTACGGTATCATAAAGTTTGACCACCTGACCATCCACGTACAGGGCATACGGAATATACATGGTCGTTGCCAGGATCATTTGGCCAACGGCACGTGCGATGCTGGTCTTGCCATTCCCTGGGGGACCATACAAGAAGATCGATGTGCCGGAGTTGACTGCCGGGCCGATGCGTTGGAAGGTCGATTCGCCCAAAACCAGGTGGGAAAGAGCTTGCCTCAGCAAACGGTGAGTGACGCGTAAGCGGCCTCTTTGCTGGTTTTTGATCGAGCGGTTGTAGATCTCCAGGGGTACTGGTGCTGGTCCGGCGTACTGACTGCGCTCGATTGCTTCACGGGCGCGGGCAATCCCAGCACTGGTGATGGCATACTGGTAAGCGCCCTCCCCCAAACCCATTTGGGAGGATTTCACCTCGACGAACTTCTCCCGTTTGAGAATATTAAGAATTTGGTCAGTCACGCCAGCAAAGGGCAGCGCAACCGCTTCTGCAATTTGGAAGCCGGTCAGATAACCTTGAAAATACAAAACCTTGAGAACCAAATCTTGCAGCCATAACTGAGAAAGACCGGTATCACTGACCTTAGTAATCGGTGGTGGCACGAACGTACCTGATTGTGTAGGTGGATTTATTTGGCCAGTTTGTGGATCCATTAAGCTCATACAGATCTCCCATCCGGATAATGTTTGACCATCATGCGTTAAAGGATTATAGCATGGGAAAGTTCAGAACATTATTTCAATTGAGGTATAATCCCCCGCATGAAACTGACCGTACTCATTCCGATATACAATGAAATTCATACGATTCGAGAGATTATTAAGCGTGTGCAAGAGACAGATTTAGCTGATGAAATCTTGCTTGTCGATGATGGTTCAATTGATGGGACGCGCGATATTCTCGAGGAGCTAAATGGTCAAGGGGCTATACGTGTCATCTTACACGAAAAGAACCGAGGTAAGGGGGCAGCTGTGCGTACGGGTATCCAGAATGCTACGGGAGATGTACTGCTCATTCAGGATGCTGACCTGGAGTATGATCCCAGAGATTATCCCGCACTACTGAAGCCGATCGAGGAAGGCTTGTCTGATGTGGTATATGGCTCGCGCTTCTTGGGGGCGCCGCGGCGAGTGGCAATGTTCTGGCATATGGTTGCCAACAAATTGCTAACCCTGATGACCAATATCCTTTATAACACCATCCTCACCGATATGGAAACGGGTTACAAAGTGTTCCGCAAAGAGGTCATTGAGGGAGTCCCCTTACATGCCAAGCGGTTCGAGTTCGAACCAGAATTTACCGCAAAAATCCTGAAGCGGGGTGTGCGCATCTTCGAAGTACCGATTTCCTTCAACCCGCGTGATTATGAAGAAGGGAAAAAGATTGGCCTGAGCGATGCTTTCGAGGCAGTTTGGGCTTTGATCAAATATCGTTTTGTGGACTGAAATTATTTAATAGAAATCAGCGGGTGCTTGCACACGCTGATTTCTATTAAATTCTAGGTTTGTGAGGGTTTGATATCCCTGACGTTGAGTTGTAGGGATTTTTTCCCGCGAAATTCGTTGACTTCAAAAAGATGGAGCAGGTCGATGCTTTTGGGTAGATTCCCATACCAGTGCCCGTGCCTAAACGCTATGGCGTCGAAGGTAATCGTGCCATCGCTGACGACCAGTTTCAGATGGGCGCTATCTTTGCCTACGGCGCGGCTGCTCAACACGTTGACGTTTCGGCTAACGAAAACTGCTTGGGGGTTGCCATACCCTGTGGGTTGCAGCCAATCCAAATATTCCAATATTTCTGGCTTCAACTCCGATAGGGGCAGCTCGAGATCCGCGTATAGAGTTGGGCGCAGGTCCTGATCTGCCAGTTGCGCCTGTGCAATGGCTTGCATGCGTTCGATAAACTGGGGCAGCTTATCATTGCGGATCGTAAAGCCAGCTGCAGCCGCATGGCCACCATACTTCACCAGCAGGTCAGCGCATTGGTCGAGGGCTTCTGTGATATGAAATTCTTGGATACTGCGACAAGAGGCGCGTGTGAATTCTTCATCAGTGTGACCGATGATCGCAGGGCGATAGTATTGCTCTGTCAAGCGGGATGCAGCTAGGCCAACGACCCCGGCGTTGAACTCTGGATGTGCAGCAAACAGGATCCAAGCGTCGCGATCTTCTGTGAAGACCAGTTCTTCAGCCATGGCCTGAATGCCGCGGGTGATATTTTGGCGTTTTCGGTTTTGCGCTTCTAGTTGTTGGGCAATGCGTCCGGCTTCGTAAACATCTTGTGTAGTCAGCAAGGTCAGCGCGTCCAAGGCAGTGTCCAATCGTCCCGCGGCATTCAAGCGAGGACCCAGCGCGAAGCCGATATCCGTCGCAGTGACGTTGGCGGGTTTGAGCCCTGACACACCAATCAAGGACATCAAGCCTTGCCGGCGCGGTTTTCGGATCAATTGTAACCCTCGGCGTACCAGGGAACGATTTTCACCGGTCAGCGGAACCAGGTCTGCGACTGTGCCGAGGGCGACGTAATCAAGGTAGGTGTCGATTTCACTGTCTTCGCCTTTGAGCTTATTGTCCAGGGCTGCTGCCAGCTTGTAGGCCACACCGACTCCCGCGAGATTCTTCTCTGGGTAGGGATCATCAGGGCGTTTGGGGTCGATCACAGCCACAGCGTTAGGCAAGATTTCTCCCGGGGTATGGTGATCGCAAATGATCAGATCCACGCCCAAACTACGCGCGTGATCCGCCTCCTCCAATGAGCGAATACCACAATCCACGCTTATGATGATATCCACTCCTTCTTCGTTCAAGGCATTAATCGCCTCTTTGTTTAGGCCATATCCTTCGTCAAACCGATGGGGAATATAGCCCAGAACATCCACATTGAGTGTGTTTAAATAATCCAGTAGCAGGGCTGTGGCCGTGACGCCATCGACATCGTAATCGCCATAAATGGCGATCTTTTCTCCACGATCAATTGCAAAGAGCAGCCTGTCGACGGCTTCATCAATGCCCATCAATTGGAATGGGTCTATATTATGAGGGGCTTGAGCTTCTAAAAATAGGCGCGCTTCAGCATGGGTGGCATACCCACGGTTGAAGAGGATTTGTCGCAATATGGGAGGATAACCATGCAAAGCTTCGTTCGCGCTTGCTGAAATTCGAGGGGCGATTTGCCAGCGTTTCGCGAGTGTCTTCATGCTGATACCCCAATGCGCGCCAGAATTAGCGCGCCAATCATCCCGGCGTCATCACCCAATGCAGCGGTGGTGATGATCAGGTTTTCTGTGTATTTGGAATTCATAACATGCTCTTTGACGGATTGCCTGATAGGCTCTAACAGTAAATTGCCACTCAAAGATACGCCTCCGCCAAAGATGACAATGCTGGGATTGAAGCAGTGGAGAAAGTTTGCCAGGGTTAGCCCAAGGATATTTCCGGCCCTCTGGTACGCTTTTAACGCGAGGGAGTCGCCCTTGCGGGCAGCTTTGGCGATGGTCTTGGCCGTGACCTTTTTAGCCTTGGTGAGTGAGGAATCGATCCCACTGGCCAGTTGACTTTTTGTCCAGCAGGCAATATTCTTGCCAGAAGCCAGGGCTTCCAGGTGTCCATGGTGGCCGCAGCCGCAAATCGGACCATCGGGGATAACGGTGACATGGCCTAATTCTGCCGCCATACCTCGCTCACCGTGTAGCAACTTGCCATCCACGATGATCCCGCTGCCAATCCCCGTACTGATAGTTAAATAGATGAGATGATCGTGCCCCTGGCCGGCACCTGCCTTCCACTCGCCTAGCGCGGCCAGATTGGCATCATTGTCCAGGAATACGGGCACATTGAATTTGCTATTTAGGAATTCCACAATCGGGAAATCTCGAAAGGCGGGGATGTTTGGCGCGGAATAAATCACTCCCTCGCTAGGATTTAGAGGCCCGGGAGCCGCCACACCAATGGAGTAGATATTCTCGTCTGGTGGACAAATTGCTTCGATGAGTTCAACTAGGATATCTTTGGGGGCAGTGTCGGGATTTTGGGTTGGGACTCGCTGAACTGTGATTGGCTGATAGCCTTCAGATGGGAATGCCGCAGCTCTCATTTGAGTCCCACCGATATCAATGGCGATGTAGATACTCATGCGCCAAAGTATAGCATAGTGAGCCTGCAGGCGAATATCCGTTCGCTTGGATCAAGGGGAATTTTCAGCCACCACAAAATAACCCAATGGAAAGAATTCGCTTGTTATCTCTATCAATCGCTTTCCAGTCCGCGTTCGCGAAAATCGGTAGACGATATCTTGGATGCAGATGGCTGCGACCCTTCCAAAGATTGGGATCATTTGAATATGCTTGGCAATGAAATCTGTGAGCACTTCAAGTGAACCTCCCAATGGCCTCAACTCAATGATCTTGAATCCCGATCGCGACACGAATCGTTCGAGCGCATAGCGTGAATAACGGAAATAATCTTCTGGCTGTTCATGGAGAGCGTAAAGAAAGGGAGTGCTTAGGATGATGGTTCCACCAGGTGACAAAATTCGGGACATTTCATTCCAAAGTAGCTCTGGATTTGGGATATGTTCGAGTACATCGGAAAGAACCAGGGTGTCGAACTCACTATTTCTGATTGGTAAAGGGTGTCGTAAATCGCAGGCCAAATCGAGGTGGAGATTTCGACGATCTGATAAATCTCTGTCTGAGCATAGCACATCCTTAATGTATTGCCGGTAGGCCTGGTATAGGGGGATGTTCCCACTGCCCAAGTCAATAAGTTTTCCCCTGGCGTGATTCTTGAGTGATTCTTGATAAGCCATGGCGATCAGGTCCCCCATCAGCCGTGAGCCAATCTGCACCTCGTTCGGGTTTCTGGAAGCGCGCAATTTCCCTCTTCGGATTTCAAATTTGCCTGGCTGCCATTCTGATTGGTTTCGCATGACTGTGAATATTGCCATCAGTAGTTACGTACTTGAAGCGCATTGCACTTTCTCGCTGGACTGCGTAAGCCCTAACCACAATTATTAAAGCCTTGTATTTATGAGCACGGTTATCTTAAAGTGCTGCTTTATGTGTTATTGGGGGGCAATGCCCGAAGCAATCTGAAGGTTTCTTGACGTGAGATTGGTTCGTCGCCCCAAAACGGCTCCTCGCGATGACAGTAGATGGCTGTTTTCTGCGCCTTTAAGAAAGCCGTGCATTTATGAGCGTTCATTGTTGACGGGGGTATGAAAGCTTGCTATGATCATACCCATGGCTACCAACAAAAAATGGCGCCCGCTGGGTTTGAGGAAGCGAATTACGCGATCATTTCGATGGCTCCGACCTGGACTGGGGGTCAAGCGCTGGGTGGTAATCGTATTTGGAGGGACAACCTTTTTAGCAGTCGGATTTGCGCTCTTTGTCTTGGATATCTACCGCACTGTTCCAGATACCTGGTGGTTGCCTGTTATTCAAGCAATTTCTTTGCAGACCCTGCCCAGATTGCTGCGCGTGATCATCTTTGGGGGGATTGGACTATTGATTGTGATGGGCGGCATCTATGGATTAAATCGCTCCTTACTTTTGCCCTTCAGGCGACCGGGACGTGATGTCGTGGATACAATCGAAACGCATCGGCGGCGGCAGATCGGCCCCCGGATCGTGGCCATCGGTGGCGGTCATGGACTGGCGACACTCCTGCGTGGCTTGAAAGATTACTCTCACCGCATTACTGCAGTGGTCACTGTTGCTGACGATGGCGGTTCGTCTGGAAGATTGCGTGAAACCCTTGGAATTCTGCCTCCCGGCGATATCCGCAACTGTCTGGCCGCGCTTTCCAATGACGAGGCCATGATGGCGCAGCTTTTCCAATATCGCTTCGCCAATGGTGGGGGTGGCTTGGACGGTCATTCTTTCGGAAATCTATTCATTACGGCTCTTTCAGGGATCACCGGAAGTTTTGAGGAAGCCATAGCTGAATCCGGCAGAGTGCTGGCTGTTCATGGACGCGTTCTGCCCTCATCGCTGCATGATGTCAAGCTGGTTGCCGACGTTGTGCCACCTCATGCCACCCAAGAGGTGCGCATACGCGGGGAGAGCCGCATTCCCAAGGTTGGAGGGCGCATCCGGCGTGTCTGGCTGGACCCTAACGGTCCGCCGGCTTTTCCAAAGGTGGTCCAGGCCATTTTGGGAGCGGATCTGATCATCGTTGGCCCGGGCAGCTTGTACACCAGCATCTTGCCAAACTTACTGGTTCCAGATATTGCTGCAGCTATCCGCGCAAATAAGGGATTCAAGGTCTTCATCTGCAACGTGGCTACGCAGCCTGGAGAGACTGAGCGATTCTCATGCAGCGATCATATCCGTGCCGTAGACGAACACGTTGGCAGCGGCCTTTTTGATTTGGTACTCCACAATAACGCTCATCAGGGGAAATTGCTTGAAGACATGCAATGGGTTTCCTTGGGAGATGTATCAGAAATTGGATACCCAATGTACATGATCGACATGGTCGATGAAAATGAACCCTGGCACCACGACTCTAAGAAATTAGCCTCAGTCTTGATGGACCTTTATCAGGCTCGCACAGGACCTTTGGCTCCTTCTTGATGTATCATTATAGCCATTTCCTGAAATTTGATTGAGGCGATCAGACAGAAATTACAGTAATATAAATTGGGAGGAGGCTTTCAAGTGGGAGAGAATTCCAGATTAGTAACATTTGATGACTCAATTCCAGGCAATCACTTGGATTCTCAAACGGATATTTGGCGCGCCAACGCGCTCAACATCTTATTGCTAGTTGCAGTGGTTGTCTTCACGCCTGCAATCATCGTATGGTTTTTCCGATTCCAATCCTTACAAGATATTCTCGATTCCGCGTTCGTTTATTTTGCAATTTACCTTATTACTGTGGGGTTGGCTGTTTTTCGGCAGATTGATTTTCGCCTGCGTGCTTGGTTCTTGATTGCGCTTACCTATCTAACGGGTACACAAGCAATGATATTAGGCGGATTGGCTGGGGATGGAAGAATTTATTTGATGATTCTGCCTATCATGGCCTTAATCCTCATCGGCGCTCGGGCAGGCGCATTCATGTCTGCCTTGGCAGTCATTACTTTTATTGTCCTGACATTTGCAGCTTCTCAAGGCTGGTTAGATGATAAATTGCTTTTCTTAGACAACCCCGTTGATCTGGCAACATGGGCACAAGAGGGGATCGTCATGGCAGCATGTTTGGCGCTAATAGTGGTCCTCCAATGGAAATTTAACCAATTTTTGGAGAGTACGGCCACAAAAAATTCCAGCCTCTACGAGCAGATCCGCACAATTGCTACTGAGCTAGAGCAACGCGTTGTGGAGCGCACTTCAGAATTGCAGAATGCATACCAGAAACTGCACTCTCGAGAAAAAAATTTGCGAGTCGCAAAAGCTGAGGCTGAACGCGCCAACAACGCCAAAAGCGAATTTCTTTCTCGCATGTCCCACGAGCTACGTGCTCCATTGAACTTAGTATTAGGATTCGCACAGCTATTAGAAATGGACCAGCAGGATCCTCTCTCACCCACACAACTCAAAAGTGTCCGCTATATTCTCGATGAGGGAGAATATTTGCTCGGGATGATCGACGAGGTGCTCGACATCTCTCGCATCGAAGCCGGTCATATGGATATTTCTGAAGATGTTGTGGATCTCAGGGCCATCGTCGATGAACTCCACAGCTTGACCGCTCCATTAGCAATTCAGAACCAGATTCGGATCGATTTACACCCTTCCATTCAGGAACAAATTAATGTGTACGCAGACCAGCAGCGTTTGCACCAGGTCATATTAAACCTGATCTCGAATGCTATCAAATTTAATCGTGTCGGCGGAAGTATCATTGTTTCTTGTGAGCGTCGGGATCAACAAAGAATGCGTATTTATGTCCAAGACACTGGTATAGGAATTGAGCCAGATAAGATCGATGATCTGTTCATCCCCTTTGTCCGTCTTGAGAGCGAAAAGAGCGAAGTTGAAGGTGCAGGACTTGGCCTGGCGCTTTCGAAGCAATTGATGGGGTTGATGAATGGGGAAATTGGTGTGGAATCCACTCCAGGCAAGGGCTCCGGTTTCTGGATCGAATTAAGATTGGCTGAACAACTCGCAGAACGCTCGAAGGTAAATTCACAAAATGATGAACTTATGTCTATCGTGCTCCCCAAGAGCACGCTGTTGTATATCGAGGATTACGAAGCAAATTTTGAATTATTGCAAAAAGCATTAGCGGAATATCCTCAAGTTGAGCTTCAATGGGCGCGTGATGGCAGTGCTGGACTTGACATGGCTAGCCAACAACCCGACTTGATCTTGCTGGATTTGCGATTGCCAGATTTTCATGGACATGATGTGTTGACGCAACTAAAACAAAGAGATAGCACCCGGGAGATCCCCGTCGTTGTTTTGAGCGCCAATGCGACTCGCCATCAAATTCAATATATGCTAAACGCGGGGGCCATCGCATATGTGACTAAGCCTTATAAAATGAAAGAAATGCTCAAGAACATTCAGACCTGGTTATCGTGAAAGGAAACAAATTGGGGGCATGAAGAATCCACGAGATTTCCTTGGGAATCGTGAATTAAGATAATCTCCAAACAGTCCAAATGTGATACAATTCACGGCTGGTACATCGATTAAAAATGGTGGGTGGAACCGTTTCCACGCCATAAAATAAAAATTATCTCGGAGGTTCAAAATGACAACCAAAGTTGGAATCAATGGCTTTGGCCGTATCGGTCGGCAAGTACTTAAAGCAATTGGAGAGTTATACCCGGACACGCTGGAAGTCGTTGGCGTCAACGATTTGTATCCTGCAGAAACCAATGCTCATTTGTTTCAATACGACTCGAATTATGGCGTTTACCCTGGCACCGTTGAGGTTGTAGATGGCAATATTGTGGTCGATGGCAAAACCATTCAGGTTTTCGCCGAACGCGATCCTGGGGCTATACCCTGGAAGGATTTAGGCGTCGAGATTGTGCTCGAAGCAACGGGAGTATTTCGCGACACGAGTACTGATCCAGGCCCACAAACCCATATCGAAAAGGGTGGCGCTAAGAAGGTGATCATTTCTGCTCCTGGAAAGAATGTGGATTTCACCACCGTTCTGGGTGTCAATGATGGTCTTTATGATCCCGCTGCGCACCATGTTCTCTCCAACGCCTCTTGCACGACCAATTGCCTGGCTCCCCCTATGAAAGTCATTCTGGATAACTTTGGCATTATCAAGGGGCTCATGACCACGATCCATGCCTATACCACCAGCCAACCCGTCTTGGATCTGGCTGCCAAGGATATGCGTCGGGCACGTGCTGCTGCTCTCAATATGATCCCCACTACCACCGGAGCTGCGAAGGCGATCTCGATGGTCATTCCTGAATTAGAAGGTAAAATGGATGGCTACGCCATCCGTGTTCCAACCCCCACTGTATCCATTGTGGACGCCGTGGTTCAGGTTGAAAAGAGCGCTACAGCTGAAGAGATCAATGCTGCCTTGAAAGCCGCTGCCGAAGGACCTATGAAAGGCTATTTGGGGTTCGAAACCAAACCTTTGGTCTCCATGGACTACAAAGGCGACAACCGCTCTTCTATCGTAGATGCAGCGCTTACCAAGGTGATGGATGGCAACCTGGTCAAGGTTGTCAGTTGGTATGACAATGAATGGGGCTATTCCTGCCGCGCAGTCGATCTAGCAGCCCTGGTGGCCAAATCTCTGTAGACGCAGAACATTGAAATTTACCTCGTGGTGCGTTTCCCGGAGTGAGGGGACGCACCACGCATTATGTATGGAGTAAGTGATGTTCAATAAGAAGACTGTCAAAGATCTGGATTTCGCCGCAAAACGCGTTCTCGTGCGCGTAGATTTCAACGTCCCACTCGATGCTGGTCGTGTAGCAGATGATACTCGCATCCAGGCTGCACTGCCTACGTTGGAATACCTGCTTGCCCAAGGTGCGGCACTGATCTTATGTTCCCATTTGGGGCGCCCCAAAGGCCAGGTGGTTCCGGAATTATCCCTGCGCCCTGTGGCAGAATACTTGGATAAGATGGTGGCTGCTTCAGTCTCCTTTGCAGAGGATTGCATAGGCCCCAAAGCGGATTCTGCCGCCAAGGCTCTCCAACCGGGACAAATCCTGGTTTTGGAGAATACTCGTTTCCATGCCGGTGAGAAGAAGAATGATCCAGAAATGGCCCAACGGTTAGCCGAACTGGCTGATCTGTTCGTTAACGACGCCTTCGGAACTGCGCACCGGGCTCACGCCTCGAATGTTGGGGTAGCAGACTATTTGCCGGCTGTGGCAGGCTTCCTGCTGGAAAAAGAGATCCGCTACCTTGGACAGGCCATTGCCGACCCCAAGCGTCCCTTTGTGGCCATTTTGGGCGGAGCCAAGGTCAGTGATAAGATCGGCGTAATCCGCAATTTACTGGGAACAGCCGATCAAATCCTGATCGGTGGGGGTATGGCCAATACCTTTTTTAAGGCCCAGGGCTATTCGATTGGTGAGTCGCTGGTCGAAGACGAATCCCTGGATGTGGCGCGCGAATTGCTGTCGGAAGCAGGTCCCGCCTTGCGTCTGCCGGTTGATGTAGTTATCGCCGCCGAATTCAATGCCGACGCTGACTCGAAGGTTGTGGGTATGGGGCCCATCCCCGACGGGTGGCGCATCTTAGATGTTGGCCCAGAAACGATTGCCGGATATTCCAAAGTCGTTTTCGATGCGGGCACCGTGGCTTGGAATGGGCCCATGGGCGTCTTCGAGTTTCCCCGTTTTGCCAAGGGCACCTTCAAGCTTGCTGAAGCTGTCGCAGAGAGTAAGGCTGAATCCATAGTGGGCGGTGGAGACTCGGCTGCGGCAATCAAACAGTCTGGGTTAGCAGAAAAAGTCACGCATGTTTCTACTGGCGGTGGAGCTTCTCTGCAAATGCTGGAGGGGAAGGCATTACCAGGGCTGGCAGCCCTACAAGATAAGTAACAGAATTCACGCCGGAAACAATCGTGTGCTTTTGTTGTAACTACTCCTACGCCGTTTCTGGCGAAATATCCTGTGCTGGATCGTGAATGATTCTTTGCGAAATCCTTGCATTTTTGGCTCATTCTTTACTCGGCGCTTTTCAGCGGCTATAATCTGAAGACATCAATTAGGAGATAGATTATGCCATTTGTCGTCGGGGAGAACGTTGGCCCTTATCGAATTATCGCGCAGCTCGGACGCGGTGGTATGGCCACGGTGTTCAAGGCCTATCATCCTTCCTTGGACCGTTATGTCGCGCTCAAAGCGTTGCACCCGGCCTTTATGGAAGACCCCAATTTTCTGGCACGCTTTCAGCGCGAAGCCAGGGTGGTGGCAAAACTCGAGCACCCCAATATCGTCCCAATATATGACTTCGCAGAGCACGAAGGCCGGCCCTACTTAGTGATGAAATTCATTGAGGGGGAAACCCTGAAGGCACGCTTGGTGCGCCAGGGCGTGCAGCAAGATCAAATTAGTAATATCGTTGAAGCAGTTGGCGAAGGATTAACCTACGCGCATGGCCAGGGCATCTTGCACCGAGATGTGAAGCCATCCAATGTTTTGATCTCCAATGATGAGCGCATTTACCTGGCAGATTTTGGTCTTGCGCGCATCGCTCAGGCTGGCGAATCGACCATCTCAGGTGATATGATGCTGGGCACCCCCCAATACATCTCCCCTGAGCAAGCCATGGGGATCAGTGAATTAGACGAGGGGACAGACATCTATTCCTTTGGTGTGATGCTCTATGAGTTGTTCGTCGGCCAGGTCCCGTTCAGTGCAGACACACCCTTCTCTATCATCCACGACCATATCTACACTCCCCTACCTTTGCCGCGCGCGGTCAACCCCGATGTGCCTGAAGCCATCGAACGGGTTTTGTTGAAAGCGCTGGCTAAAGAACGCGCGGATCGCTTCGAGACCATTTCTGCACTGGTGGAAGCGTTCTCCAGGGCATTCTCTGCAACGGGAGCGGCTCTGGCTGCCGTTAGCGCAACACCAGTTCCACCCACTGTCGCAGGGCAAATCGACGAGCCGCTCGAGAGGGATATCCCTACGGAGTCGATCCCAGAGCCGGCCGAAATTCCCAGGGTACCAACCGAGGCAGCAAAGAAGAAAAAGCCCTTTTTTAGACGCCTGCGCTGGTGGCAAATTGCCATTATTGTGGTGGGCTTACTATTGTGCTGTGTGCTCTCACTGGGAGTTCTCAGTCAGATCCAACAGCGGCAGCAGCAAGATTCTCAAAACACAGTCACCACCACTGAGGTAGTAAGAGAATTCCCCACGAATACGCCATTCATATCTGATGGAAATGACCAGATTAGCCGCGCCAAACAGCTTGTAGAAGAGAATCCCGATGATCCTCAGGCTCATCTCGAATTGGGGAGTGCTTACTTTGACACCAACCAATCTCGTTTGGGTGAGGATGCTTTTCAACAGGCCATCAGCTTAAGCAATGGCGCTTTGGATGTGTATCTCAAAGTGCTAGACATATTGGATGAAAAAGAACTCTGGCTCAACGCGACCAAGGTCTATTTGGAGATGTTCCAGAGTCACCCTGACCAGGTCGGTGGTCCAGAGATGGACAATTTCCATAAATCGGCATACCTTGGGGCCACATTCCCAGTGGCTGTGGATTACATCCCGTTGAATGCGATTGCAGAAATCGACAAGGATTTCGAGCGAATTATCAAAGCGCGCTACCTGTTGTTCAATGAGAATGCCGAGCGAGCCCAGGCAGTCCTCGATGAGCTAGGAGAAAGTGGGAGCAGCTACCCAGAAGCGCAATTGGTACAGGCAGAACTCTATAATGTCCAGGGCAAGACTAGGGATGCTGCGGAAATCCTGGAAGTCTTGTTGAAATCAGATGACACTCCCTCATGGATGGTAGATCTAATCAATGAGGTGATCTACTCTTTTCGGAAAGAGACCGATACTCCAGCGCCGGCTATGAGCGTTGCTGAAGCCCTGGCGCTGCGCGATGCTGACCCAGAAAATCCTTGGGCTCAATTGGATTATGTTGAGGCCTTGTTAGTCGCGGGTGAATTCGGACAAATCGAAGCTGAGATGCAGAAAGCATTGGATCTCTCTGGTGATGACCCGGCGATATATCTCCAAGCTGGGAACTTGCTCGCACAGAACAATATCAATCTCTTCGCCGTGGACATGTATGTCTCGGCAGTAAACCTGTCTGGGGATCCAAATTACGAGGGGGCTATAGATCGTATCAACGAGGCGGTGTATCTGAGTTCGGTGGGACCAGATGCAATTGGGCACCTCGAAACGCTCGAGGCAGATATCGACCCCCTGATGATGGAGATTGCCCGCATTCGCAACACACTGCACAACGATGACAAAGAGGTCGCCAGATACAAATTTCAGACTCTTAGAGAAGAATCTACTGAAACGCCTGAGTTGCTCTTGCTGGAATCTGAAATCATATCAATTTTTGGTGACGATCAAACAGCTATCGAACAGTGGACTGCCCTAGTAGAAGACGAGTCCGCGCCTTTCTGGGTACGAAGACAGGCGCGAATCATGATTCAGAAATTTGATCAATGAGGTGAATAATGCGTAAGAAGTTTGTTGCGGGAAACTGGAAGATGAATAATACCATTCCTGAAGCCCGCCAATTGATAACAGAGTTGTTGTTGACGTTGAAATCTCTGGAAAATATCGACCGGGCAGTATGTCCTCCGGCGACCAGCCTACCAATGGCAGCAAAGCTGCTCGAGGGGAGTGGTGTAGGGCTTGGGGCGCAAAATATGTATTGGGAAGCGAGCGGAGCCTATACAGGCGAGTTAGCGCCGACTATGGTTGCGGAGCTGTGTGAATATGTCATTATTGGCCATTCTGAGCGCCGCCAGTATTTTGGTGAAACGGATGAGACTGTCAACCTGAAAGTGAATGCCGCGTTTGAGCATGGGCTGACTCCAATCGTTTGTATTGGCGAATCCTTGGAAGAGAACCAGGCTGGCGAAACCGCCACAGTTGTCTCTCGGCAAGTGCGAGGGGGACTAGCTGGTCTCACCTCGGAAGAAGGAGCCAAATTGGTCATAGCCTACGAGCCCATCTGGGCCATTGGGACAGGACTGGCGGCCACTGCTGATGATGCCAATGCCATTCATCGCGATGTTGTGCGACCTGCTCTGGCGGAGATTTTTGGGGAAGATGTCGCTCAGGGGATTCAGATCCAGTATGGTGGCTCGGTCAAGCCCGAAAACGCAGCAGGCTTCTTCGCCCAATCAGATATCGATGGCGCGCTTGTGGGTGGTGCCAGTTTGAAGGCAGAATCTTTCTCGGCTATTGCCAAAGCAGCCGCGGAGGCGTAGTAAAACGTTCCACCGCATAGCAGTGGAACGAAACTATTAAAAATTTCCAATGTTGACCCAACTTGATGGCCTGCAATGGGTGCTGCTGGCGCTGATCCCCTTGATTTTTCTTCAGCAAGCTTTCCATAGAGAATTGCAGGCTGTCTTTTTGTTAATCACCCGTCGCATGGACATCTCACTGGTGATCTTCTCTGTGATCTTTATTCCCGGTGTGCTGCTCCATGAAGCCAGCCATTATTTGATGGCCAAATTGTTGCGGGTACGCACTGGGCGCTTTTCTCTCATACCTCAGAGACTTCCTGATGATCGTTTGCTGATGGGTTATGTAGAAACCGCCCAGACAGACATCTTGAGGGATGCCATCATTGGGGCCGCGCCGCTGATCAGCGGGGGTATATTCGTCGCCTATGTGGGCCGCACTCATTTGGGGTTGCTCTCGCTTTGGGATGCAATAGTCAGCCTTGATTTGGCAACCCTGTTAGGGTCGCTTACTGCTGTCTATGATCGCCCAGATTTTTGGATTTGGTTTTATCTAACGATGGCTGTCAGTAGCACCATGCTGCCCTCGAGCACCGATCGACGCGCCTGGTTACAATTAGCCCTGGTGGTGGCGTTGTTGCTCGGCCTGGGAATATTGGTTGGCGCAGGCCCATGGATGTTGACAAATATCGCTCCAGCGCTGAACGAAGCGCTGCGGTCCACGGCTGTTGTGCTAGCGATGAGTGCCGCTCTCCACCTGGTTGTGCTCATACCCACATTATTTATTCGGCGCGTCCTCAGCCGCATTTTACGCCTAGATGTGGTGTAGGGGGGATTTCGAAAAAATAGGTTCCAGCAGCACAACGCTGCTGGAACCTATTTTTTCGACTAACTGTAATAGAAAGATCGTTATCCTGTGCCAAACTGACGGTCGCCAGCGTCGCCCAGACCAGGCACAATATAACCAACGTCATTGAGATGGCTGTCGATGGTGGCAATATGAATGGGCACGTCGGGGTGAGCTGCTTGAAGAGTTGAGATGCCCTCCGGCGCAGCCAGGATCCCCACAAACTTGATTTTGCTTACGCCCCATTTCTTAAGAATATCTACCGTTGCCACGGCTGATCCTCCCGTTGCCAGCATGGGATCCAGGATCAAGCAAACTGAAACAGTTGGTGCGACGGGAAGTTTATTGTAGTACGCGACCGGCTTTAGCGTTCGTTCATCGCGATATAAACCGATATGCCAGACCTCAGCGCTGGGCATCAAACCCCAGACGCCCTCGACCATCCCCAGGCCTGCCCGGAGAATGGGCACCAGGCCGATCGGTTCTTTTAGCTCATACCCTGTGGTCTGCGCCATCGGGGTTTCAACTGCGCGCGGTGCGATCAATAGATCGGCGGTGGCCTCGTAGGTCATCAGCGCAGAGACTTCACGGACCAACTCACGGAATTTCTTGGATAACGTGCTGATATCTCGCATGCGCGTGATCTTGTGTGCGACAAGGGGATGTTGGGATTCGAAAACATTGGACATGGGAACCTCCTGGGGGATGCACTTCTATTATATTAGATAAATCTCGAAAATTGCGTGCGGGCTGCGTGGAGCACACCCCCTACCCATTTTTCGGGTAAAATAGAACCTATGAGCGAATCTCAGAACCGAGTCATCGACCCTGAACCGAAACCGGGCGACCGTTTGGACCACGCTCTGCGTCCAACTCGATTAGCGGACATGATCGGGCAGACCCAGATCAAGGAGAATTTGCAGATCCTCATCGAGGCGGCCAAGCAGCGCGAAGAAGCCCTTGATCATGTGCTATTCTACGGCCCCCCGGGCTTGGGGAAGACCACCCTGGCACATGTGTTGGCGAATGAGATGGGTGTCAACATAAAGGTCACGGCAGGTCCCGCGATCGAAAGGGCTGGCGATCTGGCGGCGATCCTGACTAACCTTAGGGCAGGCGATATCCTCTTTATCGATGAGATCCATCGCTTGGGAAGAGCTGTCGAAGAGGTGCTTTATCCAGCCATGGAAGATTATGCCCTGGATATCGTCATCGGCAAGGGCCCCTCGGCTCGCTCCGTGCGATTGAAGCTGCCGCGCTTTACCGTCGTAGGTGCAACAACCCGTCTGGCACTGGTTACCGCTCCCCTGCGGGCGCGCTTCGGAGCCACCTATCGGCTAGATTTTTACGACCTGGAAGCGATGCGCGAGATCATCCATGTCGCCAGCGATAAGCTCGAAGTGCACACCGAGTCGGAGGGGATAGCGGCTATTGGGGAGCGCGCCCGCGGCACGCCGCGCGTAGCCTTGCGCCTTCTCCGTAGGGTGCGTGATTACGCTCAGGTTAGGGCAGATGGGACTGTGACGCAGTCTGTCGCCATGCAGGCTTTGGATCTGCTCAACATCGATGCGCGCGGCCTCGACGAGATGGATCGCCGGGTCTTGCGGGCCATCATCGAAAAATATAACGGGGGCCCAGTAGGCCTGTCGACGATTGCAGCCTCGATCAGCGAGGAGCCCGATACGATCATGGACGTGGTAGAGCCTTATCTGATGCAATTGGGCTTTCTAGAACGCACTTCCCAGGGTAGGGTTGCCACTCCAGCAGCCTATGAGCACATTGGTTTAGAGCCGCCCCGTCAACACCAACCAAAATTGTTATAGTAAAAATTGTCCCTGAAAAAAGGCGTCAGCGAACGCTACCATCCGCTGACGCCTTTTTTCGTGAAACTTCGCTGAATGAAAACCTCAGATTTTGACTACGATCTCCCTGAAGATTACATTGCCCAGACACCCATTGAGCCGCGTGACGCAGCGCGCATGCTTGTATTCCGGCGGGATTCGGGGGTGCTGGAGCAGGCTCGCTTTCATGATTTAGGTGGTTTCCTGCGCCCGAACGATATCCTCGTCCTCAATCAGACGCGCGTGATCCCGGCGCGCTTGTTTGGACGTAAGATCCCTACTGGGGGGCGAATCGAGTTGCTTTTGCTGCGCCGCCGTGGGGCCCAGGTTTGGGAAACCCTGGTCGGAGGTAAGGGCCTGATTCCAGGCAGGGTACTTCAAATCGAAAATGGTCCTGAGGCCGAAATCCAGGAGGACCTGGGTGGACCGCGCCGCCTGGTGCGTTTTGCCGATCCGCTCTCAGAGCAACTTGATGAAATCGGCCACGTACCACTGCCGCCTTACATTCATACGCACTTGGATGAGCCTGAACGCTACCAGACTGTTTACGCACAGGAGCCAGGTTCAGCGGCTGCTCCGACGGCGGGATTGCATTTCACCCCCGCGTTGATCGATCAGTTGAGAGGGAGAGGGGTTCAATTCGCAACGGTGACTCTGCATGTAGGCCTGGACACATTCGCACCGGTCAATGAGGCCGATCCTCGCCAGCATCAAATCCATACCGAGTGGTGTCAGGTCTCCGCGGAGACAGTGCAAACCATCCAAACGGCGCGCCAGGCTGGAGGGCGTTTGATTGCCGTGGGGACGACCAGCGTACGCACATTAGAGTCTGCTGCCCGATTGTCTGATGAAGGAAACCTCCTGGCTCCCTTTGAAGGCCCCACTGATTTATTCATCTTACCTGGGTTCGAATTTCAGGCAGTAGACGCTATGATCACTAACTTTCACCTGCCGCGCTCTACATTAATCATGTTGGTCAGCGCGTTTGCAGGACGGAAACCTGTTTTGGCTGCCTATGAAGCTGCCAAAGAATGGGGATATCGATTCTATTCGTTTGGCGACGCTATGCTGATCCTATAGAGTCCATAGACATTTTGGTGAAACTGCATTTATGTGGGCCATCTCATTAGTACTTGTAATGGTTGTCATTGCGAGGGGGCGCATCCGACGAAGCAATCTCCTACCCAAAATTCAGATTGCTTCGCTCCACTCGCAATGACATAAGTTTTAGTTTTTTGCGAGACAGACTATTTATTACACTTAGGAATTACGCAGTTCAGCTTTGAGCTTTGGCCGGTCTCCTGACCGTGCCGGAGTGACTCGGTCGGGAGACCGGTCGCAGCAAAATAGGCACATATTCAGTGCGAGGCAGGCCCATGGCGAGGGCAGGAGACTCTTCGCGCGCCGTCGGCGTGGCTCCGGCAGTTCAGAGTGACACAGTTTCTAGATACTTTCCGTACATATAACACAGTTCAGGTCTCCGACGTTTGAGAAACACCATGCACTTATCAAAACTGAAAGATACCCCCCACGTTTATCCTGGATAATATTCGGTATACTTGGGAGGTATGAGCGTGCCATTACCAGTAGAATATTTGCTTCAGAGGTCTGAATCATTGTTGCAAATGAGAACGACTGCCTTTCGTGGGGTTGTTCTCTTTTGATGTCGAACGGAAGTTATCAGAATGCTTGAAAATACAAACCATTACACGCGACTTCAAACGCGATACTTTTTGGGTTTGGCCGCAGCTTGGACGATCGTTGTTGTTGGATCGCTCCTCATGAATATCAACCAAGTACGACAAAATACGCTAGAAGCAGCAAGAATTCAAGCTCGGATTGCTTTCGAAAAAGATCTGCTGTACCGCAGGTGGAATGCACTACATGGGGGTGTCTATGTGCCAATCACGGAGAAGACCCAACCCAATTCTTATCTGGCAGGAATCGAAGAGCGAGATATTGTGACTCCGCAGGGAAAACAGTTGACCTTGATGAATCCGGCATATATGACTCGGCAGGTACATGAATTACAGTATGAAGAAAATGATCTACGCGGACATATCACCAGTCTCGATCCTCTCCGTCCGGAAAATTCCGCAGATGAGTGGGAAACTGCGGCCTTGCGTGAGTTTGAGAAAGGTGAGGCAGAAGTGAGTTCGATCGATCTTTTAGAGGGTGAAGAATACTTGCGGCTTATGCGACCATTTATTACTGAAGATGGCTGCCTGAAATGCCACGCAGAACAAGGGTATCAGATAGGTGATATTCGTGGCGGCATCAGTGTCGCAGTTCCCATGAAGCCTTTATTGGAAATCGAACATGATCAAGTGTTGATTTTGTGGGCAGGGCATGTTCCCTTGTGGTTAATTGGTTTGGGATCCATCCTATGGGTG
Organism: uncultured Anaerolineales bacterium; assembly: GCA_964438295.1. Taxonomy (GTDB): domain Bacteria; phylum Chloroflexota; class Anaerolineae; order Anaerolineales; family UBA11858; genus NIOZ-UU35. The sequence continues at coordinate 27,605 of CAYTKR010000013.1, forward strand.
CGAGGCCGGTTATCACGCAATGAGAAAAATCGTCTGGAGTCCGCGCAGGTTATAATGGAGAGCGAAGCGCGCTTCAGGGCAGTTTTTGAGCAGGCGTCAATGGGTGTCGCCATAATCCGTTTTGGGATGGGGGAGCACGTTCGAGTGAACCAGCGATACGCATCCATGCTTGGATATGCCGCAGATGAATTAGAGCAGAAGACGTACGCTGACATCGCTCACCCCAATGATATTGATGCGAATCGTGAAGAAGTAAGGAGATTTTTCGCGGGTGAGATTCGTGATTTGAATGTAACCGAGCGATATTTTCACAAAGATGGCTCAACAGTTTGGGCAGACCTGACTGGTTCGATACTGAGGGGTCAAGGGGATGAGCCGGATCAAAATATAATTATTGTCAAAGATATTACTGAGCAGAAGAAGGTCGAGCAGGCATTGGAAGCGAGTGAGGCGAAATTGAGATCAATCTTCCTGGCGGCTCCAATTGGAATTGGGCTGGTAGGAGTAGATAGGCAACTTCTTTGGGTAAACGACAAACTATGTAATATGGTAGGTTATGCACGCGATGAGCTGGAAGGTAAGAGTGCGCGTTACCTATATCTCTCCGATGAAGAATATGAGATGGTTGGGCGCGAAAAATATCGTCAGATCGATGAGAAAGGATCTGGCTCGGTTGAGACTCGCTGGAAGCGCAAAGATGGCGCGATCATCAACATTCTCTTGAGTTCGACCCCCATCGATCCCGATGAGCGTTCTGCAGGTGTTACCTTCGCTGCCCAGGATATCTCAGATCGTGTTCAAGCTGAAAATTTACTCCAACTTCGTGCGGAGCAACTCGAATTATTGCAACTTGCCAGCCTGAAATTGACTTCAAATCTAGATCTAAAAGCAGTGTTAAATGCCATCTTGGAACAGGCGATGCAATTAGTGACTGCAGACGATTCACATATCTTTCTATATGAAGATGATGTTCTTAGCTTTGGTGCAGTTAGATGGGCTGATAGTCAGCGAGATGGCCAATTCGCAGAACTTCGGCAGAAAGGGTTGACATATTCAGTTGCTCGCAGTGGGAAGAGCATTGTGGTATTTGATATGAGCGATCACCCTCTTTATGAAGATTGGCCGCTGGAGGGGGCCATTATTGGATTGCCTTTGAAAATGGGGGAACAGGTGGTAGGTGTGATGAATGTTGCCCTAGATAAACCTTATGAATTTACAGAAGAAGAGCTTAGAATACTTGAGTTATTGGCTGATCAGGCTGCGACCGGAATTGCCAATGCACGACTGCATGAGCAAGTACAGGATTACGCACAAAATCTCGAAAACCGAGTCAAGGAACGAACTGAAGAATTAAATAAAACCATAAATTTGATGGCGGGGCGCGAGGTGCGTATGGCTGAATTGAAGAAGGTGATCAAGAAGCTTCGCAAACAACTCGAGGATGCCAGAATAACACCGATTGCGAATGACCCCTTAGAAGAACCGTTTTTAGATAGGTTGGAATGATGGATTTTATGGAAGTGGAAGGAAGTTACCAAACTCTAACCAAAGTATTGGAAAGCATCGACGCACATATCTATGTGGCTGATATGGATTCTTATGAAATCCGTTATATGAACAAAGATATGCAAAAGGCTTTTGGGGAGGATTTTACTGGCGAAATCTGCTATGAAGTGTTTCGGGGCGAAGATAAGCCATGCAAACACTGTACCAACGAATTGCTTCTGGATGAAGAAGGAGAGCCTGCAGACGTACACATTTGGGAAGGGCAAAATCCTCTCACTGGACAGTGGTATGTAAACCACGACCGCGCTTTATGTTGGCACGATGGCCGTCTAGTGCGTATTCAAATTGCTACAGATATCACGGAGCGCAAACAGATGGAGGCGGCGCTTCAAGAAAGCAAGTCGCGATATCGCCAGGTATCTGAAATGACTTCCGACTACGCCTATGCTTTTCGGGTTGAGTCGAATGGTGAGCTGGTTCGGGAGTGGGTGACAGGTGCGCTGACCAAGATCACTGGCTACACTGCTGATGAGTTACGTGCACAGGGTGGATGGGAAGCTATGATCCACCCGGACGATTTAGCTAGTACACATAATCAATTGAAAACTCTTTTATCGGGTGAAGCACAAACGATCGAATATCGAGTAATTCACAAAGATAATAGCTTACGCTGGACTCGCGATTATGGGCGACCGAAGTTGGATGAGGAAAGCGGTCGCGTTACACATATCTATGGTGCGATACAAGATATTACTTCCCAGGTGCTTGCACAAGTAGCCTTACGGGAGAATGAAGAAAAATACCGCCAACTCTTTGAACTTGAATCGGATGCAGTTTTTCTCATCGAAAATGAGAGTGGACAGATACTAGATGTCAATAGCTTTGCCTCGGAAATGTATGGATATGACCGAGATGAGCTTCTTGCCATGAAAAACACCGAATTATCGGCGGAGCCCGATGAAACGCGTAAGGTGACTGAATCGACTCCGATTGCAGAAAATCAGATTGTATCTATCCCTATTCGATACCACCAGAAAAAAGATGGCACGATATTTGCTGTTGAGATCTCAGGACGGTTTTTTCGCTTACAAGGCCAAGAAGTTCATCTTGCGGCTGTAAGAGATATTACAGCGCGCAACCAAGCCGAACAAGTGCTAAAAGATGAAGAAGCCCGATACCGAACCCTCTTCACAGAATCGCCAATAGTGCTCTGGGAAGAGGATATGTCTGAAGTAAAAAAATATATCGATAACCTCCGAGAGCAAGGTGTAGTAGATTGGCGCAGTTATTTTGATGAAAATGGATCAGCTGTCAAAGAGTGTTTGGGGAGGGTAAAGATACTAAACGTCAATAAAACTGCGATCGATTTTTACGAAGCAAGCAGCGCAGAAGAAGTTATGAGTGGGCTAGATAAACTATTTACTGAAGAGTCTTTCCAGACATTCAAAGACGAATTGGTTTCATTCGCGGAGTGTGCTACTCTCTTCGAGTGTGAAGTTAAGACGAATACACTCACCAAGAAAACAATGGACGTATGGATGCGTGTGTCGATACCAAAAGGATATGAAGAAACTTGGGAAATGGTGTATGTCTCAGCAATAGATATCTCTATCCTGAAGGCCGCGGAGGAAGAACTCAAACGTCGCACAGATGAAATGGCTGCCTTGCATGCGGTTACTCTCGATCTCGCATCTTCAGCGGATCTAGAACCCTTACTAGTATCGATCACTGCCCGAGCTACTGAGCTGTTGGATGGGTCATCGGGCGGGTTATATTTATGTGATTTGGATAAACGGGAAGTTCGTTGCGTTGTGAGCTTTAGAACTGTGCGAGATTTTTCAGGGGCGATTCTCAGATTTGGGGAAGGTGCTGCTGGTATAGTTGCTGAGACCGGTTTACCGCTGATCATTGATGATTACCGCAAATGGGAAAAGCGCGCCCAAGTGTTTGATGGAGAGGATTCTATCCAGAAGATAATGAGCGTGCCGATTGTATGGCAAGAGCAGGTCCAAGGAGTACTCCATATTATGCGCGATTCTGGAGTTCGCAATTTCAGCCAGGATGACCTTGATTTATTATCCATCTTGGCAAATCATGCTGCCATTGCCATAGAAAATGCGCGTCTTTTACACCAAATCCAGCGCCATGCGGGAGAGTTGGAAGAACGCGTGGATGAGCGCACCTATGAATTACGAACGATGGTGAATGTCATGGCAGGCCGCGAAGGTCGGATGGCAGATCTGAAAGAGGTCATCAAGAAACTGCGGCGACAGATCAAAGACGCCGGCATGACACCGGTTGCAGACGATCCCCTGAATGTGCCACTGATTTAGAATGTTGCATGATCCTATGATTTTCCGAGATTTGATCGCCAATGTAGCTTTGATGCTGGCATTGAGCTTTTTGTATGGCTTGCTAGTACGTTCCAAGCGCATTTCCTATCGGACACGTCAAGTCATCTCTGGATTGCTCTTTGGGGGAATTGCGATTAGTGGGATGCTGATTCCTTTTCACGTTGGTGATGGAGCAATTATTGATGGCCGGTCAATAGTCCTTAGTATGGCTGGGTTTTTTGGTGGTTGGATAACTGGCAGCCTCGCTGTATTGATCACAGCAATTTTCCGCACCATAATTGGTGGCAGCGGAATGATCGCTGGGATTGGTTTGGCTCTCACCTCTACTGCACTTGGATTAGGATACCGAGCAATTTGTCGCAAGTTCCCACAATATCGCGCCCCGATTTATTCTTTTCTTTTTGGGATTCTCGTACATGCACCCTTGCTTATTTGGGTGGTGGCGTTGCCTCGGGATCTTCCTGCTACGATAATGCGTTCGGTTGCCTTGCCTGTGACAATCATATTCCCTCTGGGAACGCTGTTCATGGCAACCCTGTTGCAAGATCAAGAACAAAGGCTAATCACGGAGACAAAATTGCGAAGGAGTGAGGCTCGCTATCGGTCCTTATTCACCGAAAATCGCTCAGTTTTGCTAATTATCCACCCGGAATCTGCCGCAATCGAGGATGCAAACAAGGCTGCTTGCGATTATTATGGCTGGACTCATGATGGGATCACAGGAATGAATTTCACCCAAGTTGCCAACACGAGTCCTGATAATGTCCTTGCTGAGTTACAGGAAGCCAAACAAGAAAGCCGTGAATCAAAATATTTGGAACACAAGTTGGCATCAGGTGAGATCCGTGCTGTCGAAGTTTTCAGTGGCCCAATAACGATTGATGATCAAGATTTAGTTTATTCCATTGTTCGCGATATCACCGAGCGAAATGAGGCCGAACAAGCTTTGAAAGAATCGCAACGCCGATTCTGGGAGTTAATGGAAACTGTAGATCTGATCGCTGTGATGTTAGATATGAATGGGATAATCACATTCTGCAACCAATATCTGCTCGATCTAACAGGGTGGGAATATTCAGAGACGATTGGGGCCAATTGGTTCGAAAGGTTTATTGCACCTGAAATTCGTGAGGGAATCGAAAAAGAGGTTTTTGAGAGAACCTTCAAGGAGGGCGTTGTTAAACCCCACCATATTAACGAAATAGTTACTCATGATGGTGACCGACGGTTGATCTCCTGGAACAACACCGTTTTTCGGGACCTAGATGGCCAAGTAATAGGAACCACCAGCCTGGGTGAAGATATCACTGACCGCCTACTAGCTGAAGAAGCAATATTACGCCGTAATCAGGAGTTAGCTGTACTGGTTGACATTGGGCAGCGTCTGTTGGAATATCGTGAGCGAAAAGACCTCCTTTCTTTTATTGTGAATGAGATCGTAAGGATCATTCCAGGAGCAGAAGCTGCCTCCCTATGGGAGTTCGATGAGGATATCTCTCGGATGGTTCCTCTGGTATGGTATGGCCATAAGGACGAAGCTATGGAAGGTCTCGAGCTCGACCCAAGCACCAGTTTAGTTGGTAAGGTATATCGAACTCGACAAGTTCAGAATATCGCCAATACAAATCGAGAGCCATCGTTTGCCCCACTTGGTAAACCCGAGATCGATTCCGTCAAATCGGTGATCGGAGTACCCCTGAAAGCTCGGAATGAGGTCATTGGTGCCCTGTTTATCGATAATTATTCCCAAGAAGATGCATTCAACGAAAATGACTTGAGCTTGCTCGAGTCGGTTGCCTATCAGGCCTCCTTAGCTCTTGAAAATGCACGTTTATTCAAACAGATCTCCGTCCATGCCGAAGAACTCGAGCATCGCATTGCAGAGCGTACAGAAGAACTACACCGAAGGGTTGTTGAAGTCGAACATTTAAACCGGGGGATGATCAATATCACCGAGGATATCCAAAGAGTAAACCATCAAGTTAGTGCGGCTGCAAATCGATTGAAAATTGCCAACGAGGAACTTGAAGCCTTCGCTTATTCGGTCTCTCATGATTTGCGAGCCCCATTGCGCGGGATTCGTGGATTTTCAGGAATCCTAGCAGAGCGTCACCGGGATGATCTCAATGAGCAAGGTCGAGAGTATATCGACTATGTGGTGAATGCCTCAAACCAAATGGCTGCACTAATAGATGATCTGTTGGAATACTCACGACTTGGTCGCAGGTCCGAGCATGCTATACCTGTTGAATTAGAAATCATTATCGACGAAGTTTTAGACAGCCTGGCCGAAACCATTCGTCAGCACCAGGCGGAATTCAGACTCCCTGCGAGTTTCCCAGTTCTTATTGGGGACCGCACCCCCCTGTTCCAAATTTTCCTGAATCTTTTCGATAATGCCCTAAAATATCAACGCCCTGATGAAAACCCCCGCGTTGAGCTCTCCTGGCATGAAGAATCTGATTATGCTATTATCCGGGTCAGTGATAATGGCATTGGCATTCCTGAGGAGCATCACCATCAGGTTTTTACCATTTTTCAGCGCCTTCATAATGATGAGCGTATCTCAGGTACAGGGATTGGGTTGGCATTGGTGAAAAAAGCAGCCCAATTGATGAATGGTGAAATTGAAGTTGAGGCCGCTGATGGATTTGGAACAACCTTCATAGTGAAATTACCTATGGCCAAAATCAAAGAAATATGAAAGATCGACCTATCCGCATTTTGTATATCGACGATTATCCGCTTGATCGTGCCCTGGTTCGTGATGCATTGCAGAGTGATGTAGCTGATTTTGAATTGGTTGAAGCTTCTTCGCGCCAGGAATTCGATGCCCTGCTCTTGGCAGAAGAATACGACCTGGTACTTAGTGATTTCAACATTCTAGGGTTTACCGGCTTGCAGGTTATGGACGCGGTACAAAAGCACTTGCCTGGTACTCCCGTGATCATTGTGACAGGGACGGGATCCGAAGAGATTGCCGCAGAAGCGATCAAACGTGGCGCCGCAGATTATGTGATCAAATCGCCCTCACATATCAGGCGGCTACCTCATATCATCATCAGCGCCCTCGAGGCTCTGAATTTGCGTATTGAGCGCGAAGAAGCAGAAGAACGCATTCGCTATCAAGCGCGATTGTTAAACGAAATCTCGGAGGCAATCATTGCTACCGATAATGACCAAAATGTCGTCTCATGGAACCGTGCTGCCGAAATGATCTATGGGTGGACTGAGCAAGAATCAGCTGGGCGTAACATTGATGAATTGCTGCATTCTCAATATATAGGGTCTTCTAAGGAAGAGGCCCAAACCATCTTGCGGGATGAAGATCAATGGGTAGGGGAAATGGTCCAGCAGACGAAATCAGGTAAGCCCATCACTATTTGGGCGTCTGTCTCTTTGGTAAGAGACTCTGATGGAAATATCGTGGGTGGCGTGACTATAAACCGAGATATCAGCGAGAGAAAACTTGTTGAAAAACGCTTGATGGCCCAGCGCAGAGATTACGAGACTATCGTCGATGCGATGCCAGATATGATCCTGTATTTCGATCCAGCAGGCAGGATATTGCGTGCAAATAGGACAGCAGCCGAAGTTGCGGGATTGCCCTTTGATAAGCTGATTGGAAGGACTTATTTCGATATTTTCCCAGAGCATTTGGCTGAAAGATTTCACAATGACAACGTGGAAGTTTATAAGACGAAAAAGCCAAAGTTGGGAGTTATCGAAGAATATCAAACCGCCAAGGGAGAACTCCGCTGGGGAAACGCCGATAAATTACCCTATCTCGATCCAAGCGGGGCTATTCTGGGTGTGATCGTCATCGTTCAGGATATCACCGAGAGCAAGCAAGCCCAAGAAGCCTTGATGGCTAGCGAAGGCCGCTATCGAATGGTGTCTGAAATCACATCGGATTATGCATATGGATTCAAGGTTAGCCCAGATGGGGAGTTATTTATCGAATGGGTTACTGGGGCACTTGAACGAATCACTGGATATTCACAGGTTGAGCTTACCTCGATGGGGGGGTGGGAAAAGCTTATGCTGCCAGATGACACCCCGATTGCCCTTTCGCAGTATAAAGCTCTAATGAGCGGCGAAGCCAGAACCATCGAATATCGCATCCAGACAAAAGATGGGGATATTCGCTGGATGGAGGACCGGGCTCGGGCGATTTGGGATTCAGAAGAATCTCGTACTACATATATTTTTGGCGCAGTTCGCGACATCACGGAGCGTAAAGAAGCAGAGCAAGCCCGCGCTCGGAGCCAGCAATTGTTGCTGGCTCTGAGTCAGGCTGGACAAGCTGTCCAACGCACACTTTTGCCGCAGAAAATCTACGAGACAGTAGGCGAAGAAATCCGCAAACTTGGTTACCAGGCAGCAATTGGTATTTTTTCTAGCGATCAGCAGTACCTGGAATTGGTCTATTTGTCGTATAGTTCTAAAACGATCAAGCCAGCCGAAAAATTGACCGGATTACCCCCCGAGGGGTTTAGGTTCCGTCTGCAACCGAACGGTTTTTTCAAATCGCTCATCGAGCGGGGAGAAGCGATACTGAATTTGGACGGAGGAGCGGTAATCAAAGAGGCATTGCCGGGAAATGAGAAACCGAATGCTGAAAAATTAGCAGATATTCTGAGTCTTAGAGAATCTATTTTTGCTCCCTTGGTCCTAGGTGACCAAATATTTGGGCTGCTTTCCGTTATGGGAGATGGCCTTTCCGAAGCGGATCTTCCTGGCATAGAGATATTCGCCAACCAGGCCAGCATTGCGCTTCAAAATGCAAGGGCCGCGGAAGCCCTGAGAAAAAGTGAAGAGATATACCGAAGCCTTTTTGAAGGCGCCAATGATGGTATCTTCATGCAGGATCTAGATGGGATACACCTGGGTGCAAATCAAAAAGCTACCGAAATGCTGGGTTATGAACTTGACGAATTGATCGGATTAAGTTTCCAGCAAGTTGTCGTGCCAAATGAAACGAAGGTAGCCCAGGCTGTGTTAGCTGAATTGCGAGCGGGTCGAAAAGTCGGCACATATGAGAGGCAGTTTCTCAAAAAAGACGGAGAAACCTTTCCAGGTGAAGTGAATGTGTCTTTAGTGTACGATGACCACGGCAATCCTAGTTACTTGCAAAGTATTGTTCGTGATATCACCGAACGCGTTCAGGCACAAGAGGCGATTCAACTCCGCACTCAGCAACTTGAATCGTTGCGCGAGGTGGGTCTAGATATTGCCGCACAGCTTGAAGTTGATCTACTGCTCAAAAAGATCGTCGAGCATGCTATGGAGCTTCTTGGTGGGGAAGCCGGGGGCGTATACCTTTATCGACCAAATGAAGAATTGCTGGAGTGGGTGGTCTCTATAGGAACATCAGTACCCTTAGGTACTACTCTCGAGTGTGGTGAAGGTCTTTCGGGGCAGGTATGGGAATCTGGGGAACCCCTACTGGTTGAGTCTTATCAACGTTGGGAAGGTAAGGCTTCCAATTGGCCGGAATACGATCGCTGCGTTCTCGGGGTTCCGATACGATGGTCGCAAGAATTCCTGGGGGTGATCAATATCCGTGCTGGAAAATCAGGTCCGGTTTATACGAAAGATGATACGTACTTATTAATGCAGTTGTCCACTCAAGCTGCAATCGCACTGAAGAATGCACAAGCGGCAGGAGTACTTCGCAAGCGTACCCAGGAATTAAGGTCTTTAACCATGCGCCTGGCTGAAACCGAGCAGGCCGAACGCCGCAATTTAGCGCGTGAATTGCACGATCAAGTTGGCCAATCCCTCGCTGTGTTAGCCTTCAATTTGAATCTTGTCCGTGAGCAGATTGCCCAGACTGGCAGCATCGGCGATTTATCATTTGTGGACGACTCGCTATCTCTCGTCGATGAAGTTACACTAAATATCCGTGGTGTGATGGATGATTTACGCCCTTCTGTGTTGGATGATTATGGATTATTTTCTGCATTAAGTTGGTACGGCGATCGTTTTACAGAACAAACCGGAATAGAAACAAGCGTGATCGGCAAGAGTATCGATCCACGCTTGACGGGTCGAATTGAAAATGCTCTTTTCCGAATTACGCAAGAAGCCCTTACCAATGTAACCCGTCATGCAAAGGCAACACAGGTCAAAATTATTTTGAAGGAAGTCCACGACGATATCGAGTTGTTGATAAGTGATGATGGTTCTGGTTTTGAAAGAACGATTCCCCAAGAAGTGGGTAAGCGACGTGGTTGGGGATTGGTAAATATGCGTGAGCGAGCCGAAGCGATTGGCGGCAATATCTCAGTAGAAACCCTAGCCAATCAAGGAACAACTATAAAGGTTGTCGCACCTAAAAGGTAATCCATGACAATCCGAGTCATAATTGCTGATGATCACAAAGTTATCCGCGATGGGTTGAAAGCCATAATGGCTTCTCAGGCAGAAATCGAAGTTGTCGGTACAGCATCTGATGGGATGGACGCGCTTGAAATCACCCGAAATCTGAAACCGGATGTGGCCATCTTAGATATCAACATGCCTAATTTGAATGGTATAGAGACAACTCGAGAGATCAGTGAAAGCTGCCCGGATACAGATGTAATCATCCTCTCTATGCATGGCAATAAAGAGCATGTTTACCAGGCATTAAAAGCAGGCGCGCGCGGCTATTTAATTAAGGAGTCTTCTGGTCTCGAAGTCGTGGACGCAATTCGAGCGATTAATAATGGGGAGCGCTATTTGAGCCAGACGATCACTGCTACGCTGATAGACGCTTATGTGGAGCAAAGGGAAGGTGCCTCAATGACAAGCGTTTTTGATTTGCTAAGCTCTCGAGAGAAGCAAGTATTGCAATTAGTCGTTGAGGGGAAATCCAGTGTAGAGATCTCTGAGGTGCTGCATATATCGAAAAGCACGGTTAATACCTATCGCAGCAGATTGATGAGCAAGTTGGACGTCAAGGATGTTCCCAGCCTGGTTCGCTTGGCCATAGAGCATAATATAATCTAAAGTTCGATTGTCAAACTCAGACTACATAGATTGTCAAACTCACCCGACAGACAACGAATTCTGTCGGGTTTATGCTCTATCAGGTAAGAATGGTCTCTCACTCATTTGTTGAAGGAACGCCCATGAATTTCTGTAACAAGCATTAAATTCTTCGTGCATCAATTATTGACGCTTCGCAAATCATAAATTGCTGCTATCGAGCAGATGAATTTTTGAAAATTGGCTGACAACAAGTGAATTTCAAATCCGCATTTTAAGGAACCTAGCTAATGAATACTATTTCACCTCAACCCACCTCCATTCTGATAGCTGATGACCATAACATCATGCGAAAAACGCTTCGTCAATGGCTTTCGAATAAGTTTCCTGACTTGAAAGTGTTCGAAGCACATAGCGGTGAACAAGCCTTGAAGATTTTGAACGATACTTTTGTGGATCTCGTCCTGATGGATATCCACCTTCCAGGAATTAATGGCATTGAGACGACGAAGCAAATTAAATCGATCTTTCCTGATTTGCCAGTAATCGTCCTGACTGTGCAGGAGGATGTTCGCTATCAGGCTGAAGCCAAGCAAGTTGGCGCAGATGCCTATGTAGTCAAGCGCAAGATGTATGCAGATCTGGTGCCATTAATGATGTCCTTCATTGAGTTGGTGAAAAACTGAAATAAATCTATTCGATTTGGTTAAATGGTTTGATTAATGGTGTTTGTGATGCGATTATATTTGCATTGGTTTGAGGTAAGACTCTATGGAAATTAGAACAACCAGAGTCCTTATTATCGATGACGATGAGAGGGATGTTCGCCTGGTGCGCGAATTATTGGCCGAATCTGAATCTGGGAAATATTTCGTTGAATCCAGCGAGCAGCTTTCGGAAGGTTTGCTTTTGATGGTTGAAGGGGAATTTGATGTAATTTTGCTTGATCTAAATTTACCCGATAGCCATGGTGAGGAAACGTATAATGATGTCATCCAAAAAGGGTGGGAGATTCCGGTCATCGTATTGACAGGGCTAGATGATCAAGAAATGGGCATAAACGCCGTCCAAGCCGGCGCTCAAGATTACCTGGTGAAAGGTGAATTCAATGGGAAATCTCTCGCACGGTCCATTGACTACGCTTTCGAGCGCTACCAACTAAAGAAAAAAATATTCGACATTTCGATCAGAGATAGTTTGACTGGGGTATACAACCGCAAGGGATTTGTGACACTCGCAGAACAGCAGCTTAAGTTGGCCCAGCGAACTCGGGAAGATCTGTCCTTTCTTTTTGTCGATCTAGATGGACTTAAAGAGATTAACGATCGTTTTGGACATCAAGCTGGTGATCGAGCATTAATTGCTACGGCGGATGTGCTCAGCACGACCTTTCGAGATTCAGATATTGTCGGGCGGGCAGGGGGTGACGAATTCGTCGTTTTGGCTTTGGGTTCTCAGTCTCCTGATCACGCCTCCATCCTTCAAAGACTGGGAAAATCAAGGGATGAATTTCAAAAAAGTTCCGATGATGAATTTTCACTCAGTTTCAGTGTGGGGGTTTCAACATGGTCGCACGAAGAGCCTAAATCATTAGATGCCTTGATGCGTGAAGCTGATGCGGCCATGTATAAACACAAGCGAACGAGGCGATTGAATCAACACCCCGACGAAATTCTGCCCCAAGAACTGGTGTTCTTAGAATTTGGGACTCAAACACCCCAACCCCAAGGTAGTCTAGCAGAGATAAGTGTAATGCTTGTAGAAGATAACTTGGGAGATGCTCGTTTGATCCAAGAATATCTAAAGGACACGCAATTTGGTTGTGATGTGCTCCATGTTGAGCATCTCGAGGGGGCCTTGGATCTACTGGTAGAAAATCGCCCCTCATTAGTGCTGCTTGATTTATCGCTGCCAGATAGTCATGGCATCGAAACGGTTGAAAGACTGGTAAGCACAAATCCGGATGTACCTGTGATTGTTATGACCGGGTTGGATGATCCCGACATGGCTGGCAAAGCTCTACAATTGGGTGCTCAGGACTATCTTGTCAAAGGAAAATTTGATGAAAATTTACTGGGGCGCACGATCCAATATGCATTTGAGAGGCATCATTTGCGTCTGCAGAATCTGCGCTATGCCAGCGAACTTCACCGCAATGAGGCGCGGTTGACAAGCATCTTCAACAGTGTGGATGTAGGAATCTACCGCACTACTCCTGATGGTAGGATCCGTTTTGCGAATCGGGCTCTAATTGAAATGATGGGCTTTGACTCTTTCGAACAATTGACCGAGCGAAATCTAGAAAATGCTGGTTTCATTGACCAGGGATATCGGGAGGACTTCAAACGACAAATGGAAGAAAAAGGCCAAATTGTCGGCATGGAGTCAATTTGGGAAAAGGCGGATGGTAGTTTGATCTTTGTGCGCGAAAGCTCTAAGTCCATACGCACACCTGATGGCGAAATCCTCTATTATGAAGGTACGGCTGTGAATATCACTGCACAAGTCGAAGCCGAAAAACAACTAAGGTTGCAGTCTGCTGCCCTCGATGCTGCTGCCAACGCAATTGCCATTATCGACCGTAGCGGAGACATTATGTGGGTCAACCCCGCATTTGAGGACCTCACAGGCTATTCGGACTCCGAAGTACTTGGCCAAAATCCGCGCGTATTGAAATCTGGAGTGCATGGGGAGGAGTTTTATGCATCGCTTTGGGATACGGTCTTGGCAGGCAACGTTTGGCAAGGTGAGATGATCAACAAACGTAAAGATGGTAGTTTTTATTCAGAGCAGCAAACCATTGCTCCGTTAGTGGATAGCAATGGCGTCGTCACACATTTTATCGGCGTAAAACAGGATGTCTCTGCCAGGAAGATGTCTGAAAAAGTTTTACAACGTCATATTGAGGAATTGACTTTATTGAACGCGATCTCATCGGCGGGTGTCAGCGAGGTCCGTGAAGATGATCTGATCGAAGCAGTAACCGAAATTCTTAGTAGAAGCTTCTTCCCAGACCATTTCGGAGTGATGCTTCTAGATCCATCGAACGAACTGCTTTTGATGCACCCTTCTTATCGGGGATTACCTGAAGATTTGCCCCGAGTAGAAATTCCATTATCTGTGGGCGTGATTGGCGCGGTTGCAAGAATGGGCAAACCATGGCGCATTCCAGATGTTTCCAAGGTCCCAGAATATGTTGCTACATTACAAATAGATGGCCACCGCTCTGAATTGTGTGTTCCACTTATTGTGGGAGAGAGAATCTTAGGGGTGATCAATGCTGAGAGTCATCTGATTGATGCATTTAGTGAAGATGATGAGCGCTTGTTAACTACAGTTGCGGGTCAGTTGGCGACCGCAATTGAGCGAATCCGCCAGCAGCAAGCAGAGCGAGAGCAACGCATCAGGGCAGAAACATTGAGCGATACAGCGTTGGCTCTCAACAGCAGCTTGGCATTCGACCAAATCCTGGATCAGATCTTGATCAATATCGAGCGGGTTGTCCCCTACGAAGCGGCCAGTTTGATGCTCAACGAGAACGGCTATACGCGCGTAATTCGGCATCGCAATAACGGCGGCATGCAGCCCCCTGGCGAGGCCGTTGGCGTGAAATTCTCTCTAGATGGAGATGGTAAATTCCAACGAATGATGGAGACAGTCCAACCCATTGTGATTCCGGATGTTGAGCAAAGCGAGATGTGGATGGATATGCCTCAAACGCAATGGGTACAATCTTATCTTGGCGTTCCAATCCGCAAAGATGTTCAGACCTTTGGGTTTCTAAATCTCGATCATAGTCAGGTGGGCTATTTTAATAGCCATCATGCTGAAGCATTGCGCTCCCTGGCAGACCAACTGGCAATTGCCATGGAAAACTCTCGCCTGTATTCTGAAGCGCAGACTCGAGCGACCGAGCTTGCCCGTTTATACGATGCCTCGGGAGCGTTGCTGGCGTCCAATCCCTCAGACATTTCTGCGCTAGGCCAGACTATCGTAGATACTCTCCATACAGATTTTGGAAAATCAAACTGCAGCCTGTTCTTGGTTGACGATGTATCTGGAAAACTTACTCGTGTTGCCGCTGCAGGGAAGTATTCCGCCGAAGTTTTTGGAGGACGAACTCTTTTCGTCGATGGGCCAGGAATAGCGCCCTATGCAGTTCGCAAGGCAGAAATTGTTAATGTATCCGATGTAACCCGGTGGCCGAATTACGTGGCCAATTGGCAGGACGCGCGGTCGGAGATCGCGGTCCCCTTGATCCTCGGCGGCGAAGTGATTGGCGTAATCGATATCCAGAGCAGCCAGGATCATGCCTTTTCGGAGAACGATCAACGGATCATCGCAGTTTTTGCCGAACGGGCAGCTTTGGCTCTTCAAAGTGGTCGGCTCTATGACAGCCAGCAACGTCAGTTGGCATTCCTGGAATCGTTGCATCAGATTGACCTGGCAATCACCGGCAGTATGAATCTGCAAGTCACCATGGACGTGGTAGCCAAACAGGTCGTTGGACAATTAGGAGTTGTCGCGGCTTCGATCCTGATCTTAAATCCCTTCACGCTATCTCTTGAGCCCGTCGCATGCAATGGTTTTTCGTCAGGTGAAATCAAGACAAGGTTCCTAAATGTTGGGGAAGGCCTAGGCGGATTGGTTGTCCAGGAAGGGGTTTCTATTCACCGCACCTGTCTGGAAGAAGATTGTCCGAATTGTTCGCGCGGTGACTTGTTTTCGAAGGAAGGCTTAGTTTCCTATTATGGGGTTCCTTTGATTGCTAAGGGACAGATTAAAGGTGTACTGGAGATGTATCATCGGGAGGAATTCAATCCCGATTCAGAATGGGAGAATTTCGCTTCCACCATAGCAACGCAAGCTGCAATTGCGATCGATAATGCCTCGATGTTCGAAGATCTAGAAAAATCGAACCTAGAGCTTTCTCTGGCTTACGATACAACCCTAGAGGGTTGGGCGAAGGCGCTGGAACTACGCGACCGTGAAACAGAAGGTCATGCCCGGCGAGTCGTCGAGATGACACTGAAATTGGGCCGCATATTAGGTATTGGTGGGATAGACCTGGTGCACTTACGTCGCGGCGCCTTACTGCACGATGTTGGCAAGATGGGTGTGCCCGATGCAATTCTGCAAAAAACGGGTTCTCTCACTGAGGAAGAATGGGAGATCATGCGCCAACACCCAGTGTATGCCTTCGAATGGCTGAGTTCGATCAATTATCTTCGCCCAGCGCTAGATATCCCGCACTATCATCATGAAAAATGGGATGGGACAGGATATCCTCTTGGCCTGGTGGCAGAACAAATTCCTTTGCCGGCACGCATTTTTGCGATTGTCGATGTATGGGATGCGCTGCGATCCGATAGACCTTATCGAAAAGCCTGGTCGAAGGATAAAACATTGGATTTCATCAGGGAGCAGTCCGGCGTACATTTCGACCCACGCGTGGTCGATGCTTTTCTGCGGTTATTAGAAGTACAAGAGTGAATCTGATGCCTTGGCAAACGATCTTTTATCTTATTGTTGTTTTATTCTCTGTTGTCGTAAATGGGGTCCTGGCAGCATTTGCCTGGCGAAAGAGACCTGCACCTGGTGCTACACCCTTCGTTTGGTTGATGTTGGCAGCGGCTGCCTGGGCAATCATGATCACTTTTGAATTTGTAACCAAAACTCCAGAAGCAACGCGTGTTTGGCATCAGAGTAAATATTTCTTTATCGTCCTGGTGCCCGTGATCTGGTTCATATTTGCAATGCAATACAGCGGACAGCGTTCCTGGCCAGTGCCTAGTTGGATTCGGTTGTTGGTTGTGATCCCCTTGATTACCTTGGTGATGGTTTGGACCAATGGCCTTCATGGCTTCATATATGGTGGGATTAGTTTTACTACCACTCCACCGGTAATTCTCATCGCGGGGGAATATGGGGCCTGGTTCTGGGTGCATGCCATCTATTCATATTTGTTGATGCTAGCGGGTACAATGTTGCTGATTTCCATGGTAGTTCGTTCTCGCCACCTATTCCGTCTGCAATCAGGTTCTGTGCTATTGGGGGCGATCACTCCGCTATTGGGTAACGCCATTAGCACTGCGGGTTTATCATACCGCTTTGATTTGACACCCCTGGCTTTCGTAGTTTCTGGTCTCGCTTTTGCTTGGAGTCTCTTCAGGTTCCGCTTGTTAGATCTACTCCCCATTGCCCGCGACCTGTTGGTCGAAAATATGGGTGATGGTATGATCGTCCTGAACGATAAGAAGCATGTTGTAGATATTAACCCCGCGGCCCAAATGATTTTCAACCAACAAGGATCTGATTTGGTGGGACAGCCTGCCGAACATGTTCTGGCTCCATGGAGTGAATTTTCCCATTCCATCTATTCTGAAGCAGTTTCACAGGCTGAGGTTTGCCTGAGAAGAAACGGAGATCAGCAGCATTACGACGTACGTGTATCTCCATTTACCAATCGACAGCGCCAGTTGACGGGGCAGATGGTCCTTCTGCACGATATCACCCAAAGGAAGCAATCTGAACTGGAAATCAAACGTTTGAACGAAGCGTTAGAAACTAAGGTGGCCAAGCGAACCGAGCAACTCTATTTGCAAAATTTGGAATTGCAGCGCCAAGTTGAAGAGCGCGAACGAGCTGAAAATGAGCTTCAGCACGCGTACATGTCAACCTTGGAAGGATGGGGCCGTGCTTTGGCGCTACGCGATTTTGAAACTGAAGATCATTCACGTCGAGTGACCCTACTGACATTGAACCTCGCAAAAAGGCTGGGGATTGATGGTGATGATCTGCTACACATACAGCGAGGCGCGCTATTGCATGACATCGGCAAGATGGCCATTCCAGACAGTATCTTGCTGAAGCCCGGGCCCCTCACAGAGGGTGAATGGGATGTCATGCATCAACACCCCGTTCACGCATATGAGATGCTATCGGCGATCGATTTTTTGCAACCCGCTCTGCATATCCCTTACAGCCATCATGAAAAGTGGGATGGTACGGGATACCCGCAGGGCATGCGGGGAAAGCAGATTCCCCTTTCAGCCCGCATATTCGCGGTCGTCGACGTGTGGGATGCATTGACCTCAGACCGACCATATCGACTCGCCTGGTCGCGCGAAGAAACCCTGGTGTATATTCAAGACCAATCGGGAGCACATTTTGATCCACTCATTGTTACCATATTCCTGGAGATGATTGAAGACTTGCAGTTCGGAGATGCGCTTCCCCTAGAATTGAGGCAATCCTGATGGGAGAAAATGAGTTATTTACAGGTGATACGAAAGACATCTTTCGCAGGTTTACAGAAGCTGCCGGTCACGGTTTTGGTATTGCCACGCTTGATGGCAAGATTTACTACGCCAATCCTGCTTTGTTGAATATGGTTGGGGAAGACAGCCTGGCGGATGTTCAAGGGAAACCATTTAATTCATATTATACAGAGGAATTTCAAGAGGTAATTTTCAAAGAAGCAATTCCAACAGTAATGCAACACGGCAAATGGGACGGCCAGACTCAGATGATCTCTAAGTTTGGTCGCAGATTCTTTGTTTCAGAAAGCTTCTTTCTGATCAGGGATGAATCTGGAGAAGCACTCTTCTTGGCGGATGTGATTACTGACATCTCGGATACCCTTCAAAGAAAAGAACATATACAAATATCATTAAAGGAAGCTGCCCGTAGCCACCGCCTCCTGTTGGCGCTATCCCAGGCTGCACAATCGGTGCTGCGCGCAAAAACGATTGGTGAAGTTTTTGATTGTATTGGCAATGAGTTGACAAAATTAGATTACGGCTCGATGATCTTCCGGATTTCAGAAGATCGGGAATATTTTAAAATCGTGCATTCCACATATGCCAAGAATATCATGAGGACAGCGGAAAAGTTGATGGGTATTTCAGCAATCGGGCATTGCATCCCCATACGTGAGGATAACAAATATGGCCAACTCGTGAAAAATGGCAATGCAGTATTCCAGGAAAATGCAGGGGATGCCTTCCGACAAGCGCTTCCAGCAGGCACTCGTCCCATTGCAGGCCAGGTTGCCCGAATGTTAGGCATCGAACAGTCGATCTTTGCACCACTCAATGTCGCCGGCGATCTCTATGGATTTTTATTGGTGACTGGCAAAAACATGACCGAGGAAGACTGTGTGCCAGTCTGTGCCTTTGCTGACCAGGCTGCCATTGCCTTGGAAAGTGCTTTGCTTAACGAGCAGATGAAACTTCGTGCCAATGATCTTGAGAAGAAAGTTCTCGAGCGCACTGCCGAATTGGCGATGAGTGCCGAAATCTTGGCAGGAATCTCAGATGCCATCATCTCGGCAGATACAAACTTTGTGATCCAGGGATGGAACGATTCTGCTGAAACGATTTATGGCTGGCGAGCGGATGAAGTTATTGGAAAAGCATTCGCGGAAGTTCTGAAACCAGATTACATCGAACTCACCAGAGAGCAGGTTCTCGCTGAATTTGCCAAAACAGGCTCATTCGATGGGGAAGTTATCCATCACTGCAAAGATGGCAGCTTAATCTATATCCATGGTAAGGCAAATGAGATCAAGAATGATCTCGGTGAGACGGTTGCAGTCGTGACCATCAATCGCGACATAACCCATCGTGTGGAAGCCGAACGAGAACTGGCTCAACGAATGACAGAACTAGAGCGCTTCAACCGCTTGGCTGTTGGGCGTGAAAAGCGCATGATCGAACTCAAACGTAAAGTCAATCAGCTCCTGTCAGAACTTGGACGAAAACCTGAGTTTCAGATGGTGTATTTAGATGAGTAGCATGCGGATAATTCGATAGTCAGCAAGAAAGATATGCAGCAACTTGCATCTGAAGAAGAAGCTCAAAAACGGATCTAATTCAAATGGTATTTCGGAGTGCATTAATTTGCTAAGTGTTTTGCGGTTTGTGGCTTGAAAAAATACTGACCGGTTTCACCGCAAATCCTGTGTAAATGCCGGTGGTTTCTCACAATTTATTTTGGGATTCTTTCCGGCATTTACTTAATGCGAATCCACATTGATGAAAGGATGAACGGCAGGTGACCAAATCTGAATTGGACCGATATAAGGAGTACGTTGCCCTGCGACTTGGTATGTTAACTCCGTTCCTACAAAACTACGCCATGGGCGATTTTTCTGAGGTCATCGAAATCCCTGAACAAGCAGATGAATTCGCTGAATTGTTGACACGCGTCAATTTAATGGTTGAAGAATTTCAAAAGATGCTCGATGAACGTGAAGATACAATTACAAGACAGTTACAGATCGAGGTTGCTCTCAGAGAAAATGAGGAGCAGTTGTTGGCCCTATTTGATGGCATCGATGATGTCATCTATGTTAGCGATCCAGATACATATGAATTACTCTATGTCAATGATGTGATCAAGAAATCTTGGGGAGAGGATGCTTTGGGGGCGATCTGTTATGAAAGGCTGCAAGCTCGCCAAGAGCCTTGCCCTTTTTGCACCAATCATCTAATCTTTGGGGAATATCAGGGAAAATCTTATGTTTGGGAATTCCAGAATGAAATTACCAAGGATTGGTACCGCTGCTCGGATAAAGCAATCCGATGGTCAAATGGCAAACTTGTGCGTTTCGAATTAGCCTCTAACATCACCGAAGAAAAAATTATGCGACAGAGATTGGAAGAATCGATTGCTGAATTAGAACACACCAATTCTATGATGGAAAACTTCAACCGCATGGCGGTAGGGCGAGAGCAACGCATGATCGAGCTAAAGCGCCAGATCAATGAGCTCTCAAAACGGTTGGGCGAAGAGCCGCCTTATGACATTCGTTTCGCAGACGATTAAAAGAGTGATGAGATGATTTCTAGGCACCTATTCGTGCTCGGTATGGTAGTAATGATCCTTAGTGCATGTTCTTCGCAGCCTGAAGCCTCTCCCGATCAGGTAAATTTGCAACTCAAATGGGTTCACCAGGCTCAGTTTGCTGGTTTCTATGTAGCCGAAACACAGGGGTTCTTTAAAGAAGAAAACATTGAGGTGACATTCATCCAGGTGGCATCGACGTTGATCTATTTGATGGCATCGTCAGTTTTGTTGCATTCGAAGAATCGGGTATTACCTCCCCCCATGATTTTGTAGGTCGAACTGTTGCAGTTTCAGATGCACACCATAACGTTCAATTTCGAGCAATTCTAAATAACTTAGGAATAGATATGTCACAAATCACTGTGAAACCCTATTTGTATGATGATACGCAATTTTTGGAGGGAGATATTGATGTGACAGTATCATTTGCTGCTGGTTCGCTGTTACCATTGATGGACCAAATTGGCGATCGGGAACTTAATATAATCTGGCCAGACGACTATGGCGTGCATTTCTACTCTGACACAATTATTGTCAACGATGCGCTGGTAGATGAAACCCCAGATTTAGTACGAAGGTTTTTATCGGCAGTGCTAAGGGAGCATCAATTTGCGATAGAAAATCCGGAAATCGCAGTAGATGCATCAATGGCATATTCTAAGATCCAAGATCGAGAGATCCAAGCAGACATGTTTAATGCAAGTGATCCTCTGATTCATACTGGGGATGACCAAGTTGGCTGGATGCGCGCCTCAGTGTGGGATGGGATGGCGAATATCCTGACAGAACAAGGCATACTCTCTGATTCGGTAGATGTGGACGGTGTCTACACACTGCAATTTTTGCAAAGTGTGTATGGTGAAATGGAATGAAACTGGTAACAAAGCTGTTTCTGGTATTTCTGGTTTTGACTCTCTTCCCCCTGGTGATCGTTGGATTCTTATCCTTTGAAAATGGACGCAGGGCGATTGAGCAGCATGTGTTCAATCACCTGATCTCAACCAATCTACTCAAAGAGAATGAGTTCGAATTATGGCTACTAACTAATCAGAGGAGCTTGCGAGGATTAGCTCGACGTCCTTTAGTTCGTGAGTATTCCGAAATCATAGTTTCTGAAGATTATGAGCCAGATGACAGTATGTATCAGGAGATTTATGATAAGCTGATCATAGACCATTTTGCACCTACACTGGAAGAAGAGGGCGGCTATCTGGGTCTGTCGATCCTTAGAGCATCTGATGGATTGATCGTTATCTCTACAGACCAATCGTTGGAAGGAAAATATCGCGAAAGTGAAAAATTCTTTTTAGAGGGAAGATCGCGCACGTATGTCGATGCAATCACTTATTCGATCACATCTGCTGAGTTTGAAATGCATATCAGCACGCCTATTCAGGATGCCAATGGGAATCACATCGCGGTTATTGCCGGAAACGCGGATTTATCAGAGATGACGGGTATCATGACTCAGCGGAGCGAGCTAAGCGCCTCCGAAGATACCTATCTGGTAAATAAGTTCAATTTCTTTGTTACAGAACCTCGTTTCGGACACGATTACGCGTTGAAAAAGGCGACCCACACTAGAGGGGTCGAATCTTGTCTCCGAGGAGAAGATGGAACCGATATTTATCCGGATTATCGCGATGTGCTCGTCTTTGGTGCGTACCATTGGCTTGAGGATTATGAATTGTGCTTGATAACTGAAGTAAACCTGGTGGAAGCATTTGCTCCAATCGCGGATCTCCGCAACAATATTGCTGGGGTTGGCCTGATTCTAGGGTTGGTCGTAATCCTTTTGAGTGTGTATTATGCCCGGAGTATCACCAAACCAGTCGAAAAAATGATTGCTGGCGCAGAAGAAATTGGCCGAGGCAATTTGGATCACCGTATCCCTATCAAGCACCTCGATGAGTTGGGGCTCTTAGCAGAGTCATTCAATAAGATGACGGCTAATCTCGCTGCATCGCAAAATGAAAATGCTATCCTCATCGACGAATTACAGTCCTGGAGCCATGAATTGGAGTCCCGGGTCGAAGTGCGTACCCGGGAACTTAACGATGCACAAACAGCCACCCTGAGCATGATGGAAGATGTCGAAGAAGCCCGCAGGAAAGCAGAAGAGGCGAATCAAGAATTGAAAGATGCTCAGATAGCTACGATGAATATTATGATGGACGTGGAACAAGCTCGCCGAGAGACAGAACAGGCGAATAAATTCCTTCAGAGAGAAAAGCTTTATACGGACCGCGTTATCAATAGCATCCCGGGAATCTTCTATATCTTCGACGCGCAAGGTAAATTTATTCGCTGGAATGCAAACTTTCCTGAAGTACCGGGCTACACTGATGAAGAAATTTCACGAATGCACCCCACTGAATTGTTCGGGAACGAAGACCAGGCATTGGTTGCCGAACGCATCGAACAAACATTCCAAACTGGCGAATCGAATGTGGAGGCTGCTCTTGTCTCGAAAAACGGTTCTGAGCTCCCATATTACTTTACTGGCTACCGGCTGGACACAGACAACGGACCGATCCTGATTGGAACTGGCCTTGACATCTCAGAACGAAAAAAATGGGAGAATCAGTTAGCCGAGCAAGCAGAGGAGCTCACTCGCTCCAATGAGGATCTCGAACACTTCGCATATATCGCCTCACACGACTTGCAAGAACCTTTGCGCATGGTAGCCAGCTACCTGCAATTGCTAGATCGCCGATATACAGATGAGTTAGATCAGGATGGAAAGGAGTTCATCGCATTTGCCGTTAATGGCGCGACCCGCATGAAACGCCTGATCAATGATCTATTGGCATATTCTAGAGTGGGAACGCGCGGCAGGCCTTACGCACCAACTGACATAAATATAATTCTGAGTCAAGTTCAGTCATCCTTACAAACTTCGATAGATGAAACAGGTGCCCAAGTTTCTATTGAACGTATGCCAACGATCATGGCTGATGAGCCCCAAATGTTGCAGCTCTTCCAAAACCTGTTGGCAAATGCAATAAAGTTCCGTAAAAATGACCAAATTCCCCAAATCGATATCGGTGTGAAAGAAACCAAAAGCGGATGGCAGTTTGCGCTGAGTGATAACGGAATTGGTATTGATCCTCAGTTTTTCGATCGTATCTTCGTGCTATTTCAACGTTTGCATGGCAAAGAAAAATATTCAGGCACAGGCATTGGGTTAGCACTCAGTAAGCGCATCGTCGAGCGACATGGTGGCCGGATCTGGGTCGAGTCTGAACGTGATCAAGGCTCTTGTTTCTATTTCACCATCCCGAACACACCGGTAGATGGTGCGTAGAATGAAACGAAAGGACAAATGCAGTGAGTGATACAATTTTAGGTAGGCCTGTAGAGATATTATTGGTCGAGGATAACCCTGGCGATGTGCGCCTAACTCAGGAAGCGCTAAAGGAGGGTAAAGTCAAAAATAATTTGCATATTGCCAAAGATGGCATTGAGGCTTTGGCATACTTGCGTAGAGAAGGCGAATTCAATAATAGTGTGCGACCAGACCTAGTGCTGCTAGATCTGAATTTGCCTCGCATGGACGGACGTGAGTTGCTAGAGATAATCAAAATGGATGATGACCTGAAACGGATTCCCGTGGTCATCCTGACAACGTCGAAAGCTGAAGAGGATATCCTGAGAACCTATAATTTGCATGCCAATTGCTATATATCCAAGCCAGTTGATTTGGATCAGTTTATCAAAGTTGTCAAAACCATCGAAGATTTTTGGATGACGATCGTCAAACTTCCACCAAATGGCACACGAGCATATTAGATTGTTTCGCCCTTTAATAAATATTTGGCATCGCCTGACTGCACCCCAATCAGACCTGGCTGATGTAGCTCGCCAAGAATACATCACCAGGGTGGTCACGACCATGACTAGCTTGTCGTTGTGGGCATTTTCGATCCCAGTATATATAGGGTGGCTGACTAATCAGTATGATTTTGATGGAGTTGCAATCATGCTGTTGATGGATACCATCATGGTTGCCAGCCTGGTGTATATGGTTCGTGGATATTGGAGAGTGGTTCGGTATGTGCCCATAGCTCTTTTCTTTTTATTGGGGGTTTTTGGATCTTTCTTCAACGGTCTGGTGACAACGCTTATCTTAATGTATGTGTTATCTTTCGTGCTGGCCGCGAAGTTAATTAGTTTGCGTGCGCAATGGTTAGTTTTGAGTGTAGGACTTCTTACCCATTTATTTGTTAGCCAGATTCAACATCCAGAAACATTGGACGAGATATTTACTATCTACCTGACTCTGGGAGGAGCATTTGTTGGAATTGCGCTCTTGCAGTGGTTCACAACTACTCTGGTAGAAGATGCGCTGAATGAAAGTCGAAATTATTCAATAGAACTCGAAAAACTGACACAAGAACAGTCGTCCTCGATCAAAGAAAAGAACATCCTTATCCAGGAAATTCACCATCGTGTGAAGAATAATCTTCAAATGATATCAAGTTTGCTGAACATGCAGTCGAGACTGGTCAAAGACCCGCGTATTCTTGGGCCATTGCAAGATAGCAAGAATCGGGTGCTTTCCATGGCCGTGATTCACGAGAAATTGTATCAGTCAAACGATCTGGCCCATATTAACTTGGCGGATTATGTTGATGATTTCGTGGATACATTGCTCTCTATCTATAGTCCAAGTGTGGGGTCCATTTCGATCGATGTTCAGGTGGAAGAGATTTTCATGGATATCAACATTGCCATCCCCTTTGGGATGTTGATTAACGAATTGCTAACCAACGCGTTAATACATGCCTTCCCGAAGGAAAAGCATGGCAGGATCAATATTCAAGTTGGTAATAATGGCTCACATATCGAGCTGACAGTTAGCGATGATGGCGTTGGGATCCCAAATTATGTGGACATTGGACAACCGAATACCCTTGGCTTTCAATTGGTGGACGCTCTAGTGACTCAGGTTGATGGGTCATATTCTGTGAATACCGAAATGGGCACGGAAATCCGAATTGTCATTCCTTGGGATTGAAGCATTCTGAGTTATCAAAAAAATGAAAGAAACTAGCAATTTCGGGAGTGAGAGTTTACCCTTCTCCCAACAAACCTGCAAAGAATTGTTTTGAGTGATGCATGACATCTGAACAAGTATTGATCGTAGAAGATGAAGCAATCGTCGCACTCGACCTCAGCCATTGTATTTCCAAGTTGGGATACACCGTAGTAGGTAAAGTTCGAAGTGGTGAAGAGGCGATCGATAAAGCTCAAAGTTTGCATCCCGATGTTGTGCTGATGGATATTCATTTAGCTGGCATGATGGATGGCATCGAAGCTGCCGAGGTGATTCGTCAACAGTTAGATGTTCCCATCATCTATCTGACGGCGTACGCAGATGATGACACAGTGCAGCGCGCCATAATGACCCAGCCTTTTGGATATATTCGCAAACCATTCGAAGAAAAAGATTTGCAATTAGCCATCGAGATGGCCTTGAATAAACACAAAGCTGAAATTGCTTTGCGAACTGCCAAGGACGAATTGGAAACCAGGGTCAAGGAACGGACGTTCCAATTGGCTGAGAAAGTGAATGCCCTAGAGGCCCTACACCGCATAGGCGTTGCAATGTCTTCAGCGCTTGACCTGCCATCACTGTTGAACATTGTTGTTCAGGAAGCTGCTACATTGCTGTCTGCAAAAAGTTGCTCAATATTGTTGCCAGATGAAAATACTGGCGAAATGGTGTTCAAGGCATCCATAGATCCCATTGTTGGGATGCGCATTCCACCTGGAAAGGGCATTGTTTCCAGAGTTTTTCAAGAAAAGTCGCTTCAGATAATCAATGATGTCGGTTCAGACCCCGACTATTACAACAGAATAGCACAGGAAAGTTCCCATTATACGCATTCGATGATCGCGGTGCCATTGCTCTTGGACAATAACGTAATTGGGGTTTTAGAGGCAATCAACAAACAAAAAGGCAATTTTACCCCTCAGGATGGCGACCTTTTGATGACCATGGCAAGCCACGCGGCCATTGAGATCGAAAACGCTCGCTTGTACGACCAATTACAAGAGCATGCGGCAACGTTACAGATACGAGTTGCGCAGCGCACTGAAGAACTGGCGCGCTCTAGTGAATTGCTTTCGGCGCTCAGTCAGGTTGCTAGTCAATTCAAAACCACGTCCGATTATGAGCTTGTGCTCACAACTATTGGATTGGAACTCGCAAATTTGGGTGTATCCTGTTTCGTGATCCTACGGGAAGCCGGGTACGATCAGTGGGTTGTCAAGTTCATCTCTTTAGAGTCAAAAATCATCTCGACGATTCAAAAGTTAATTGGCGTCAAATTGAGTGGTTTTCATGTCCCGATCAATCAGTATCCAATGTATCAAAAACTCATTCTCGAGCGCCAGACCCAATATTTTGCCGATGCAGAGACCTTTGCTGAGAAGGTCTTACCGGGATTGTCCGGTCAAATCCGCAGGAAAGTCATCCAGATCTGTGACTTATCGCCAGATGTCAAAGCGGCACTTTTTCCGTTGGGAACACAAGAGCAGGTATTGGGTATCCTGGCCTTGTGGGGAGAAAGCCTGCATGAGTCTTATCTTCCTAGCTTCTCGATCTTTGCCGGACAGGCTGCCAATGCGATCAACAGCGCGCGTTTATACGCAGAAACCCAACGAATGGCAATAACCGACTCCCTGACTGAAGCCTACAACCGCAGGGGACTATCCTACCTGGGCGGGCGTGAAATCGATCGTGTGGTGCGTTTTGGCCATCCCTTGGCAATAATCATGTTCGATCTTGATTATTTCAAAATAATAAACGATTCCCATGGACATCCAATTGGTGATCAGGTATTGATCGGCTTGGTGAAACGTTGTCAGAAAGAGATTCGTGAAGTAGATATATTGGGCCGTTATGGCGGCGAAGAGTTTCTCGTGCTAATGCCCGAGACAGAATTAGATGCCGCCTATCAGGCAGCCGAGAGATTGCGTAAAAGTATTGCAGAAAAGCCCTTCCGTACAGATATTGGCGAAATCTCCCTTACTGTGAGCTTGGGAGTTACGTGGACGAAATATGGTACTGAAACTTTGGATACATTGATAGAGCAAGCAGACAAAGCCTTGTATGTTGCCAAACAGTCCGGCCGCAACAAGGTAGAATTTTTTGATTAACCCAAAGAGGCCATCATGTTAAAGGCGAAAATACTTATAGCTGAAGATGAAGGTATCGTAGCATTGGATTTGAAATACAGTTTGGAATCGATGGGATTTCAAGTGGTAGGCGTTGCTTCTACGGGCCAGGATGCAATTGCCCAGGCGGAGAAGTTCGAACCCGATCTTGTATTGATGGATATCCGATTGCAAGGAGAGATGGATGGTGTTCAAGCTGCAAAAGAGATCCTGTCTGAAATTAAAATCCCAGTAATTTACCTTACAGCCATGGCCGACAAGAGCACAACAAATCGGGCCATGGACACTGAGCCCAATGGCTTTATCACCAAACCGTTTTCAGAAAGTGAATTGAGAGCTACGATCGAACGAGCATTGTCATGACGTGGCTCTGGAGTCCGCTTTTTGTCCCATTACTCATTGGCGCAATCGCCTGTTTTATCATCGCGATTCATGTCTGGCGCAGAGATACGCAATTGTCGATTTCCGGGACATTTATGCTGATAACGGCGGGTTTTTGGATTTTGGGAGCCGCTTTTGAAGTGCTGGGCGGGGATTTGGAAACCAAACTGCTGGCGACAAAACTTCAGTATATAGGGATCTGTTTTGTCGCTCCAGTTTGGCTGACGCTTTCGATTCAGTTTTATGGACGTGAGGAATGGCTGACCCTTCCCAGCGTAGGATTTATTTTTCTAGCTCCCCTGGGGACGTTCATCTTAGTTTTGACCAATGATTTGCATGGGTTGATATGGGCGGATGCCTGGCTGGTTCCAGATAATCCCTTTGTATGGAAATTAAAGGGGGTTGGGTTTCAAGTCCTATTGGGATATTCTTATCTGCTGGTGGGGGTGGGGATTGCATTGACCGCATTGAAGGTCGTTAGAACCGGTCGTTTTTACCGTTGGCAGGCTATAGTTTTCTTGATCGTCATCTTGGTTCCGGTTATTACCCACGCCGCGATCGACAACCTTGGCTATTCGCCCGATCTGGAAATCGAGCTGACTCCATTTGTGTTAGCCATCGTGGTCCCGGCGATGACCTTGGGGCTGGTCCGTTGGATTGAAGATAGTGTTGTCCCGGTGGCTAGGAATGCAGTTGTTGAGAATATGAGGGATGGTGTGATCGTTTTGGATAATCGAGGACGCATCGTAGATACCAATCCCGCTGCTCGCGCATTGATAAGCCATGACAAGGGCGACATCATTGGAGAACAATTGGATGAAGTGAGTTTTGAAATGGCTCAACTTGCCGAGGGGGATTCCTTCGTTCAAGAGATGGATATCGAAATATCTGTTGATGGGTATTTGCGCACATTTAATTCAGAGCTCTCGCCCTTATTAGGCCATCAGGGACAATTGATGAGTCGCATCTTGGTGCTGCGTGATATTACCGAGAGAGTTCAGGCGGAGAGAAAAATTCGAGACTCCCTCCAGGAAAAAGAGGCCCTACTTAGAGAGGTCCACCACAGGGTCAAGAATAATTTGCAGATCATAACCAGTATGCTCAACCTTCAATTAACGAATGTTGATAACGAGCAGGTCATTTCAGAGATCACTGGGAGTCAAAACCGAATTTTGTCGATGGCTTTCGTTCACGAGCAGCTTTACAAATCCGAAAATCTTGGGCTCGTAGATTTTGGGGGCTATGTAAACACTCTGATAAATTATCTGTTTGATGTCTATCGCGCAGATAGTATAAATATTGGCGTAGAGCTGAATTTAGATGATGTCGTGTTAGATATTGATTCCGCTATCCCCTGTGGGTTGATCATCAATGAATTAATTACCAATGTTTTCAAGCATGCATTTCCGAACATGGATTCGGGGCGAATTGGCCTGAGGTTATGGGAGGAACCCGGGGATGAGGTTCATATGATGGTGTGCGATAATGGAGTCGGTTTCCCATCCGATTTCAATGCACAGGACACTTCCAGCCTTGGTTACCAATTGATCTATTCGTTAGTCATGCAGTTAGAAGGGCAGATAGCTTTCAAGAACAGTCACGGTGTCAGCGTAGAGATCAGTTTCCAGCACCCACAAGAATAAAGAGGAGAAAGCTTTGACTTGGCAGTGGCATTCACTCGTCATCCCATTAACTCTGGGGGGGATGACAACTCTGGTTGCAGCGATCATCGTTTGGCGTCGACGTAGCTACACATCTTCTCTTGGCAGTGTTCTGCTCATTGCAGCATCACTATGGATATTTGGGAGTGCGCTGGAAGTAGCGGGGGGTGATTTGCATACTAAGGAGTATTGGGCACAATTCCAATATTTGGGAATCTGGATCGTCCCCAGTGGGTGGTTAATTTACACCCTTCGTTTTACAGGGCATGATCGAAAATTATCCCCACTTCGACTGACGCTATTGTTGGCCATCCCGTTTCTGACGCTGATTTTTGCTTTGACCAATGATTATTTTGGATTCATGTGGCCCGCTGCGGTCATTCAGCCGAACTCTCCGTTTATCAAGAAATCTCTCGGAATTTGGAACATAATATTTCTTGCACATGCCTATATCACGTTGGGTATAGGTCTAGTCGTAATGGCCACTATGCTAATTCGCCAGGGTCGTCTGTACCGCTGGCAAGCGATTGCTTTTGTAATTACTGTGCTCGCGCCTTGGTTGGCAAACGCCTTGTACGATCAAATGGGATTGGCCCCAGTTCGTGAGATCGAGTTGACTCCTTTTGTGTTGGGGATCACGCTCCCAGCTATGGCATGGGGGCTTTATCGATTAAGATCAAGGGACCTTGGCCCCGTAGCTAGGGACATCATTCTGGAGAACATGCGTGATGCAGTGATATCTTTGGATGCACAGGACCATATCTCAGATTTGAACCTTGCCGCATCCGAACTGATCGGAAAGTCTGCCTCCGATGTTTCTGCACTTCCACTAGAGCAGGGATGGCCACTGTTATGGACCAAGCTGAACTCTGTGCAAACAGATTCTGTGGGTAGCGATGAAATCGAATTATATATAGACAATATCCTGCGCACATTTGATGTCAGTAACTCTCCTATTGTTGGCATTCAAAATCAAATAATGGGCAGAGTGATTGTGCTCAGAGATGTGACTGGGCGAGAACGTATTGAGAAGGAGCTGGCGATTAAGGCGAAGGAAT
This sequence comes from uncultured Anaerolineales bacterium, assembly GCA_964438295.1. Lineage (GTDB taxonomy): Bacteria > Chloroflexota > Anaerolineae > Anaerolineales > UBA11858 > NIOZ-UU35. The sequence goes on from CAYTKR010000013.1 coordinate 58,577, forward strand.
TATCTCGCTCAAATGCCCTAATTACCTCTTTTAGCCGAATGGCTGCTCGCATGGAGAATACCCTCGATCCAGATGATGTTTTGGAAGGGTTAGGGACAGAATTTGCTGACCTGGGTATGGGTTGTATGGTGTGGGAATTGGATCGAGAAGATCAAAGTTTAAGCGTTCGTTACATTTCTGTTGACAACTCGATTATCCGGCGCATCGAGAATCTGCTCGGGTTGAGCGTGAAAACTTTCCGCATCCCAAAAGATAGTTGGGAAAACAGCGCGCAGTTTCAGAAAATCATTGCTCAAAATACATCCCATTTTAATCCAGACCCGCTCTCCACAATGCACGAATTTTTACCAAAGTTCCCAAGGTTGATGATCAAGCAAGTGTTTGATTTGTCTCGGATACAGCCTACCATTGTCTCGGCGCATATACCGTTGAGGGGCAAGGAAAATTTGATTGGCACTCTTACCGTTTGGGGATCTGATATTCAAGAAAATGACCTTTCCACATTATCAGTCTTTGCTAGCCAGGTAGCTAATCAACTCGAGAGAGCGCAACTTTTTGATAAGGAGCGCCGGCGCTCGGAGGAATTGAGGCGCGCCGATGCCTTTACCACAGCGCTTTCACATGTGTCGGCACAAGTTGTTTCAACTGAAGAGCTCGATCATGTCTTGGAAATTCTTGGGACCGAGATGACCAAAATGAATATCTCTGTATTAATTGCCTTGCAAGATGACAATACTATGGAGATTGTGCCTCGATATTTATCTGGAGATTCATCTTTGATCGCCAAGGCTGAAAGATATTCGGGGTTGACGTTCGAAAGGTTTTCAATCCCTAACGATATCTGGCCATTTTCAACGGTTTTTCAAAAAGATCAAGCTGTTTTTGTAGAAAACACAGGTGATGTTTTCAACGCTTCGCTGCCCAAATTACACCGACCGATCATTAAGAAACTCCTTGATCTTATGGGGATCAATACTGATACCCCATCTATATATTTGCCGCTGCATGTCCGAGAAAAAATCATTGGGATGATGGTCGTGTGGGGGCAGGATTTGCTAGAGGACGATGTTGATCGATTTATTGTTTTCGCCAGACAAATCGCGGCAATATTGCAAAAGACAAAAATGCTGGCTGAACTTCAATCCCATGCGGAGCACATTCAAGCCTCACTCGACGAGAAGGAAATTCTTCTTCAAGAGATCCACCACCGAGTCAAAAACAATCTCCAGATTGTGAGCAGTTTGCTTCGACTCCAAAGCCATCGGGCGGACGACCCGCTCGTTCTAGAGAACCTGCGTGACGGTGAGCAGCGCGTCCAGATGATGGCATTAATTCATGAGAAACTATACCAATCAGAAAATTTCTCTCGGATTAATTTCGATAACTACCTGCTTAGCCTGGTCGATGATCTATTTCGAATCTACTCTATTGATCGGGAGAGAATCTCGCTTGATCTCGATGTCCAGGATGTCAGTTTTGATATCGACACAGCCATCCCTTTTGGATTGATCATCAATGAGCTGGTTTCGAATGCCCTAAAACATGCCTTTCCGTGTAACCTGAGCGGTGAAGTGCGCGTTCAGCTTAAATCTAATCCTGGTGGTGGCGCAAAATTGGTCGTTGCAGACAATGGCATCGGCTTTCCAGATGAATTCGATTTCACATCGACGAACTCCCTGGGGCTGCAATTGGTAGATTCGCTTTTGGGCCAGCTTAATGGCACCATCCAGATCAATCATAACCAAGGGACTGAAATCGAAATTCAAATCTGATATGTGCCAGGTTTGGTTGACAAAATCCCACGCTGAATCCTGATTAGTTAGGGTTTCAGGGAAACGCCCAAATTGTGTTGGATCACCTTAAACGATAGGGGGACTTTCCCTAAAATGAAATTACTATCGGTGCAGGGGGAGTTCAATAAGAGCCAAAAGCACAAATTAGTGTGACAAGCTATTGACAATGCCATGCAATATGGTAAACTAACTCAGTATTTATGATAAATATAGTCTAAAATATTGGATATGTCCAATATACGGTGGGGCGACATCCCTGATGAGTCCTCGAGCTGGGCAATCCAGTCACAATTGAGCATCTTTACATTTAGATAGACCTTTTTGGCTCGAGTCCAGATAAAAGTTTTTCGAGCCATGTATGACCATCTTGACAGCCTGATCTTCAG
>CAYTKR010000014.1:0-60503 GCA_964438295.1 uncultured Anaerolineales bacterium
GAACACATCCACACTCGCCATGCCCCGGATCTGCAACTCCACCGCAGACGTCAATCCAGATCCAAAGCTCGGGATATTTCCGGCTGGATCGTTTGTGGAATTGGTTGCCGTAGGCCAATCAATTCGTTGATCAGAAACAGCCCCCAATGCATCGAGAGCCCGATTTACTAAAACACTGCCATTAGCCTTAAAGGTTAACCCTTCAACACCTACTAATTCCGTTCCAGTCAATCCAATTTCTAATCCCAGATAGCATGTCTTATCTCCTGCTGATAATCCTTCAGGTCGCACCATAGCTAGATCTACATTCCCACCACTGATGCTAAACCCCATCGCTCCCGAAGTGTCGATCGTGTCGTCACTCACATCCGTAGGAGTGCCACCATCATCCAGGCTGGCCCCGGTACCGGCGAAGAGATCCAAACTACTCAATTCCATCGCCAAAAGCGTTACCCCACTCAATGTGCCGATATTGATATTCCCACTAACAACATCCATACTCGCCTTTGTCAATTCAATGCTGGCTGCCCCCACCACAAACCCGAACACGTCCACACTCGCCGCGCCAGCAAACTTCTTGAATTCAGACCCATCTGCAAAAACAACATCCACGGTACCTGCGCCAACTGTCACCGTTTCATTGACCGCAGCACCTGTGGTATTGATGATTACACCGATATCTGTGCCTGTAAGCGTAAGATCACTAAAGCCCACCAAGGAGGCATTTCCACTCATGTTGGTGGCGACGCCTGAACCCGTAATAACAACCGCACCGGTTACGCCTGAAACTTTCACCCCAGCTTCGTCGGCTGTACCATACCCACTTCCCATGAAGGCAGTGCCATTTGTAACGCCAATTTCTGTGTGTGAGGTATCTTTTTCGAGCCTGAAATCTCCCCCAACTTGGGCAACTCCACCAAGGGTCAGGTCACCACTGACGGATATAACTGCATCAGAGAAGTAATCGCTGATGAACTCGCCAAAATCATCTTCCATGGATTGGTTCGTGAGATCGGGAATGAGATCGCCATCTCCGGGCACTTCAGTAACAACAAGTTGTAGCTTATTCGCCTGCTGGACAACTTCGAAATAGAGCGAGCCATCACCAAAACCAAAGAGACCTTCCCCACTCGCAAATGCACCACTGATTGTGTTAAAGGTTAAAAAGTCGAACGTGTTACCAACAGAGGGAGTAAAGTTGTTGATCAGGATGACTTTCAATGTGCCATCGAGGGTCGCTAATCCGCTGACATTGACCTGGTCGTAGCCATCATTTTCTGGATTTCCTCGCAAAGTCCCAGGGCCAGGATCAAGACCACCAATTTCAATCTCCAACGAATCGCTCGCCCCTAGAGTATAGTCACCAGTAATATTATGAATCCCCGGTGAGTTGCCCGGGGAGTGAACACCATTGAAGAATACAGTAGCACCTTGAACGTCAGCTTGAACATCCAGCTCGAAAGCAGTCATTCTCACCGAGCCAGAAGCATCCACAGGGGCATTAATTTCCAGACGCCCTAACACAGAAATGAAAACCTCACCATCTACATGTATGCCATGATTTCCGATGGTGAGGTTTCCAATATTATTAATGTATAGACCTGCGTATGAAGAGAGAGCTTCCTGCGGTGGATCGTGATGGTTCAAGTCGCTAGCAAAGGTTCCGCCCACAAGCTTGACCTGTGCCGCGAACATGTCTACAGCAGTTTCGATAGGATCAGTCTCAGTTCCGAAATTGGCTGCCCTAATATGCAACGATCCCTTGGGAATGGTTATGTTGCGTCCATCGCCATTTCGATCGAAGATCCCGCCTATGGCTACTAATTGTAGAACCATTCCTAAAGCCAAAGTGATCTCGCCAATACTGAGTTCATCCCCAAAGATTGTCAAATCAAATCCTGCTGTTACAAGTTCCAAATCATCAATTTGCACAATTCCCTGGCTGGCCTCATTTCCTATCGATATGCTACCAGCGCCGAGGACGTGGTTCAATTCATCGGAGCTCAAGGAATACCCCATCCCTTCGATACCGATGAATACATCTGTATCTGTCTGAGATGTTTTGAAACTGATTTCTCCACCACCAGCGATGATTTGCCCATCAAGATCAATGTCCGCTGCGACTATGGTGAGGCCGCTATCCTGAGTGCTGATCATGGCAGATTCTGCCACAATTAGAGTGCCAATGCCATCACCATCACTATCGGCGTTCAAAGATAGCTCTCCCGCAGTGGTAATACTCGCGTCTGCACCTAATGTGACACCATCCGTAGCGTTGATGGAGATCACCCCTTCCTCACTGAATACATTTCCTAAAACGGTAATTTCAGCCGAGTGAGTATTTTGGCCAGCATCGTAGAGGATCTCACCGGTTCCAGTGGTGGAAACCACTACTCCACCATTTTGCAGGATGTCGTTAGCAGTGGTTACGACAACACTCCCATTGCCACCCGAGGCACGCACATCTGCATTTATGGTCACATTTGTGCTTGTTTGCGGGTCACCATTCGCTGCTAAATTGATATCCCCTCCACCGATTTCCGTAACACAATGGCAAATGGTTAGGGGGCCGTTGGTGCTAATCCCAATGCCGCCCCCCGCTGCGCTGACACCAACCACGTCATCTATCTTGGCAATAATTAGACCGCCCTCATTTTCCAGGTAAACACCCCCACCATCGGTTGCCTGGGCTGCTACCTTTTTGACTTTTGTATTGATGGGAGTTTCAGTTTTGCCTACATCCTGGGCTGCCTGTAAAACCAGTCGATCGGCAATTAGCACACCATCATCTTGCTGAATACCCCCATTTTTCGAGGCAATTGAAAGTTGGTCTTCGATAATTATCGTACCGCTGATATTTATATCACTCTCAGTATTCAAGCTGAGATCCTCTATCTCCTCATAGGATACGATCTCATTCCCTGCCTGTACTTTTGTTTCATCCAGACGTGCATTGTCGCTACTTTGAAGATTTACAGATAGGCTATCTTCCCCCGACGCGCCACTATCAGTTATTTCCACATCGTCTATTGAACCATCCATATTTAGGGTCAAGCTGTCGGCACCCTCACCACCATCGATAACCACAACATTCGTCCCATCGCCAGTGAGTTCCACTTCGATAACATCGTCACCCGAAGTGCCAGTTATATCCACTGTTGAGTTTTCAACCTGCATGCTGGCGCCATCATTCAACGCTGTATTTTCTACCGTGACTGTTGAGTTTTCTGCAGATATGTCTGCGCTTCCATCTTGGTCTGCGTCGACAATGGCGAGATCAGAATTTATTTCCACGATTCCGGCATTCACCTCGCTATTGACGAGTTCAACTGATGAGTTTACAAGCGCCATGCCCGCATTCAACGCGCTGTCTATCACATTCATTGTGCTATTGAAAACGACCACACCTGAATTAAAAGATATGTCTTGCACAGTTACATCGTCTGATCGAATAACACTCAAGCCAGCGTTTAGAATCAACTGGCGGACATTGATTCGCCCAGTTGAATTCCCAACCATGAAAGATCCGTCCAGGGTAGTATCACCACCATCCGCCCCGCCAGCCAAAGTAAGATCAATATCTATGTTATCAATGAATACACTCTCATCATATACCCCACCTTCCATATATATAGTGCTATCATCAGGGGTCAATCCACCAGTTACAGCATCGATGGCATCTTGGATGGGTGTATTTGATACAACACAATTGGCTAATCCCCCACAATCTCCCCCAGAAGGCAAGAAACTGTGTTTGACATTGCCAACATAGAAGTAGGGATCAGGGATGTAAATCTCCTGATCTTGGGTGGCAGAGATTTCCTCCGTTTGAGCTGGCTCTTCGTCTTCAATTTCTTCATCTTCCTCAACAAAAACCTCGGGTTCAGCGATCACTACCTCGGGGACTTCTTCACCTACAGATTCATCATTTGTAACTGAGTCGATCTCTTGATTATCCAAATCTGAGCACTCGGAGCCTGGTTCTTGCTGCTGGTTGTTCACTTCAACCTGGCATGGCTCTACATTAGCGTCGTCAGCGTCGGGTTGAACTTCGTTGGAAGGGATCGGACTCTCACTAGCAGTATCTATATCCAAATCCATTTCATTTTCCGAAGCGACTTCGTCAGCACCCTCGCTAACCTCGGATTCAGCACTGCTCGAGTCAACTTCAAGTTCGGCAACAATCAAGTCAGACTGAGAATCCGTTCCCTCCTCGGGTATATGAGTTTCTTCGATTGGGTCTACTTCGACATCGCTGTCGGTCGTCCCCTCATCTGCCTGCACAACTTCTTGTTCCAAAGGTAGGTTGTTCTCGTCTCCATCCTGTTCTAATTCGTCTTCAGGTTCGAACTGTCCGGCAGTATCAGTTGGAATTTCATCTTCATCAAGGGCGACTGGGGTTCCCTGAGTCTGTTCTTCAGTTGTTTGAGATTGTGGAGGGACACTTTCAGAGGCATTCACAACAGAAACATTCGCGACTGCAAAAACGCACACAAAAATAATTTTAAGAGACAGGAGAGTTGCTTTGCGCAAAAATCCGTTCAAAGATCGATTCGGTTTTTCCTGAGATTTAAACCGCAAATCGAAGAACAATGTTCTTTCTCGGTTAAATACTCTTCGAAAGCCGAACAACATCGACGTCATAAATGGAGGGAAAACCTCTTATTGCTTTGCCCCCCTTTTTCCAGTGATGTGTTGTTTAAACCAAAGCCAGATATTCCGCACATAAATAGTGCGCTTTGTGATACAAAAAACATACGCATTCTATCGAATCGCCAGTTCCGTCTAGATAGCTCTCTGGTACCAGAGAGATAGGCGAGCATTTTGCAACTTATTATTTTGTAATAAATGGAGTAAAGGGGATAATTATTTCGCGAGGATTTCACTTCTAAGTTGAATTGGTGTCGAATCATTGATTAAATCTCGCAAGGTTCCAAATAAAATTTCGGTGGTAAAACCATCTCGAAGGCAGCTATCAGCAGCGGCTGTCTGAGCATCGCGTTCTTGCTGTTGAGTGTGCGCTAAAATCAAACAACGAACTTGAGGCCATGTACGTTTGATGTGTTCAAGAACATCCCAAGTATCACCATTCGGAAGATCAGCATCCATCAACACAAGATTCGGTCGCAGTGCATCGATCATCTTTAAACCAGAAACGCCATTGTCCGCCTGTCCAACCAATGAAACTAGCTCCCCAGCGCGCAACAACACGCTCAGGCTATCCCGAAAGCGTCCTGGCGAGGCAATGATGAGAGTATCCACACAATCAACTGCCATAAGATTAAGGTTATCAAAAACTTGGCAAATGTATACTACAGAAAACTAGGTATTTTTATAAGTTATTGGGGTAGAAAAACTCATTTTGAATTCCCCGCTTCTCATTCCAAGCTGGCATACCCCTTTCGCAACGCATATAGCGCGGCTTGAGTTCTGTTTGCAAGATGTAATTTACAAAGGATATTGCTGACATATTTTGCCACGGTGTTCTCTTGAACAGTCAATATCTCGGAAATTTCTTGATTGGAGAGACCTCTCGCGATCAATCGCAAAGTCTCCAATTCACGGATTGTCAGAGGGTCTGTTGTTGCAGGTTGATCGGATGGCTGGTTGATTTCACGAATCACCCGGCGAGCAACCGTAGGATGCAGGGAAACCTGCCCCTGAGCTACATCACGGATAGCCTGGAGCAAGTCATCTCGCAGGGTATCTTTGAGAAAATAACCCAAGGCTCCTGCTTTTATTGCAGGGAATATGCGTTCGTCGTCCGCGAAGCTGGTCAACACCAAAATACGAGCTTCTGGATCCTCAGCTTTTATCCTTTGAATGGCAACTAATCCATCCATGCGAGGCATGACAAGGTCCATTAAGATTATGTCCGGATTTGTGTCGGAAGCCATGGAAACAGCTTCTATCCCATCCGTAGCGACTCCCACTAACTCCATATCAGCTTGGGCACCCAAGATAGCCTCCAAACCCTCGCACACCACTGCGTGATCATCAGCAATCAAAATGCGAATATTTTTTTCCATTATAAAACCTTATCGTCAGCTACCGACAATCTAGAATTACAACTCTTTGTCTACTGAAACTTTAATCTGTGTTCCTTCTCCCAAACAAGAGTAGATCTCTAAATTACCATTAATCGTCGCAGTTCTTTCTCGCATATTTGACAAACCCATACCGCCTTCCTTTACAGATTCGATTTCGAATCCGCAACCATCATCAATGATTTCCATAACAATATCATTGCTTTGGCTATATATGTTTATATTCACCGTACCTGCTTGGGCATGTCTGAGGGTATTGTTCAATGCTTCCTGGGCAATGAAAAAAAGGGCTGTCTCTATTTTGAGTGGCAATTGAATGTCATCATCGGCACGCAATCGTGCAAGAACGTCAGAACGGCCTTCAACGGCTATCAATCTCAAATCAAGAGCATTCACTAATCCTTCTTGTTCGAGTACAGGGGGACGCAACTGGTGAATAAACAAGCGCATCTCTCTGATAGCTTGACGGGCTGTCTGACCGATGCGGGTTAACGTGTGCTGAACAGTTTCAGTGGGGCCCTTCTCGAGCCTCACCATTCCTGCTTCCGTTAAGTTCAAAAGACCATATAAGGATTGAGTAACTGAGTCATGCAAAGCACGCGCCAGATTTTGGCGTTCTTCGAGCAATTTAACTTGTTGAGCACGTTGTCGTAACCGATCATTCTGTACAGCGATTCCAATTTGATCAGCTATTGACACCGACAATGCAACTTCATCAAGATCAAAACTATTCCCACGATCACGGGCTAGCCCTAAGATGCCCAGCACGCGTCCCTCGGACTGTAAAGGTGCAAAAATCATCGTCGAAGATTGAGATATGCGCATGACCTCGGGAAGGCGAGTATCAGAAGACACATCAGTAACTAACAAAGGAGTACCCTCTGAAATAACGCTATCAAACAATCTATTTTTAGAGGATAAAGCATCTTCATCCTGAAGCCAATTAGCGGGAAGCCCTTGGTGAGTGACTAATTGGTACGAATTCCTTTCAGGCAAATTTTCATTTTGAAGAAAAATCATGCCAGTCGTGCAACGTAGCACATCCATTGTGCGATTTAGTGATTCGTTGAGTAATGACTCAGAATCTTGTGCCTGGCTAGCTACTGCAGACACATCATAAAGAGCAGATAGTTCTCTCGTTCGATCGACAATGCGTTGCTCCAAAGTGGAAGCTAGTTCCAATAATTCATCTTCAGCATGGCGACGTTTTAATAATTCTTCGCGCAACGAGGCAGTCATCTTATTAAAAGCGGCTGCAAGAAAACCGATTTCATCGTTGTGTATAACGGGTACCGTAATATCCAGATCTCCGTCATCTGCCCGCCGAACTCCCATCAAGAGCTGATCCAAAGGTCTGATCAAGTTGGTTCGAAAAAGCTGGGGGAATATCAGCACAATGACTAAGCTACCGACGATAACCGAAATCACCATCCCCCAACTACTTCTATGAATATTTTGGCTAATTTCTTCCAAACTAAATCCGACTTCGTATTGGCTTTCATTATCAAAAAACATGTAACCGGCATATTGGTGGTAACTGCCTATTGGCTGCGCTCCATAACGAAATTCTACAGGTACAGTTTTATTCACCAAACGAATGTGCTTTTCTACATAAAATTGCCAGATTGGCGAGGGTAGCATCTCAGAATTACTTTGCAGAACCTCTTCTACCAGGGATTGTGAGTCAAACGCCGGTTGGCGTTCGTAAAGCAATCGTAAGTCATCATTTTCCAGTTCAGTTTCCTGCTGATCAGTTCTAGGAGAGGTAATCAGATAAACAATTTCATCAGGTATGGTAGATAGCTCCCCATTTTGAATCTCTTGTTGCACTATCTCCACCAATTTGATGTTCATTTCGTTCCTTTGCTCGACCATATTGCTTACTGTGAAAATCCCCAAAGACCCCAATATCGCTAACAGGGTCACCAATGAGATCCCTACTAGACGGGTAATCAATCCAGGTTGTTGCTGGGTAAGATCAAAGGAGGCATAAACGATGGCGACAATCATCAAAAGCAATGACAAATCAACGACAACTGGAGCCAGGAGAGGATGGATAACACCCATAAGTTCAAGGCCGTACGCCAATCCCTGGATCAAGCCTATCGACAACGCCAGCGAGAAATTTCGTAACAGCCGCACTTCGCGATCCATCGGGTATATCAACTCCTGCACTCTATCTCGCAATTTCTGACCAGGGAATTTCTCCCGTTGGAGGGTCAATGTCCGCCTGATGGAAATGATCAATGCAACAAAGAAAGTGAATGGATTCAAAAACCAAAATAGGTTTTGTATCCATAGATCATATTGCTGGTTCGCAATAATCTGGTATGCATAATAAAAACTAAAGCTGAGAGCAAATAATGCAATGCTGCTGGTTAGAAAAATAGCAACGAGAGCTTCCACCGAGCGCACTTTCCGCGGATAATGGTACCCAAACCCAACCATGGCTGCCATGCTGAAAACGGCCCAAGCGTCGATCATAGGTGCTAATGCCCCCCCATAAAGCACTATCCTGGAAGCAAACATCACCGCCGTACCTATCGTAAAACCAGCCATCCCAGCTATCATAAATCGAATCGCCGCGGTTTTCTCCTCAATGTGTAATAGGTATATCGTACTCACAAACCCAACTATGATAAAGGAGATGGAAAAGGGGGAATAAGGACCCAGGCTCATTTGCAGTGATGTCATATTCAAATTATAAATGCATATTCGATATTCCCGTAGTTCCAAAAACAGGGTCTTCGGGAATCCCCATGGGTCTTCCAGATTTAGGGGGATTAAATTCGAGGTCTCTTACCCAGGTAGTTCCATATCTAATCGTGGAGACACTGAGATGTCTTAGCCATGTGCGCGCAGCTGGCGTGAGAGCCTTACACCAAATGAGTCCGAAATCCAAAAATGGGATTGGGGCAACAGCCGCGTTATAATACCTACCTGGAGACTCTTATGGAAGAACGCATACAAAAAATCATGGCCCGCGCTGGAATTGGCTCTCGCCGGGCGTGTGAAAAAATCATCGCTCAAGGTCTGGTCACTGTCAACGGACAGAGAGCTACCCTAGGCATGAAAGCCGACCCTGAAAAAGATCGTATCGAGGTGAAAGGGGAACGAATTAAGGCAGCTGAGCCAATGGTGTACATCGCTTTGAACAAACCGCGCGGGGTAATCTCAGCAGCAAAATCACCAGATCCACGACCCACGGTGCTTGATCTGGTCGATCATCCCGGGCGGTTGTATCCTGTGGGAAGACTGGATATCGAAAGCGAAGGTCTGATCCTACTTACAAACGATGGTGCCCTGGCACAAAGATTGACTCACCCCAGGCATGGCCATGAAAAAGAATACTCAGTTTTAGTTGCCAGGCGCCCAGATGAAAAACAGCTTAATGCCTGGCGCAACGGCGTCGTACTCGAAGATGGTTATCGAACAAAGCCAGTCAAAGTAAGGGTAACCGGCACCAAGGGCAAAGGAACCTGGCTTAGAGTGATCCTTAAAGAGGGGCGAAAACGTCAACTCCGAGAAATGGGCAGACTTACCGGACTACCTATTGTAAAAATCACCCGTATGCGAATCGGCAGCCTCAACCTGGGAGATCTTAAACCCCGTCAGTGGCGTCACCTGACTCCCAGGGAAATCGCCGAACTCAAGAAATAACCGCGATTTCGGAATCCCATCAATCGCTGTCACATTTTTCCAAGGGCTACGTTTTTGATAGTAGTTGTATACTCGGATGTCCGCACTGCTGATACGCGGAGCAGTTATTGATGATCTCAAAAAAAAGAAACATCACCAATATGATTGCCCCGCTGGCAAACGCTGCGGCATTCCAAGATCTTTACCAGCAAACACACTTGACCGTCTATCGTTATATCTTCGGCTTATACAATGGATCCGTACAAGATGTGGAAGATTTGACCGCGGAGACTTTTGTACGAGCCTGGAAAGCCCGCGGACGATTTCGAGGTGGCTCCGATGCAGCATTGGGATGGTTGTTGCGCATTGCGCGCAACCTGGTGATTGACTCATTTCGCCGTCACCAAAGGCACGGTTACGCAGCAGACATTAGCGAGCATATGATCCAATCTCCCATTGCTAGCCCCGAAGAGAGCGCGGTGCAAAAAGAGCACATTGGCAAGCTTTGGCTAGTGCTTAGAAAGCTCAATACACAACAACGCGAGATCATTACCTTGCGCTACCTTATGGGCTGGCAAGTCAAAGCTATCGCTAGATACCTTGATATGAAAGAAAATACGATTTCAGTTTATATCCGTCGCGCATTACAGCGCATCCGTCAGGAATGGGAAGAATCTGAAAAATATGGATAGCAATAAGAAGCAGTTCAACAATTCGATAAATGATCAAGAGATCCAGGATCTTTTAGGCGCGATCCAACCCAAACCCAGCCAGCAATTCCACCAGCGGATGGCGAAGCAACCATGGGTACAGAGTGCCGATCAATTTCAGGGTGATAGAGTACAACCCCAACGGCTGGCTGCCACCACCGGATTCGTCCTGCTGCTTGTGTTAATTCTCACACTGGCAACACCAGCATTGGAGGTCGTCGCCCAAAGGTTGGTGCAATTCTTCCTACCCACAATCAGTGATCAGACCCAGCTTCAAATCACGCTTGAAGGCACATCTGACCCCAGGTTAGCCACATCATTAACCGTTTCCGAGGCTGAGATCCTGGCAGGATTTTTCGCCACTGAACCCAATGCCTTACCACAAAATTACTCGTTTCGCGGAGCAACCTATAACCCTGATCGAAAAGCGATCGTACTCAATTACATTTTTGAAAATCAGACACAGACTTTGCGCATCTTGCAACGTCCGGTCGAGGAAGAATACCAGCAAATCGGCGCCAGCGCTGTGGTAGAAATCATTCAAATCGGAAGTTTGTCTGGCGAATATGTTACCGGCGCTTGGACGATTCCTGAGGTAGAATCTGCCATCGAATTGACTGAATTCGGGAAAACAACCACATTACAAGCAACCTGGGACCCCAATGCAGAAATCCAAATGCTTCGCTGGGTAGAAAACGAGATGCTATATGAAATCGTTTTCGCCGGTGGCGACCCAAAAATGCCTGGGCATCTGACTAAACTTGATCTAATCGCCATCGCTGAAAGTATGTATTGAACCTCGCTAAAGGAAAATCTATGCAGTCAAATCAAGAACACAGCTCAAAATGGCTCGATAAACCAATCCTTTCTAATATTACCTTCAACTGGGAGACAATACTCTTTGCCACAATCATCGTTCTGGCATTGGTAACTCGCTTCTACGATCTCGAATCGCGCGTGATGAGCCATGACGAGAACTCGCACGTCTATTACGCCTGGCAGCTCTCGCAAGGGGGAGGATACAGCCACACTCCAATGACACATGGACCTTACCAGTTCCACATCGTGGCGCTATCCTATTTCTTGTTTGGGGATAACGACTTTACAGCCCGCATCCCAGCCGCACTTTTTGGCATCGCCATGATCGCATTCCTGTGGTATTACCGCCGCTATCTGGGACGAGTAGGAACCTTGGTCGCTGCCGGGATGATGCTGATTTCTCCCTTCTTACTTTATTACGCGCGCTACGTGCGCAACGATATCTTCTCGGCTCTCTTTGGGGTCGTGATGGTGTGGGCTATATTACGTTACCTCGAAACGGGGGAAGCCAAGTATACCTATTGGCTCACTGCAGTCACAGTATTGCATTACACCACCAAGGAAACATCTTTCATCTATACCGCCCAGGCGTTATTATTCCTGGGATTACTCTTCGTCCATCAGATCACACAGAAACACTGGCAGCGACCAGCGCTAAAGAGAACGTTCCTAGTACTCCTCGTGGTGGCAATCATTTTCATTGCGATCGGATTTGGCTTGAATGCTTACTTCCCTTCGCCGGAGCCTATCGAGCCAAATGCTGAATTAGAAAATGCTCCATTAGCTACCGTACCCCTCCATCTTATCATCCCGGTCGGATTAGGTTTACTGGCCGTGCTAGGAGCACTCGTTGTCGCAATCTATGGAATGACATGGGATCGCTTACGTCAGAACCGGGTCTTCAGTCTGATCTTATTGCAACTGACCCTAGTGCTGCCACAGTTGGCGCCATTCCCCGTCAGCACCATCGGCTGGGATCCACTGGATTACACAACTACTGGTATGCTGCGAACCGGTATCTTTATCGGGATTCTGGCTGCTATTGCCATTGCCGCAGGGTTGCTGTGGAATTCTCGCTTGTGGTTGATCAATGCGGCCATCTTTTATGTCCCCTTCACAGTCTTCTACACGACTGTTTTCACCAACGGCGCAGGCTTTTTTACCGGCATAGTCGGTTCTCTGGGCTATTGGCTTGTGCAGCAAGGTGTCGAACGCGGCAGCCAACCCTGGTATTACTACCTCCTGATCCAGATTCCTGTGTATGAATTCCTCCCACTTTTGGGAGCGATCCTGACAGGTTATTATTGGATTCGGCTCAAGGGCAATACTCCCCCCGAGGGGGACGATCAAGCTGAAATTCAGCCTGATCCACCCCTTGAAGGCCAGTTTGATCCCTGGGCTGCAAGGCTAGCCATTCCATTACTGGCTTTTTGGTCCATCAGCAGCATCATCGCCTATACGATCGCTGGAGAGAAAATGCCCTGGCTAACCGTCCACATTTCCTGGCCTATGATCCTGTTAGCAAGCTGGGGGCTGGGGATACTCATCGAGCGTATTGATTGGGAAGCGGTCAAAACCAAACGCGGTTTACTGGTTATCACCTTGATCATCGTTTTCCTGGTCAGCCTGACTTCGGCAATTGGCATGATCGTTGGTGACAATCCTCCTTTCCAGGGCAAAGAATTGCACCAACTCAATACGACCAACGCATTTGTATTAGCAGTATTGATGGCGGTCATTTGCGCCTATGGCGCAATCAAAGTTGTCACTGATTGGGATTTGGCGCAATTTGGACGCTTGACAACATTGACCATCTTTGCTTTTCTGGCATTATTCACCACACGATCTGCCTTTCGAGCAGCATTTATCAATTATGACCATCCCACGGAATATTTGGTTTACGCTCATTCAGGGGCTGGACCAAAGATCGCCCTCAAACAAATCGAGGAGATTTCTCGCCGCACCACGGATGGGTTAGATATCGTTGTGGCCTACGACGATGAGACCACCTACCCCTATTGGTGGTATCTGCGGAATTACCCCAACCAAAAATATTACGGGCCAAACCCCACTCGTGAGTTGCGTGATGCCCCAGTCATCTTGGTAGGAGATAACAATTTCGATAAGATCGAACCCGTGGTTGGGCAGGCCTATCACAAGTTCGATTACATCCGAATCTGGTGGCCCAACCAGGATTACTACAACCTGACCTGGGAACGCATCAAAAACGCCATCTTCAATCCCCAGATGCGCTCTGCGATCTTTCAGATCTGGTTCAACCGCGATTACTCGAAATATGCTGAAGTCAAAGGCACGGACATGAGCCTGCCGAATTGGTCACCCTCGGATCGCATGCGGCTGTATGTCCGCAAGGATATCGCCGCGCAGGTGTGGAATTTCGGCGCCATGCCCGTAGATGTGGAAGAGATCTTGGCTGATCCTTACGAGGGCAAAGAAGTCACCCTGCTGGCAGACCAAGTCCTTGGCGCTAAGGGCACCGATCCAGGCAATTTTGAAATGCCGCGCGATATCGCGATAGCCTCAGATGGCAGCATGTATGTGGCCGACACAGGCAATCACCGAATCCAGCATTTGAGCGCCGATGGCGACGTGCTCAATATCTGGGGATATTTCGCCGATGGCTCACAAGGTGATGCTCCTGGTGGTTCCTTCTATGAGCCTTGGGGCATCGCTGTTGGTCCTGAGGGTAATGTGTTCGTTGCTGATACCTGGAACCACCGCATCCAAAAGTTCACCTCCGAGGGAGAATTCATCTCGCAATGGGGTTATTTTGGTCAGGCTGAAACGGGTTTAGCGTTTTGGGGACCGCGCGATGTCCTGGTCGACGAGCAAGGACGTGTCTTTATCACCGATACTGGTAATAAACGCGTGGTGGCCTTCACCAGCGAGGGTGAATTCCTGACCTCCTTTGGCAGCGCTGGGCTATTGGAAGGTCAATTCGATGAACCTGTCGGCCTGGCGGTGGACGTCGATGGACGCATCTACGTGGCTGACACCTGGAATAAGCGCGTGCAGGTTTTTGAGCCGGATGAAAGCGGTTTGAATTACTCACCCATCTTGGAATGGGAAATCGTCGGCTGGTATGGCCAATCGCTGGATAACAAACCATTCCTTGCCGTAGATGAGCAAGGACGTGTTTTTGTCAGCGACCCCGAAAGCTACCGCATTCTGGAATTCAACACGCAAGGCGAATTCATGCGCTATTGGGGTGATTACGGTGTCGGCCCCGAGGGCTTCAACCTACCTGGTGGGCTGGCTGCTGGCCCCGACGGCGAACTGTGGGTTGTAGATGCGGGTAATCACAGGGTATTACACTTTAGCGTTCCTGAAGATATGCCTAATGTAGAAGAATAATTTTCACAATATTTTCTTCTTGACATGACACACCCCGAAAATTGAATTCGGGGTGTGTTTTTATATTATTAAGTTCACCAGCCTTCCAAATTTTCCCCAGATTTTCTCCAGAATTAGTTCCTACAATAATTTCATCGTTAATCAACACAAATATTTAGAAGGAGTTTTTTATGTTCAAGAAAACCAAAAATAAACTCTGGCTCGATATTGCCCTTGGGCTTGGATACCTACTGACCTTCATCTCTGGTGATGAATTGGCAGAATATGCCGCCCTGGGCGGCTTCTCCATACATGAGCTGATGGCATTCATATTTGGTGGCCTGGCATTTGTACATATTCTTGTTCACTGGCAGTGGATCACCAAAGTTGGCCGGCGATTTTTCACCCGGCTGCCCCGCCAAACCCGAATTAATTATTTTCTCAACAGTATGCTATTCCTGGCCTTCGGGCTGACCGGTGTAAGTGGTCTGCTCATGTCCAAGACCCTGGGTTTCTTTTCACCAGACTCGTTTATCTCAGGAATTCACGAGGCCGCCAGCACCTTTTCCATGCTCTTGGCAGGCAGCCACGTCCTGCTTCATTGGAAGTGGATACTGAATGCCATCAAGCGCTACCTGCTTCCAAAGAGCATCGCAAACAACATCAATAAACCGGCCTTACAAACCATATCCATTCGTTCGAATGATCGCAAAAACCGATAATCAAATGTACCTAAAGGAAAAAAAACATGAAAAAAACATTCACCATCATTCTCATCATTGCTGTACTGGCAGGCGGATATTATCTCTATCAGAATATGCAAGCGAATAGCACCGAACAAACATCGCTGGAAGATTTGCAAACTGTCGAAGTGCAGTTGGGAACTTTATCAGCTACGATCAGCGCTACCGGCACCGTGCGCTCGAACCAAGACGCTCAGTTATCCTGGCAGACATCAGGCACGGTTGAGCAGGTTTATGTTCAACCCGGTGATATTGTTGAGAATGGACAAATGCTGGCCGAGCTGGTGCAGACATCGCTACCGCAGAACGTAATCCTGGCCCAAGAGGAACTGATCAACGCCCAAAAAGCGCTTGATGATCTCGGGGACGACTATAAACCCTTAGCCATCGCAGATGCACAAAAAGCTATCGCAGATGCACAAGATGCTATCGAAGATGCCGAACGCACGCTTAGAAACTTGCAAACCCCAGCACCACAAACCGACATCGATCAGGCCTATGCAGATATGCTGCTCGCGAAAGACGAGCTCGATAAAGCAGAAGATGACTACAAACCCTACGAGGGCAAATCTGAAGAAGATCTTACCCGGGCCAATTTTTTGAGCAAACTTGCAACTGCCCAGGAACAGTATGACGGTACCGTACGAACCTATAATGCGCTGCGCGGTACAGCTTCCAACACAGAAATCGCGGTCGCCGAAGCCGATTTGCAAGTCGCCTATGAGCAACTGAGTGATGCCCAGGAAGAGTATGATCGCCTGGTAGCGGGAGTAGAAACAAATGATATTCTGGCCGCTGAAGCTCGCATCGCCGCCGCCGAGGCTACTCTCAAACAAGCCTGGCTCGAATCTCCCTTCGACGGTGTGATCACCAAAGTCGATACGCAAACAGGTGACCTGGTCAGTGCTGGTACTACCGCCTTTCAATTGGATGATCTATCCCGACTTATCGTTGATTTGACGGTCACAGAAGTCGATATCACTCAGGTTAAAGTGGGTCAGCCCGTAGAATTAACTTTCGACGCCATCACAGGCAAAGAATATCACGGCCAAGTGGTCGAGGTGGCCTTGGTCGGTGAAAAAGAGTCCGGCGTGGTCAATTTCGACATCTCCGTAGAGTTGATCGACCCCGATCAGGATGTGCGCCCCGGTATGACCACCGCGGTGAACATTATCACCAACGAAATCCCCGATGTACTGTTGGTCCACAATCGGGCCGTGCGCAAGGTTGATGGTGAACACATTGTCTTTGTTGTCAGCGAAGATCAGGCTGACACAAAGAGTATTGCCATGCAGCCCATATCCCTTGGTGCCACATCTGACAGCTACAGCGAAGTCATAGATGAATCATTGCATCCTGGCGACAGCGTGGTGCTCAATCCGTCAAGCGATCTGCTGACATCATCCGAAAGTGTCAGTTTCGGCCCCGGATCTGGGAATGATGACAACGCACGACAAATCTTTGGCGGAGGCAATTAGCCATGAACGAATACGTTGTTGACGCCCGTGACATCACCAAAGTTTATGCCATGGGCGATATCAAAGTGCACGCCTTACGAGGTCTTACTACGCAAATATTGCCTGGAGAAGTTGTATCTATCATGGGCCCATCTGGATCGGGTAAATCGACGCTGATGAATATGCTGGGCTGTCTCGACCGCCCCACTTCAGGAGATTATTTCCTGGATGGTGAAAATGTCGCTGGCATGACCGACGACCAGTTGGCCGATATCCGCAACCGCAAAGTTGGATTTGTCTTCCAGGGTTTCAATTTGTTGCCCCGCTCAACGGCCCTGGCAAATGTAGAACTACCCCTGCGCTATGGCAACAGCAACGGCACGAACCGACGCCAAGCAGCTAAGGAAGCCTTAGAAGCTGTCGGGTTGGGTGACCGCATTCATCATCGCCCCAATGAACTTTCGGGCGGCCAGCAGCAACGTGTGGCTATCGCCCGGGCATTGGTCAACAAACCGGCTATTGTCATGGCAGATGAGCCCACCGGCAATCTGGACACCAAATCGGGCGATGAGATCATGAAGCTGCTGCTCAACCTGAACAAAGAACGCGGCACCACCCTGATTATCGTCACCCACGACCCCGAAGTTGCCGAACTTACCGAACGCGTGATCACCATTCGTGACGGAGTTGTAGAACAATAACCTGAGTTTACGCAGTTCATTGGTGTTATCGCTGGGAATAGGGGGTTGGGGCTTCGCCCCAACCCCCTATTCCCAGTGCATCCCGCTTCAAGTGCGTATTTTCTTAGAAAGTCAAGGAAGCAACTATGAATATCTCACAGTCATTTATCGAGGCTATCGAAAGTCTCACGGCCAACAAAATGCGTTCAGCGCTGACTATGCTGGGCATCATCATCGGTGTGGCTGCCGTCATCGCCATGTTGGCCATCGGTACTGGCACCCAAGATTCAATCGTTGGTGAAATCGAAGGTATCGGAACTAATCTATTATTTGTCACCACCGCCCAAGACGAGAATATCACCAATCCATCTCCCCTGACGTTGGATGATGCAGAAGCCTTGGCCGATTCCTTCCAGGCCCCCTCTGTGGCCGCGGTTGCCGCGGCTGTACGAGGTAATGCTGAAGTCACCTTTGCCGGGGAGAGCACCAATGTCAGTGTGATTGGCATTACACCTGAATATCTCTCTGTACAAAACGAAGAGTTATCCGAAGGCGAGGCCATCACAGATGCACATCAAACCGCCCAATCATCGGTGGCCATATTAGGCACCAACGTCGCTGAAGACCTATTCGGGAGCACGGTGGGCATCATCGGCGAGAGTGTGCGCATCAGCGGCCAGCCTTTCCGAATAATCGGAATCCTAGAATCATCCGGCGGCTCAGAATTTGGCAGTTCTGATGATCAAGTTCTGATCCCGTTGACCACGGCCCAGGTACGCATTCACCCCCGCAACACACAGTGGCAGGTCGATATCATCTATGCTTCTGCTGTCAGCGCCGATGCTGTGCAAAGCGCTACCGATGAAATCTCACAAATCCTGCGCGAACGCCACCGCATTAACCTGGAAGAAGATGATTTCTCGATCCTGACACAGCAATCTTTTGTTGATATGGTTTCGACCATCACCGGAGTATTCACGATCTTCCTGGGAGGTGTGGCTGGAATCTCCTTGCTTGTGGGCGGTATCGGCATCATGAATATCATGCTGGTTTCGGTGGTCGAACGCACCAAAGAGATTGGTTTGCGCAAAGCCATGGGCGCCCGCAAAACAGACATCCTGACGCAATTCCTGGTCGAATCGTCCCTGCTAAGTGTGGTTGGTGGAGGAATCGGGATTGTCTTTGGATGGGCATTATCTATCCTGGTCGGACAAATTGCGGCGAATAGCGATTTCGCCATCAACCCCTTGATAGGCGCTGATTCAGTCCTGCTTGCCACCCTGTTCTCAGCAGCGGTAGGCATTTTCTTCGGTCTTTATCCAGCCAATCGGGCTGCCGGGTTGGAGCCGGTGGAAGCGCTCAGGTCAGAGTAAAATAACAGGTGATGGTTGCTTGACTCGGCAAGCGATCATCACCTGATACAAAATCGGCGAAGCGTTTATAATCGGTAAAATGATCATCGAATTTTTTTTAGGCACCTCCTATGGAACGTATACTCGTTGTAGACGATGACAAAGACATTGTCCGGTTGGTGAAATCGTATTTAGAAAAATCGGGCTTCGAGGTATTTTCAGCATTTGATGGAGAAACTGCCTTACACATTCTGCGGAGAGAGAAGCCTGATCTCTTGGTATTGGATTTGATGCTGCCTGACCGGGATGGCTGGGATATTACTCGCATTATTCGCACTGATGAATACCTGGCCAGCACTCCCATCATCATGCTAACTGCCAGGGTGGAAGATAGCGACAAAATCGTTGGCCTGGAAATTGGCGCCGATGACTATATCACCAAGCCGTTCAATCCCCGTGAGGTAGTTGCCAGAGTTCGTGCCTTGTTGCGGCGCAGCAATTTAGAGCGATCCGTCACCAGCCAACAAATCATCCAAATAAATTCCTTGAAGCTTGATACCGGCAAGCGCCGGCTCACCTTCGATGACATTTCCATCGAAATCACCCCTTCAGAATTCGAACTATTGCATGTGCTCATGGCTTCCCCCGGCTTTGTATTCACTCGGAGCGAGTTGATGGATAAAGCCTTGGGATATTCCTACGATGGTTTGGGGAGAGCGCTGGACAGCCATATCAAGAATCTGCGGCGTAAATTTCAGCACCATGATCTCAACCCCAATATCATCGAAACCATATATGGTGTTGGATACCGCTTTTCGGAAGATGAACTATGAACCGGTTATGGGTGCGAATCAGTCTCAGCAATATCGGAATTATGGTCTTTTTGATCATTGTTCCAATGAGCATAGGCATATTGACGCAAACATTTGATGAAGGAATTGAATTTCAAGAACTCGAGTTCTTGGAAGAAAACTCGGAGGAGAATCTTGCAGCCAGGAAAATTTTTGAAAGATTTTCCACCAATCCAGGAAGGATAATTTTTCAAGGTCTTTCACGATTCTTCATGGCGATAGCCATTATCAGTATTTTTGTCGGAATTCTAAGCGCCCGAGGTTTGACTGCTCCCCTCAACAAATTAGCAAACGCGGCCAAAGCCATAGAGGATCAAGATCTCAGCCAGCGCGTGGATTTAAAAGGCAGCCGAGAAATTCGAGAGGTTGCTCGGGCTTTTAACGATATGGCCGCCGGTTTAGAAAAATCGGAAGAATTGCGCACAAACTTACTCAATGATGTCGCTCATGAACTGCGCACGCCTCTTTCTGTAATTCAGGGCAACTTGCGCGCAATTCTTGATGATGTCTATGAAATGGATAAAGCAGAGATCGCCAGGTTGTATGATCAAACTCGCCATCTCTCTCGCTTAGTAGATGATCTTCGTGAGCTAGCATTGGCAGAAGCTGATCAATTACAACTAAATATCACTTCGATTACTGTCGTTCCTTGGATAAAAGAAAGCGTGACAGCATTCCGGCCGGTGGCAGAAGAAAAAAGCGTACGTGTTAGGCTAGAAATTCTTGGGGAGCACACACAAATTGAGGGGGATCAGGCCCGCCTCACCCAAAGTCTGCACAACCTGCTCATCAATGCTCTTCAGCACTCTCCTGCTGAGAGTCAGATTACCATTCAAATCGAGCAAGACATGGGATCATTTATCTTGCGTGTTATTGATCAGGGTGAAGGCATCGATGCAGAACACATACCGAATGTATTCGATCGCTTCTACCGCACTGACCCTAATCGCAGCCGTGAGACCGGGGGCACTGGTCTTGGCCTGGCTATTACTCGTGCAATAGTCGCAGCACATGGCGGGAAAATTTCAGTTCAAAGCGCAGGGATTGGTGAAGGAAGTAAGTTCACCATCGAATTACCCCTAGACTCATACAATAATTCTTAATACTTTCGTAAGAACCCCCTGCTACAATATTGGCAATTCTGAACAAGTAGTTTTAGAGAGCTCTCAGAAATACATGATGAGCGTAATTTCCATGGTTATTCATGGAACCCTTATCTTAGTAAATGAACTCAGATGAACCAGCCAATTTCCATTCTTGTCGTTGATGACGAAGCCACCATCCGTGAGGTTGTACGCCGTTACCTGGAACGTGAAGGTTTCATCGTGCGTGAAGCCGCGGATGGTTACGAAGCCCTCGACGCCATTCAAGATTATCAACCCAACTTGATCGTCCTGGACCTGATGCTACCCGGCATTGATGGCTTAACCATCACCCAGCATATCCGACAGGATCGGCAAATTCCCATTATCATGCTGACAGCCAAAGGGGAAGCCAGCGACCGCATTCGCGGGCTGGATCTGGGGGCAGATGATTACATCACCAAACCCTTCAGCCCTCAAGAAGTTGTTTCCCGCGTGCGTGCGGTCCTAAGAAGGGTAAATGGAGTTTCCACTAAACCAGCATTGAGGTCGCTGGAATTCGCGCGCATCTCGATTGATCCGGCCGCGCGCACAGTCAAAGTAGCACAAGAAGATATCTTCCTAACAGCCAAAGAATTCGATTTATTGTGGTATTTCGCCCAGCATCCCGAACAGGTTTTCTCTCGCACCCAATTACTGGCTAATGTTTGGGGAGATGAGCTTTATACTGATCCATCAACAGTGACCGTCCATATACGTCGCCTACGAGAAAAGATCGAAGCCAACCCAGGCAAGCCAGCCCATCTGCTCACTGTTTGGGGTGTAGGTTACAAATTCGTTGGAGATGCAGCATGACATCGAAACCTGAGGCAGGCAGTCCCCGACGCTCTCGCACGATAAATTATGTATTCGGCATCATCTTCATGCTGCTGGCAACGGTAATCCTCATTGAATTAGTGATGAGCCCACCGCCTGGGGATTTGAAATTCCTGGCAATCTATCTGGGCCTCACCAGTTTAGGATCAGCAGTCTTTGGATTCGCATCTCACCGCCTGGGATGGTGGCGGCGGCTGCCACGCATCAGCTATGCCTTAATCCTCGGATATATCTTGGCTGGGGGATTGACGCTCTTCAACGTCTGGATAACTGCCCGTTTGATGTTTATCAATCAGCACGACTTGGCATTAGCGACATTGCTATTATTCTTCGCCGGTGGCATCTCGATTTCTTTTGGGTATTTCATATCGAATTCCATCAGCCAGACCTTAGAGAACCTGGCAGAGGGCGCAGGTCAACTTAGCCAGGGGGACTTCACTACACGAGTGCCCGTTCATGGAGAAAACGAGATAGCCAAGCTCTCGGCTGCATTCAACGAGATGGCGTCTAAACTTGAGCAAGCTGCAGAAAACGAACGTCTGCTCGATGAAGCCCGGCGCAATCTGGTTGCCTGGGCTTCCCACGATTTGCGCACACCGCTGACATCCCTGCGTGTCATGATCGACGCTCTAGCTGATGGCGTTATCGATGACTCCGAAACGGTGTCGCGCTATCTACAACAGAGCCAAAATGAGATCACGCGTATGACTCGGCTTTTGGATGATCTTTT
This sequence comes from uncultured Anaerolineales bacterium, assembly GCA_964438295.1. Lineage (GTDB taxonomy): Bacteria > Chloroflexota > Anaerolineae > Anaerolineales > UBA11858 > NIOZ-UU35. The sequence goes on from CAYTKR010000014.1 coordinate 22,341, forward strand.
CGAACTTGCCCAGTTAGATGCCGGGTATCAAGAGTTTGATTATGAGTGGATCAACCTTTCTGACCTGATCTCTGATACCCTGGAGAGTTTCGCTGCCCGGGCGGCTGCTCAATCTGTAACCTTAGAGGGTTCGATAGACCCAAAGGTTGATCCCGTTTGGGCAGCTCCGGATAAACTAAGCCGCATCCTCGATAACTTGCTTAGCAACGCGATTCGTCACACCCCCGAAAACGGCTTTGTGCAGCTTAGTGCCAGCCGTTTTGGGGAGAATACGATCGTGATTGTGAAAGATACCGGAAGTGGCATATCCAAAAACGATTTATCTCATATTTTCGACCGCTTCTATCGCGGCGAAAAAAGTCGTGCCCGCGAAAACGGAATTGGGGGTGTCGGCCTTGGTCTATCGATCGTCAAGGGGCTGGTTGAAGCACATGGTGGAGAGATTCGAGTCGAAAGCAAAATTAATGATGGAACCACTTTTAGGTTTTCTTTACCCAGGCAAAGCAATATTAATGACCCACACTAATCATGTTGAAGATTTCGGAGTTTCACACTTGTAACGTAGTTTGCAGGGGATAGGGGGGTAACGCCCCCCTATCCCCTCCAACTTCACCACCGAACTGTGAAAGTCTTGAAATTAAAATATCATCTAGCACAAACTGTTTTTACAGGTATCTCAATGAAATATTGGTACGCATTTACTTACACACTCTTATTTTTTGGAATTATCTTCCTCTCAAGTGGTTGCACATCTCCGGACAACAATCCAATTGCAGCTGATTTGACAGCAACCTCGCCGTTAACTTCTGACGGTAATAATTTCACGCCATCAACTTCAACAACAGTACCAACGCAAAAAGCAAGCACCCTCATCCCAGACGAAGAAGCTATCAATTTGATGTATCAACTCTCTCAAAGCGCCGACCCTGAATTCCAGGCAGCTGTTGAGAGGATCATTGATGCCCATGATGAGCGCTTTATTGCAGTTTTCATCGAGTTGTTCCGTGCCAATCAACTTGCTTTACTGCAGAGCACAAATTTTCAAACCCCCATCAATGCCTTGGAAACTCTCAGCGGTCAATCCTTTGGTAACAATTGGCCTGCCTGGATAGAGTGGTATGGAAAGACAGATCTCGAACCGCCTCCAGGATTCACGAGTTGGAAGGGAGACCTACTGGCCCAAATTGATCCAGGCTTTGCGGATTTCCTACAAGATGATCTGCCTTCAACCATACGTACGGAAGAGATTTTGTGGGGTGGTGTTGTCATCGATGGAATCCCCGCGCTGGATAACGCGCAGATGGTCTCCGCTGAACAAGCGAACTACCTAGAACCAGATGAGCCTGTCTTTGGAATATCTATTAATGGCGACCACCGAGCTTATCCCTTGCGCATTCTCGATTGGCATGAAATGGCAAATGATGTTGTCGGGGGCGTGCCGGTTTCCCTGGCGTACTGTACGCTGTGTGGAGCTGGAATAGCATATGACGGACGCGCTTCTGACGGAAATACCTATACTTTTGGTTCATCAGGTTTCCTGTTCCGCAGCAATAAGTTAATGTACGATCGACAAACACGCACCTTGTGGAATCAGTTAACTGGTGAACCTGTTCTAGGAAAATTGGTTGGCACTGGGATAAAGCTAAATATTCTTCCAATAGTCGTGACTACATGGGAAGCCTGGCTTACAAAACACCCTGATTCCGTTGTCTTAGATGTAGACACCGGCTATCAACGTCCCTATGATCCCGGTGCGGCTTATGGAGATTATTTCGCCTATCACGATACGATGTTCCCAGTCTGGCAACGCAGTGATCTCCTACCAACCAAAGATCGTATTTATGCCTTACAAATTGAGGGGATTCCCAAGGCGTATCCATTGGATATTTTAATGGAAGCCCAAGTAATCAATGATGCCATTGGGCAAACACATGTCGTTTTACTTGCCACACAAGGCGGCATTACTGTAGATGGCATAAGTCAGCGCAGCGGTGAGGTTACCTATAAGGCGGGTGGAGAGGTGCGCGCGTATAACCGCGCCGATGAAGAATTTACTCCAGGAAACGATCCAAATGAAGTAATTGACTCCGCAGGCCGCTCCTGGGAAGTCACCGAAGCCGCCCTGCTTGGACCGGATGGAGAAACAGCTCCCCGCATTAATGGGCATCTTGCATACTGGTTCGGCTGGTTTTCATTTTTCCCACAAACATTGGTGTTTGGTGAACAATAATTACCAACGGTCAACTGGAGATAGCACATGAATCATTGGTTTTTATCATTAATGGTATTTCTTCTGGTTGGATGCACAACAGCAAATCCATCATCTCAAAATATTGAACCTAACATTTCAGAATCATCTGGGTCTACTTCATCAAACCAGGTTACAAATACATCATTGCCCACAAATTCGCTGCCAAATTTTGGCCTAGCCCCAGAGCTAACCAACCAAGTCTGGCTAAATACCGATGCGCCCTTGCGATTAGCAGAATTACGGGGCAAAGTTGTTTTACTGGAGATGTGGACTTTCGGTTGAATTAATTGTCGCAATGTAATTCCCTCGGTGAGGGAATGGCACAATACCTACAAAGATCAAGGCCTTATCGTCATTGGCAATCACTACCCGGAGTTCAATCATGAACGCGATCTCGACAATCTCAAAGCTGCCATCATTCAACTCGATGTACCCTACCCAGTCGCTCAGGATAATGATGGTTCTACCTGGCGAGCATACAACAATCGCTATTGGCCCACACGATATCTGATCGACAAAGATGGCCACATCCGCTATACCCATATCGGGGAGGGCGCCTATGCCGAAACCGAAGCCGCCATTCAAACTCTGCTAGCAGAGCCATATCCGTGATTCGCAAAGTAAGAAATATTGGTTTATCTTTATCTGTAGAAAAGAAAAGGAGCAAGAAAATGAATAAGATCAAATCCTCCGAAATCACACCAGAACATGTCTATCTCTCGCGCCGCGAGTTTTTGAAGAGCATGGGCATAGTCAGCGCAGGTGCGGCTGTCTTAGCCGCATGCGGCCCCAATGCATCTACTGCCGTCAGTTCTGTGGCCGCAGCCGAAGGCGAACCTGGGACAGAGACGACCCCAAGCGCAAATGTAGCTACTGATGAACTTGGCGACCCCTTGAATTCGTTCGAAGATATCACCAATTACAACAACTTCTATGAATTCACAACCGATAAACAGCGCGTCGCCCAGATGGCGACTGATTTCCAAACATCTCCCTGGGAAGTCCAAGTTGGCGGCTTGGTACACAATCCTAAAACCTACACCATGGAGGATCTGCGCAATTTCGAAACCGAAGAGCGCATCTACCGCTTACGCTGCGTAGAGGCCTGGTCGATGGTCATTCCCTGGGTTGGGTTCCCCCTTCACAAGCTGTTGGCAGAAGTAGAACCCAAAGCAGAAGCCAAATATGTTCGTTTCGAGACCTTGTACGATAAGCAACAGTTCCCTGGCCAAAAGAGTGCCTGGTACGAATGGCCCTATGTCGAAGGTTTACGTGTCGATGAAGCCATGCACGATCTCACCTTGATGGCCACTGGACTCTACGGGAAAGATTTGCTCCCACAAAACGGTGCCCCCATTCGTTTGGTCGTACCCTGGAAATACGGCTTCAAGAGCATTAAATCCATCGTCAAGATCGACCTTGTCACCGAGCAACCCACCTCCTTGTGGATGGCCGCAGCACCGCAGGAATATGGTTTTTATGCGAACGTCAACCCCAACGTCGACCATCCACGCTGGTCCCAAGCAACAGAACGCCGCATCGGTGAATTTGGCCGGCGGGCATCGATCCTGTTCAATGGCTACGAAGAGGAAGTTGCCCATCTCTATAATGGCATGGATTTGAGGATAAATTATTAATATGAAACCCGGTTTTTGGATATCTTAAAAGACTCTACTGCAAAAAGCCACCAAGCGAGTTTCCCGCCCTCTTCAGGTAGTTTTTTTTTAGTGGAGTCATAAAAAGATACCAAATACATTGACAAAAAACCGATTTGCTAGAAATGAATAATCTTTAGGAGGACAACATGAAACGTGGAACGCAGAACCTGAAACTCATTCAGGTCATTACACACATCGGAGCCTGGATTCCCTTAGCCGTAGGAATATGGGATTTCTGGCAAGGGAATTTAGGTCCCGACATTATTCGGGAAGCAACCCTGCGCACAGGCAAGACAGCGCTGATCCTTTTGCTGTTATCTCTAGCTTGTACGCCAATAAACTTCCTTTTCAAGTTCAGACCTGCACTCAAGCTTCGCCGCCCCCTAGGGGTGTACAGCTTTATGTATGCCAGCCTCCATTTTGCGATCTTCATCGGCGTGGATTACTTCTTCGATTTTGCTTTGATCCAGGACGCGCTCTTGGAGAAGCGTTACGCCATTGTCGGCTTGATAACAGGCATCATCCTACTTCTGCTGGCAATCACATCAACCAAAGGTTGGCAGCGTCGGCTCAAAAAGAACTGGAAGAGATTGCATCGATTGGTTTATCTGGCCGGGATATTGGCCGTGGTGCACTACATCTGGCTGGTCAAACAGGGTGTCGCTGACCCGTGGATATACGCCGGGATCGTAGCTGTGCTGCTTTCCCTACGCGTAAAAGTAATTAAAAATGGGGTCGCGACCTTTCTGCGACCGCAGCCTTCGAAAACCTAAAACACATCCAAAATACGGTATTCTGTCGAAATTCCTCGATGATCAGTATTGAGATCATTGAGGGGTTTTAATGTATAGGAGTTACGCACTTGAAGTGGATTGGGCTGGGAATAGGGGGTGGGGGCGAAGCCCCCACCCCCTATTCCCAGCCATTTTCTCGCTGAACTGCGTAAGTCCTAAATGTATTAACTTACCAAGCCGCGTGTATAATTCTTCAATCTTAAACGTTAAGAAAGATATTAAATGAGTCCAAAAACAATTGTACGATCTACACATTTATTGGAATTATTCACGCTGCTGTGGATTGTTCGTTCCATTTTGGCGCTGGTCTTGTATTTCTCATTATCGGCCTGTCAACCCAAACCGGATCTACCCAATCAGGAATTAGATCCAGTTACTGTGCAACTCAAATGGAAACACCAATTCCAATTTGCCGGTTATTACGCAGCATTGGAGCAGGGTTACTATGAGGAAGCTGGGTTGGATGTACATTTAATGGAAGCACCGGATGGAGCCGACGAACCAGCTCAAGTCGTATTGCAAGGGGATGCAGATTTTGGAATTGCGGCTTCGGATTTATTGTTATTGCGAGCCCAAGGGGAACCCGTTGTGGCATTGGCTTCTATCTACCAACACTCTCCATTAATTCTATTATCTGTTGAGGACCGAGGGATCGACAATATCCACGACCTGGCCGGAAAAGAGGTCATGATCGAAGCGCATGCCGCTGAATTATTAGCGTATCTCGAATCAGAGGGGATCTCACCCAATGATCTCACCCAACGCCCACATAGTTTTGACCCTGAGGCATTGATCCAGGGTCAGGTGGCGGCCATTTCTGCCTATTCAACAGACGAGCCATTCTTGTTGAAACAGGCTGGGCTTGAATATCAAATCTTTAATCCTAGGGCTAGTGGCATCGATTTTTACGGAGATACTCTCTTCACCACCGAGGCACAAATTCGTGAGCACCCCGAACGGGTGAAAGCTTTTTTAGAAGCGTCGTTGCGAGGTTGGGAATATGCCTTGAATCATTCCGAAGAGATTGTGGATTTGATATATTCAAAGTACAGTCAGCGCCACTCACAGGAACATTTATTATTCGAAGCCGAGCAAACACACCGCTTGATCCTACCCGAAGTCGTAGAAATAGGGTATATGAATCCCGGTCGCTGGCAACGCATTGGAGAAATCTACAACGAGATGAATATGGCCCCAGCCGAATTATCTCTAGAAGATTTTCTTTATGACCGTAATCCAAAGCCTGACCTGACCTGGTTCTATCTGACATTGTTTGGCATTCTCTTCGTGCTCGGCATTATCTCTTTAATAACCACTCGATTCTACAGATTGAATACTGCGCTACAAAAAGAGATGACTGAGAGAATACAAACAGAACAAAACCTGCGAAACTTAGAAACACGTTATCGAATACTAGTTGAAAATGCTCCTTTTCCCATCGTCATCTCTCGCCTAGAAGATGGGATCATTCTTTACATAAATCCTCAAGCAGCGAATAAACTAAAGATCACCCAAAATCACGTCATAGGGAAACCAGTTCTTGATTTTTACGAAAACCCTAAAGATCGAAAAGAAATTTTGTCAACCCTTCAAAGACAAGGTTATGTCCAAAATTTTGAAGTCCAACTTATCAGCGCGGGAGGGAATAGATTCTGGGCAGATCTTTCAGCAAATATCATTTCTTTCGAGGAGCAACGCGCGGCCTTTTCCTCAATTGTAGATATCACTGAACGTCGGGACATGGCTATCCGTTTAGAGATGATCGCGATGAAAGATGACTTGACGTCACTGGCAAATCGACGTCATTTCATGCAGAAAATCCGTGAAGAATTCAGCCGTTCACAACGGTATACCATTCCATTATCTCTTCTGATGTTGGATGCAGACAAATTCAAGGACATCAATGACACTCATGGGCACGCGGTAGGAGATCTTGTTCTCAAAAAAATTGCCGACACCTTTTGCGACAATTTGCGTGAGACAGATTTTTCAGGACGAATGGGTGGTGACGAATTTGGCATTATCCTGCCAAACTCAGGATTAGACGAAGCCTTAAAACTCGCTGAACGCCTAAGAGCTATCCTTGCACAACAGATTATTGAAGCTCATGAAGAAGTGATCCATTTCACCATGAGTATCGGTGTATCCGTAATGACCGGAGTTGACGATACGATCGATGATTTGTTACGTCGGGCTGATATTGCCCTTTATCAAGCAAAAAATAATGGCAGAAACCGCGTTGCAAATCAGCCTCATGATTAGATACTAACTTGACGAAAAAATTCCCAGCGGGCATAAATTTTCGGACGAACTACACTCCGATTCCTTTATCTTTGACCATGCAAGTACCAAATTCCATCATGGTATAATCGCCCCGCGAATTTCTCCTAGACTAAACCACCAGGGAGCAATAAATTTATGAAATTACATGAGTATCAATCAAAATTGATTTTTGCCGAGTACGGCGTTCCGATCCCTAAAGGGAGAGTAGCGGCTACCGCAGCAGAGGCCAAGCAAATTGCCGAAGAACTGGGTGGCCGCGTTGTTGTTAAGTCGCAGGTGCTTGTCGGTGGTCGTGGGAAGGCTGGCGGCATCCGCCTGGCGAAGGATCCTGATGAAGCCGAGGAACTGGCTACACAAATTCTAAGCATTGAGATCAAAGGACTGCCGGTCCGCAAAGTGCTCATTGATGAAGCTGCGGATATTGAAAAGGAAATCTATCTGGGAATCACCAATGACCGCGCGGCTCGTCGTCCCGTGATGATGGCATCATCCGAAGGCGGTGTAGATATCGAGGAAATCGCCCGCGTTACCCCAGAGAAGATCATCAAAGTGCACATCGATCCGCTTTTGGGTCTGCAAGGGTACCAATCCCGCGACATCGCGGCAGGGATTGATCTGCCACGTGAACATTGGAGGTCCTTTGGCGTAATCGCTGGTGGATTATGGGAGGCTTATAAGAAAAGCGACGCCAACCTGGCTGAGATCAACCCGTTAGTGATCACTGCTGACAGCAAATTGCTGGCCGTAGACGGGAAAATGGTTTTGGACGATAATGCCCTCTTTCGGCATCCAGAACTGGCCGAAAAGCGCGATCTCGACATCGAAGACGATTCCGAAATTGAAGCCCGCAAATATGGGCTCTCCTATATCAAACTCGACGGCGATATCGGCTGTATGGTCAATGGGGCTGGATTAGCGATGACCACAATGGACGTGATAAAACTCTTCGGTGGCGAACCTGCAAACTTCCTAGATATCGGTGGCGGCGCTGGCGCCGAGAAAGTAGCCGCGGCCTTCCGCATCATCCTCTCCGACAAAAATATTAAAGCTGTGCTGATCAACATCTTCGGAGGCATTACCCGTGGTGATGAAGTGGCGCGTGGCATTCTGGCAGCCATGGATGATGTCAAACCTGATGTCCCCATGGTAGTGCGCCTGGTGGGCACCAACGCTGAAGAAGGTCGTCAGCTACTGGCCGAGGCCGAGATGATCACAGCCAAAACCCTGGCCGATGCCGCCCAAAAAGCCGTTGCCGCGGCTAAGGGCTCATCTTGATCCCCATAGGGGAAGTCGAAAGAAGGTATATCAAATGAGTATTCTCGTCGATAAAAACACAAAACTCATCGGGCAAGGTATCACCGGCCGTGAAGGGCTGTTCCACGCCCAAAGAATGCTGGATTATGGCACAAACCTGGTCGCGGGCGTAACTCCAGGCAAAGGTGGTGAGTGGATCATGGATGGCAAAGTCCCCGTTTTCGACTCAGTCAAATTAGCCAGGGAAGCCACTGGCGCTACCGCCAGCGTGATCTTTGTGCCCTCTCGTTTCGCAGCAGATGCTATATTCGAAGCTGCCGATGCCGGCATCAAACTGATCGTTTGCATTGCCGAGGGCATCCCCGTCCTGGATATGATGCGTGTACGTAACTATCTCGACCAAAAGGGCGTCCGACTGGTAGGCCCAAATTGCCCAGGTTTGTTGACCCCTGGCGAGGCCAAAGTCGGCATTATCCCTGGAAATATCGCCATCCCCGGAGATGTAGGGGTCGTTTCCCGTTCTGGCACGCTGACCTATGAGGTGCTTTACGCACTCAAAGAGAAAGCCATGGGAGTTAGCACCTGCGTCGGCATTGGCGGCGACCCCATAAATGGCACAAACTTCATCGATTGTCTACGCCTGTTCGAAGAGGACCCCAAAACCAAGAAGATCGTGCTCATCGGCGAAATCGGCGGCACTGACGAAGAGCAGGCTGCCGATTACATCAGGAATAACGTAACCAAGCCCGTAGCTGGATTCATCGCCGGTCAGACTGCCCCTCCTGGCAAACGCATGGGCCACGCTGGCGCTATCGTGCAAGGTGGTACAGGCCTGGCAGTGGACAAGATCAAAGCCTTGGAAGATGCTGGGGTACGCGTTGCCAAACACCCTGAGGAGATTCCAGATCTTTTGTAGGAAGTTCGAACGAGGTTTGGGGTGATCCATCCTTATTCCGGTCTACTACTCCCAAACTTGAGCAAATAAAAAGCGCAGCCGAAAGCTGCGCTTTTTATTTGCTCTCAGTAAAAATCAAGTATTACATGCGTTCTGAGACGTACTTGACAGCCTCACCAACAGTGGTGATCTTCTGAGCATCTTCATCAGAGATCTCACTTCCAAAAGCCTCTTCGAATTCCATAATCAGTTCGACCAAATCGAGGGAGTCAGCTTCAAGGTCTTCTCGGAAACGGGATTCAGCGGTAATTTCGCCAGTATCGATATCCAACAACTCAGCAATAATTGCTTTTACTTTTTCAAGTACTTCTTCGTTCATGGGAGATCCTCCTTGGATTGTTTCAGCCAATTTGCTATTTTTTTAATTGATCTGGGCAATTTTACAGCCCGCTTCTCGCTCCTGTCAAGCCAAGTTGACAGGCCTGAATCCGACTGGTAAGATAGCCTCTCACCTAAGGAACACTGTTTGATGTCAAAAGTTACGCCGACAATTTCCCGAAAGGCAGATCACATTCGGATAAACTTGGAAGAAGATGTAGACTCCGGCCTGACTACTGGTTTGGAACGCTATCGCTTTGTTCACCAGGCCGTGCCAGAGCTTAATTTGGAAGCTGTCGAGCTAAGCCAGATCCTGTTCGGCCGCTCTCTCAAAGCGCCGATTTTGATCTCAGCAATGACAGGGGGAACGGATGAAGCCGGCGCGATCAACCGCACACTGGCAGAAGCGGCTCAAGAGACCGGCATAGCTATGGGCGTTGGCTCCCAGCGTGCAGCCCTTGAGCATCCTGAACTGGCCCCCTCGTTCAAGGTTAGAGAGCTTGCCCCAGATATCTTGCTCTTCGCCAATTTGGGAGCTGTTCAGCTCAACTACGGATATGATGTGGAACACTGTCAGCGTGCCGTGGATATGATCGAAGCAGATGCCCTGGTCTTGCATTTGAACGCTTTACAAGAGGCTGTCCAACCCGAGGGGGATACAAACTTTTCTGGAATCTTGAAAAAGATCGAACGGGTTTGCAGCCAACTTTCCGTCCCGGTGATCGCCAAAGAGGTTGGCTGGGGCATATCAGTCGATGCTGCTTGGCAACTTTTTCAAGCGGGGGTTTCCGGAATCGACGTAGCCGGTGCGGGGGGCACATCCTGGTCTCAGGTGGAAATGCACCGCGCCGAGAATGCAAGCCAAGCTCGGCTTGCAGCCACATTCCTTGATTGGGGTATCCCAACGGCGAAATCGATCGAGAACGTCTATCAGATCGCACCTGATATTCCAATTTTCGCTTCTGGGGGATTACGCTCGGGTCTTGATATCGCGAAATGCATCGCTTTGGGGGCTACCCTCGGGGGCATGGCTGGTCCCTTCCTCAAAGCAGCTACACAGTCACTAGACGATACTATATTGACCATACAAGAAATCACACGCGAGATCCAGGTCACGATGTTCGCGGCAGGAATTGGAAATCTAAAAGAACTGCGCGCGACGCCCCTCACAAAACAAGATTCTTAGAATTCGAATATGGCCCTTCAGCATCTCATTGACGACTACTTACCCGCGATTGAAACTGAGCTCAAGCAGGCGGTCGATATTTCCCGGAACCAATATTTTCAGGGGCTTTATGACATGTTGAGCTATGCCATGGGCTGGGACGGCGAGGGGGCAGGACCAAAAGCACGCGGCAAAAGGGTCCGTCCGCTGCTGCTGTTGCTCACGACAGCCTCCGCAGGTGGGGAATGGGGCAACGCATTGCCAGCGGCCGCAGCTGTTGAACTGGTGCACAACTTCTCACTAATCCACGATGATATCGAAGACAATAGCCCGCTACGGCGAGGTCGTCCCACAGTATGGAAGCTATGGGGAATGGCGCAAGCTATCAATACAGGGGATACGATGTTCACCCTGGCACACCTGGCTGTCATGCGCTTGAAGGAAACAACGACTCCAGACATCGCCTTGGAAGCAACACACATCCTTCAGGGTACTTGTTTATACCTTACCCAGGGTCAATATCTCGACATTTCATATGAAGATAGAGTCGATCTGGCGATCGAAGACTACTGGCCAATGGTAAGTGGAAAGACTGCTGCGCTCTTGGAAGCATGCACAGAACTGGGTGCGCTGGTTGCAGAAGTGGATGAAAAAACTCGCCTTGCGTTCAAGAATTTCGGCCGCGATTTGGGGTTGGCTTTTCAAGCCCTTGATGATTACCTGGGCATCTGGGGAGACGCTGAAATTACCGGCAAGTCGGTGGCCAGCGATCTAGTTGAGGGGAAGAAATCGCTCCCCGTATTGTATGGATTAGAGAGAAATGAAGCATTTGCAGCGCGCTGGCGACATGGTCCAATCACAAAAGAAGAAGTGCCTGAAATCGCCGGGCTGCTCGAAAAGGAGGGAGGACGAGATTTCACCAGAAACGAGGCTGAACGGTTGACTTCCCTTGCCCTCCAAGACCTCGAAGATGCGGACCCGCAGGGGGAAGCCGGAGAAGCACTGGCCAAGTTAGCAAATCAGTTGTTGAAACGCAGTGTTTAACAGTAAAGTAACCAGCCAGCCTCGAGAATGAACCATTGATATTTTTGCCTGCTACCCCCAATCGGAGCATCGCTCATACTGCGTCAATAAATATGATCGAAAACCTGGTTCCCCCCGAACGATCTAATTCAACCTCTCCACCCAACTGTTGAACCAAGGCAGATACCAATTTCAAACCCAAGGTATCTGTTTTGGTGACATTGATTTCCTCTGCCAAACCAATGCCATCATCCTGAACGCACAATAAATATCCATGTTGAGCTTTAGAAAACTTGATATGAATTAAACCTTGCTCCACTTGGGGGAATGCATGTTCGAGAGAATTAGAAACAAGCTCATTCAAGATAAGCCCACATTGAATGGCAGTATCAATATCCAACAGTATTTCATCAATTTCGATCTCGAAATTGATCATTATATTGGGTGGATAGGCTGTTTCTTTAAAGTGGGACACTAAGTTTCGAACGTAATCATCAAACCTGACTTGCGCCATATTTCCTGATTGATAAAGCATTTCATGGATCAACGCCATCGAATGGATGCGATTCTGACTGGTAGTGACAAATGCGGAAACGACTTGATTGCTTGTCTGATCTGACTGCAAATTCAGCAAGCTGGAAATGATCTGGAGGTTATTTTTGACCCGATGATGGATCTCTTTGAGCAGGATTTCTTTTTCTTGCAGAGATTCTTTTATGATTTGCTCTGCTTTCATGCGCTCGCCTATTTCTGCTTGGGCCTGTTCATAAAGGCGCACATGTTCGGTTATATCGCTGAGCACCAGCACCTTGCTCGTGACTTTTCCCAGCCAATTCCTATTTTGAGATAAATTAGCCTGGAATGTTCTGACCTCACCATTGGATAAAAACGAGATTATTTGAGCGCAGTCTTCAGCGTCACTTGAAAGATCCAGTTCACCCGAATAGATTTCAACGATTTCACTGAGGTATTTCTCATGGGGTTGGATGACGGAATTTTTAACCAGCTGCTCGCCCGCACGATTTAAATCCAATACGCTATCGTTAGCCCCAATCAGGAAAATGGCTGTATTCAATGATTCAAATACTGTATCGATGGAATACAAGCTGAGAGACCTTAATTGCCTTCGGGAAGCCGACCAAATGAGCACTGGATTTGTAATAACCAAGGCGAGTGATGTAAGATCGATATCGGGAAAATTCTTGATATCAAATATTAAATTTACCATTACGAAGATCCACGGCACAAGAATAATGATTGTCGATATAATGACCTGCCAGATTGTGATTCTCTTTGAAATTATGAGATTATAGATGATCATTACAAACCCGAACGCTAATAAGAAATAGGCGTAAAATATATAAACCCAACTGACAGGTCCTAATGACTTTTTGAATAATGGGATGGAATTGTCAATCTCTACCCAATGGGTATCGAATAAGAGTCCATGAGAATCATTAGTCAAGAAGAGCGTATACACAATAATTGGGACAATGCTGATGATAAGGAAATGCCTCCAATCCATCTTCTTGACCCAATTATTGTATAGCAACCCGTAGAAAAACCAAACTGTTGGAATGATAGCCAAGCATAACCATTCAAGTCTCACCCACCATACCTGGATTTCGAATGAAGAGCTCGCAAATTCACCAATGCTTGAAATCACCCAAAGTGTTGACGCTGTTAAAAGGAAAAACGCAGTTCGCCAGCCAGGCAGTTTACGCTGCATCCAGATGATGCGCACCCCCAATATATAAGTCAGCAATGCGACTATACCCAATCGAATTGCATATGTAACCCAATTCGAATCAACTGTAGTCATCTTTTTCCAAGTTGTAAATGAGAAAGTGCCATGGCACTGATCATATTGTATTCGAATAAATTTATTGGCTCAAGCTGTGACAGAAGTCCTGACAAACTTGATAATTCTTTGTCAAGCCGGATCACAGCAACCAGCTCGCCATAGTCGATTCTGGTTTATTGGTAGTTTCTAGAAATCTTGATTCCATAGCATACCTCATCGACCGCCATCATACGCGAGCGCGATCGCCGTTCTCTATGATCTTTCCAATTAGATACTAGCATCCAATTGTTGAATTGCGCAGATACCAACTGCAGACTGCGGGGCGAATTTGGTGAAGCACTGGCTGAATTGGTGAATATTCTGCAAAAAAAGAGATGTATAACGCTGAACGTGCAACGTCAGACAAATTGCATGAAAACTTGATTGCCAAGCAGGCGGCCTTTGAACGTGAGACGTAAAGTTTGCTCCACCCACTCAACTAATCCCCAACTTTCTAATTCACTGATCTCTATTTCGAAAACTTCACGCATCGAAATTCCAAACCTCTCCCGAAATCTCTCATCCGATACCCCTTCGCGCGTGAGACGCAAACCCATCAGCATGGTTTCGCGCATTTCCGTATCTTGATCGATTGGACTGGTTTTAACGGTGGCAGGTGTGCATGGGTATTCCAATGGCTCCCATTCTTCCAAGATAAGCTGCTGGATATATCGCCTGGGGGAGGCCACATTTTCAGTCCGCAAGCCCTCCACAAAGCCATGAGCGCCAGCCCCCAGCCCGAGATAAGGCTGGTTACGCCAATATTGCAAGTTGTGCTGACACGCTAGCTCTGGAACAAGGGTTCGCATTTGGGGCGAACCCTTGTTCCGAGCTGCAGACCAATTTGAAATTTCGTATTGAACACACCCTCTTGCTGAGAGAGTTTCACAAGCCAATTCATACATTTCCGCGGCTGCATCGGCATCTGGGATTGGGATCAGCCCGCGGTCACTCCAGCGACCCAAAGGCGTACCCGCTTCGATGGTCAGGGCATACAGCGAGAAATGCTCAGGGGATAATCCCAAAGCCAGATCAAGGGTATCACGCCAAACGTCGATAGGTTGATCGGGCAGACCAAAGATCAAATCCAAACTCAAATTATCAAACCCAGCCAACCGCGCCCATTTGACCGCTTCCACAACATCCACATAATCATGGTTTCGCTCTAGAAATTGCAGCTCACTCGGATGAGCAGATTGCATCCCTACACTGAGGCGATTTACCCCCATCGCTTTCATAGCTTGCAAATAGGAAAGCGAGAGTGTTCCTGGGTTGGCCTCGAGCGTGATTTCTGTTGTTGGTTCGATATCAAAGGCATCGCCCAGACTTCGTATAATTCGGTCCAAGGCTTTTTCTCGAAGCAAGGATGGCGTACCGCCCCCAAAATAGATCGACTGTATTTGAATCGGCTGCTCCATGCTAGCAGCCAAAATTTCTATTTCCCTGACCAGTGCATCCACATAAGCGGGGATAAGCTCATCCAAACCAGCGTAGGTGTTGAAATCACAATAATTGCAGCGGTGTGTGCAAAATGGGATGTGCAGATAAATACTATGCGGGATCATGGTGAGGAGTATACCAGGGATATAATACGGGATATGGACCCTGAAAACCTACTTGACACCCAATGCTTCCTCTTTGACCTCGATGGCACCCTCTACCTTGAGGATCGGCTGATTCGCGGTGCAAAAGCCTTGATCGGATTTCTTAGAGATCGAGCAATTCCTTATTACTTCTTGACAAATAATTCATCTCGCTCGAGTTCAGACTATGTGGATAAACTGACTCAGTTTGGGGTGCCAGCCAGTCGTGATGATATTCTTACCTCCGGAGAGGCAACGGCCATATTCATCAAGAAAAGCAAGCCTGGGGCGCGCGTTACACTGGTAGGGACACCCTCACTAGAAAGAGAATTCATTCAGCATGGTTTCGACCTCGTAGAACATAACCCAGATTATGCAGTGCTGGGCTTCGATACCACATTGACGTATGAGAAAATTTGGCGGCTGTGTGATTTAGTGCGGGAAGGCGTCCCATACCTCGCCACTCACCCTGATATAAATTGCCCCACTGAAAATGGATTTATGCCAGATATCGGCTCGATGATCGCCATGGTTGCGGCGTCTACAGGGCGGCAGCCTGATGTGATTGTAGGTAAACCTCACCCTCCTATGGTAGATTCAATAACAACAAAAACCGGCTTTCGCCCTGGCCAATTGGCCATGGTCGGCGATCGGCTGTATACCGATATCGCTATGGGAACCACCGGGATCACTACCATATTGGTTTTGAGCGGAGAAACAAAAACTGATGACCTGGTTGATGCAGATTTCCAACCAGATTACATTATGGAAAATGTGAGGGAATTATATGAGGTGCTTAGCAAAAATCTCGTAAAGTGAAATTATGGCTCTCGAAAGATATTCTCTAATAAGTTACAGGAAGACCCAGATAGCATGAGGTCATTCCCCAACGCTAATGACAATGTTGCTGGCTGGAACGCTCTCACCCGCTACCTGAACCCAGATCCGAACATGGTAATAACCAGTCTGTGGAAGATTGGGTATCGTTACAGGGATGGCCAGATTTCCACGTAGATCAACTGTGTGTTCGATCACGTCCACAAAAGCGGCGGGAGATTCATAGGTCGATGTTTCATTCAGTTCAGAAATCGTCATCGCTTGCGGGAATGGTTCATACGCTAGATTGACCAGAGGTTGCGTAGCCCCAGGCATCAGAGTGATGCCAAAAGCAAGGGAATCACCGGGTTGAACAGCTACCATCTGACCGCCAAAGCTATCCTCAACAACGAGATAGTGGTTAACAAATTCTTGCGCGATACGAAACTCTCCTGTTTCCTCATCATAAGCCATCCCAACGCCCACATGAGTGTGCTCTGGTGTGAGGATGTTCGCCCTGTGACCCGGACTTTTCATCAAAGCCACCTGGGCTTCATGCACGCGCGCGGCCCAATCATCTTCCCAAACTACACTGCCATCATCATAGCGTTGGAATGAAGCGAAAACATTCTCCATAATCACGTCTCGCCCACCCGATAGAGCATAGCGAATATCCGGCCCTAACCCCATCCGATTCCAGTGTGACATATATCCGGCAGCCGCCATCTCTTCGGCGTGTAAGCGGCCAACGTCGGCCGCAAGCGCATCCCATACCACAGGTTGCAAACCATGTTGAACCCGGTCCACATTAATGAGTTCAAGCATGTAAGCCGATAAAGCGTCCAGATCGGGGTCATCTCCAGCAATTGCTGGGGCAAGGGGTGTCGGATATGGAGTGGGGGTGAAGCTCGGTGTTGGTGGTGCCTCTGCCGCCCATTCCATTGCCTCGATTTTTCCAGGTAAATATTTGAGGGCAAAGTATGCAAGCGTAAGCACCCCCGCAACCCAAAGCAGCCACCCTAGCCTCAACCCCTGGCGTTTCGTTCGGCGATTGTTACGCTTACGTCGTTTACGACTCATTTGGAAATCCCTCACTCCAGTGATTCAAGTTCCTTCTTGGAATCTTACCCCCCGGCAATTACCACCTTGTACCCCTGTTTACGTAACACCTCTGCGATCTTTTCACGGTGTTCACCTTGAATTTCGATAACGTTATTCTTGATCGTTCCCCCGGTACCACAGGCTCGCTTTATACTCTTTGCCAGCGCTTTCAAATCAGCTTCAGAAAGCACCAGGTTCTTCACCAGGGAAACCGTCTTTCCACCACGTCCTTTTGACTCGCGGTGTAAGTACGCAGTCTGCTGTTGAGGTGGCAGCGAGGTTTTGTTTGCAGATTTCTTTTGATCCTTCTTGCGCAAATCTCCTTGCTCTGAAGACCAAACAGTAGGGCGGTTATCTTTTGGCATTTTGACTCAATCCCCAGGCCGACCTATAAGCCGCATTCTGTCCAGCGGGAAATCCCGCCTGGGTGATCATCTATCTGGGACACGCCTCTCGGCGCGCCTCGTGCAGCCTACCCGGGACTAGACGCGACGAGCAGCCACATCGTCCCTGCTTGGCCTTGCTCCCGGTGGGGGTTACCCGGCCGCGGACATTACTGCCGCGCCGGTGGTCTCTTACACCACCATTTCACCCTTACGGCTCACGCTGGCGTGAGTTTCGCGGTATGTTTCTGTGGCCCGATCCGGCAGCTTTCGCCACCCCGGACGTTATCCGGCACCGTGCTCTGTGGAGTGCGGACTTTCCTCTCACCATTATCCTTCGACTTCAGCAAAGCCTCCGTTTAGGATCATGGAGAGCGATCACCCGGCCAGCCTGGGGGCTTCCATGTTACCATGAAGTAATTCATGCGCGCGTATATTTTTATAAAAGCTAACTGAAAAAAGGGATGTGGGGCCTGCTGTACGTTTTACGCACCGAAGGGTAGACAAAATCACCTCACTCATGTAAAATACGCCTTCGTCAAAATCAAAAGTTCCATCCAAGTTTCGGAGGTTTGACTTGGCTAATATTAAGTCTGCAATTAAACGTAATCGACAAAACGAAAAACGTCGCATCCATAACCGAGTTTATCGCGGCAGTGCCCGCACTTATGTTCGGACAGCACTTGATCTGATTGAAAGTGGCGATGTTGAGGCCTCTCGCGAGGCGACAATGAGAGCTGTAAAGGCGCTAGATAAGGCTGCGCAAAAGGGTATCATTCATAAGAATAATGCCGCGCGCCGAAAGAGCCGCCTGATGAAAAAATTGGCCGCTCTCGAAAATTAGACCTGCAAAATAGATCGATCTCCAGGTTGTGAATCAGCGGGAGCTTGAAAATTAGCTCCCGCTTTTTGTGTTTCCTCACTCTGGGAATTACGTGCTTTTGAGCATGTTATAATCTCCACCCGCAGCGACCAACTTGAACTTGGTCTTGTAGCTCCTTTACCTTTGGTGATCTATGTTTGAAGCTGAACAACACTCCATCGGGGCACTCATCCAAAAATATTGCTCCCAGAACGATATTCCTGCACCGAAAGAATTCCAATGGAACCCAATCCCATTTAGCGGCGATTGGGGCATATCGACTTCATTTTTCCAGGTTGCTGCGCAAGAAGCACGTTCGGGGAAAAAGGTCAATGTGCCGGCGCGTGCCCAAGAGATCGCAGAAGGAGTTGCTTCTCAGATTGGCACTCCGGAAGGTTTTAGCCGGGTAGAAGCGGTAAAGGGTTATCTCAACCTATATTTTTCTGCTAGCGACTTCAGCCGCCGCGTCATCGACCAAGTTCTGGAAAATGGGAACGAATTTGGCAAGGGAGCAGCAAAAACTGAACGTGTGATGGTGGAGTACGCCCAACCGAACACCCACCACTCTTTCCACATTGGACATTATCGGAATGCAATCCTGGGAGAGGTGTTAGCCCGCCTGGTTCAATTCGCCGGGTTCGAGACCATCCGGGCTTCTTATCCCGGGGACCTGGGATTGGGCGTCATCACCGTGCTGTGGATTTATGAGAAGTTCTACAAAGGGCAGGAACCTGAAGAAATCCACGAACGCGGACAATGGCTGTTGAACTTGTATGTAGAAGCCACCAACATGCTCACGCCCAAGGATGACGAAAGCCCAGAAGAAAAAGAACAGCGAGAGGCATATGATGCCGAGCGCCGAGAGATGTATCGCCAGTGGGACTCTGGGGATCCATACCTGCGGAAATTGTGGTTAGAAACGCGTGAATGGAGTATGGATGAACTTCGCGATATCTTGAGTACGATGGATATCGATATCGATGTGTGGTTCTACGAAAGTGACGTTGACGAGCCTTCCAAAGCCATCGTCGAGGAGCTGATTGCCAAGGGGATTGCTGATGATGAACGGCCCGCTGGTGGACCTGTGATCGTCAAGATCGATGAGAAGTTAGGGCTAAAAAAGGAGAAATACCGCACCAACGTCATATTGCGCAATGATGGCACTACGCTGTACCTGACCAAAGACCTGGCCCTGGCAAAAGATAAATTCGAGAAGTTTGGTGTCGATCGCTCTGTCTATGTGGTTGACGTGCGCCAAAGCCTTCACTTTCAGCAAGCTTTCAAGATCCTGGAATTATGGGGGTTCGAACAAGCAAAGAAATGCCACCACCTGGGGTATGGCTTTGTGAGCCTGCCTGAGGGGGCTATGTCTGCACGTAGAGGAACTGTGGTACTGTTCAAAACCGTCGCGGATGAAGCAATCAAGCGCGTATTGGCTGAAATTGCTGAGAAAAACCCCGACCTCTCGCAAGAGGTGCGCCGGGACGTCGCCCAACAGGTTGGCCTGGGGGCTTTAGCATACGCCATGCTTTCAGTGGATAACAACAAGGATATCATTTTCGATATCGACGAGGCGCTCAGCTTCGACGGCCATACCGGCCCATATATTCAAAATGCGCATGTGAGAGCCAGCAGTATCTTGCGGAAAGCTGGTGACATGCCAGGCTTGGCTGACTTTGACTACGATCTCTTACCCCACGAGGTCGAACTCGTTGAATTGATATCCCGCTTCCCATCTGTGGTACAACAGGCTGCCAAGGAGTACCGTCCACTGGTGATGGCCAGCTATGCATTTGATCTGGCAACAGCTTTCCACAGTTTTTATCACGTTGTGCCTGTTTTGAAGGCTGAAACAAATAACAAGTTGGCAGGACGTTTACGTCTGGTGGCTGCTGCCAAGCAAACCATTGCAAATGCCTTGAGATTATTAGCCATTCGAGCCCCTGAAGTAATGTGATAAAGTTCATCAGGCGATAAGGAAACATATATCTTGCAAACTTATCGCCTGATTTTTATAATACTCTCCTCGTCGAATTTGTCCAAGGTCTGGAAGTCCGAATTCGACCCAGAGAAATCAATTAGACCACGCAGACCGATTAGAAATTTTTAAGGAGCATAAGTAATGCCTGTAAAAACCCTAATCATGGGCGCCGCTGGGCGCGACTTCCACAATTTCAATATTTATTTCCGGGATAACCCCGACTATGAAGTTGTGGCATTCACTGCAACGCAAATTCCCAACATCGAGGGACGTCAATATCCAGCGGAGCTAGCTGGTTCTCTGTACCCTCAAGGGATTCCCATTTTCCCTGAAAGCGATTTGATCCAGCTGATCAAAGAGAGTGAAATCGAGCAGGTCATCTTCTCGTATAGTGATATTCCCCATGAGTATGTCATGCACAAAGCCTCCGAAGTGCTCGCTGCTGGGGCTGACTTCCGTCTGATGGGCATTAATAGCACACAGGTCAAATCTACAAAACCTGTGGTTTCCGTATGCGCGGTCCGGACTGGTTCGGGGAAGAGCCAGACCACCCGCCGGGTCTCATTGATATTGCGTGACATGGGGTTCAAAGTTGCCGCCATCCGCCACCCAATGCCCTATGGAAACTTGATCGCTCAAAAAGTGCAGCGCTTTGCTGAACTTGACGACCTGGATGAATACGAATGCACCATCGAGGAACGCGAGGAATACGAACCTCATATTGTCAACGATGTGATCGTTTACGCGGGCGTGGACTACGAAGCGATCCTGCGTAAAGCCGAAGAGGAAGCTGATATCGTCCTTTGGGATGGTGGCAATAATGATCTGCCTTTCTATACGCCTGATCTGTCAATTGTGGTAGCAGACCCACATCGCCCAGGACACGAAGTATCCTATCATCCCGGTGAGGCCGTTTGCCGGCAAGCCGATGTCTTTGTGATCAACAAAGTAGACACAGCAAATGCCGACGCCGTGATGGCTGTCCAGGAGAGCTTACACGCCCTCAAACCGGAGGCTGTGATCATCGAGGGTGCTTCACCCTTGTTTGTGGATGATCCTGCCGCGATCCGCGGGAAACGCGTCCTGGTGGTAGAAGATGGCCCCACGCTGACTCACGGCGAAATGGCCTACGGTGCCGGCTGGGTCGCCGCGCGACGTTTTGGCGCTGCCGAGATCATTGACCCGCGACCCTATGCAGTGGGTTCGATCAAAGCCACCTACGAGAAATATCCCACCACTGGCGATGTGCTCCCAGCCATGGGATACGGCGACGAGCAAATGAAAGAACTGGAACAAACCATCAACAATGCCGACGTTGATCTAGTGATCATCGGCACCCCCATCGATCTGGGCAAATTGCTCAAGATCAACAAGCCCACTCAAAGAGTGCGCTACGAACTGCAGGAAATTGGTCAACCAACTTTAGAAGATATCCTCAAGGACAAATTCGGAAAATAGCCTTATGCAAACAACCATCGCGCCCACAATCACGCAACGATTATTCCCTAAAACCAGCCGTCTCGTGCGAGATCTACTCGTTATCGTCGGCGGAAGTCTCTTGGTAGCTGTCTTTGCGCAAATCCGCATTGTACTGCCATTCTCACCCGTGCCAATCACCGGGCAGACCTTAGCTGTACTACTGGTCGGTGTGGCACTGGGCAAGAACCGCGCCAGCATCAGTATGATCCTCTATCTTGGAATGGGGTTGGCTGGGATGCCAGTTTTTGCCGGCGGCGCGCATGGTCTGGCTTACATGACCGGCGCAACCGGTGGATACCTGGTAGGGTTTGTTGTTGCGGCCTATGTCGCGGGTTGGTTGGCTGAAAAAGGCTTAGATCGCGATATTCGGACAGCCTTATTGCCATTCCTAGTTGGGGAAATGGTGATCTATGCCTTTGGCCTGACCTGGTTGGCTATTTACGTTGGCAACATGTCCGAAGCTTTGGTGCTCGGTTTCCATCCTTTCCTGGTAGGAGATGCGCTCAAGATTGCATTAGCAGTTTTACTCATGCCTGGAGCTTGGAGATTGGTAAGGTAATCATGCAGGGGAGTTAGGGAGTTTGGGAGAACGATCTCCCTTACACCCTAACTCCCTTGTGCACATACTCAAATGCCCACCCTAACCTGGCCAAGTAAGACTCCCCCTTCACCTATTCCTGCCTCATTGCACACTGATAGCATCCTGTACCCCCAAGGACGAGGGTATCCTCATGTCAATGCTGACAACCGTCTGATCTTTGGCGATAATCTGGCTGTTATGTCTGCGTTGCTGGATGAGTATGAGGGGCGCATCCACTTGATCTACGCAGACCCGCCATTTTTCACCAACAAACGTTGGAAGGCAAGAGTGGGGCGAGGGGAAGACTCGCGGCGCCCCGAAGAGTGGCAAACCGTTGAGGGATATACCGATCATTGGCCAGATATCGATGCATACCTGGACATGCTCTATCCCAGATTGGCGCTGATGCACAGGCTGCTAGCCCCGACTGGAACCCTCTATCTGCACCTGGACTGGCACGCCAATCATTATGCTCGTTTGCTCCTTGATGAGATCTTCGGACCCGAGCGCTTGTTGAATGAGATCATTTGGGCATATCATGGCCCTTCACCCATCCGCAGTGCCTTCAACCGTAAACACGATACGATCCTCTCGTACACAAAGAGCGATGAGTACACTTTCAATGTTGATGACGTGCGTGAGCCGTACAACCCCAACACAGTAAAAACATTCCAGTCTTCACCCAAAGCGGGTTTTGGAAAAGTGCCTGATCTGGAGCGCGGCAAAGTACCCGAAGATTGGTGGTACTTTCCGGTAGTCGCCCGCTTGCACAACGAGCGCACCGGGTACCCTACCCAAAAACCCGAAGCTTTGTTGGAACGTATCGTCCTGGCGTCATCCAACCCAGGGGAGATCGTGGCGGACTTCTTCTGTGGATCGGGTACCAGCGCGGTTATGGCTGCGCAATTGGGAAGACGGTTCATCGCTTCTGATGCCCAGTGGCGCGCGATCCAGACAACGCGAAACAGGTTGGTTCAAATCCCAGGGTCTGTGACTGCCTTAGAGCAGGAAGCTCAGGCGCGACCCCCTGGAGGTGATTCTGACCTAAGGGATCTGATTACCATTCAAAGGGAACTCGAGCATCCCATTATTCGAGTAGATGAATCTCTACTCGAGGAACTAGATTACTGGGAAGTCGATCCCTCCTGGGACGGAGATATTTTCCAAAGCGCAAATCAGGCAGCGCGCCCGTTGCGAAAAGGCGAAATCTCCAACAAGTTAGTTCTACCCACAATGGGGGAAAAGGTTGCTATTCGATTGGTTAAAATCAATGGGGATCAGTTGACGTTAAACGTCTAAACGATAACCAACCCCCCGCAGGGTTTTCAAAAACCTTGGCTTACGGGGGTCCTTCTCCAACGCTTTTCGCAGCCAACTAATATGCACATCCAATGTGCGAGTGTCATCAACAAAATCCGTATCCCATACCTCACGGAAAAGATCTTCGCGCACGACTACCACACCAGGTTGGCGCATCAGGACTTGCAACAAATGAGAAAGGCGGGGAGTGAGATGTGTTTTGCGTCCCTGGCAGCGAACCTGATGCCCTTCCACATCTAGCAAAATCGGACCCGCCTTCAGGCTATTTTTTCTCTGCATGGGGAGCAAGGCTTTGATGCGATTGTTCAATTTCCGAACGGTAAAGGGCAAGGACAGGATTGCATTGGCCGCCACTACATCAGGCGACGGGGACAACCCCTCATCAGAGATCAAAATGATTGGCAGGCCGTCTTTATTATCTCGTAATGATTGGCAGATGCGAATACCCGTCGTTCGCATAGAGGGCGCGTTGACAATGACAACATGGGGTTTATAACTGGCTAGGATTGCCAGAGCATCCTTTCCTGTCATAGCAGATCTCACCTTGTATTCTTTGTCTTTTAATTGCTCTGCGAATACAGGGGTGCCCGCATATTTTCCTTCAACACATAGAATCTTCGATCTCATCGACAATTTCTAGCCAAACCAATAATCTAGCCCCCATAAAGGTGGCTGTTTCCTTAGGCCTGTTAGATTATACACACAACCTTAAAAAATCGCAAATGAGAAAGTGGTACTGTTAGGTGCTTGTAAACTTTAAGATTTGGGTTATGGAAATTATGCTTGTGCGTGGGATAATCTAATAGAGGTAGAACTTACGCAGTTCGGCGAGGAAATTTCTGTGAATAGGGGATGGCGGCTCCGCCGGCACCCCCTATTCACAGAAATCCCATCTTCAATTGCGTATCTCCTAAGAGGTTGGATGTTAGAAATTCGAGAATAGATGTCGGAGATTAAAGATGACAAAGGAAGAATTATGCTAGTTCATTCTGCTTCTCAGTTGCTCACAATCGCTGGATCACCTCAGCGGGGGCATTCCTTAGGGAATTTAGGCATAATCGAAAATGCTGCTGTACTTATCGAAGATGATCTCATCGCTGCAGTCGGCCCAAGCGACGAAATGCGCGCTATCTATGCAGAAGAGGAAATGCTCGATGCTTGCGGTGGTGTAATCATGCCAGGTCTGGTGGACCCACACACACATGTCGTTTGGGCTGGCGACCGAGCTGCTGAATTCGAAATGCGCATCCAGGGCAAGACGTATATGGAAATCATGCAAGCTGGTGGAGGAATCGTTTCTACCGTGGGAAAAACGCGCTCGGCATCGCTTGAAGAGCTGATTTCAGAAACACGCCCTCGCCTGAAACGCATGTTTTCGAATGGCACCACAACGGTTGAGGCCAAGTCTGGCTATGGATTGGAAACTGATGCAGAAATAAAAACTCTCGAGGCGGTTCTTGCCCTCGATGCGGAAGGACCAATAGAGTTGGTGCCAACGTTTCTTGGAGCTCACGCAATCCCTACCGAATATAAGGATGACCCTCAGGGCTACACCGACCTGGTTTGTGAGGAGATGTTACCGGCAGTAAAACAGTGGGCAGTAGACGGTAATCAGTTGTCAGTGGGTGATAACCAATCTACACTCCTTCCCTATGTCGATGTCTTCTGTGAAACGGGGGCATTTGATTTAGCTCAATCGCGTCAGATACTTGAAACGGCCCGAGAATTAGGCTTTCCTCTCAAGATCCATGCTGACGAGTTTGACAATCTCGGCGGCGCGGCCCTGGCAGCGGAATTGGGTGCAGCTTCAGCTGATCATCTGGTAGTGACTTCAAAAGAAGATATTGTTGCTATGGGTGAGTCTGACACTGTGGCCGTCTCTCTTCCTTGTACACCCTTTGGGTTAGCTGAGGGAGAATACACTCCCGCAAAAGATTTCCTTGACGCGAACTGCCTGCTAGCTATCGCCACTGACATCAATCCTGGCACGGCCTGGTGTGAGAGTATGCAATTTGCCATCAGCCTGGCCTGCCGCTACCTGCGTCTGACTCCGGCTCAAGCGATTGTGGCTGCCACCCTTAATGCCGCGGCAGCCATCCAGCGAGATAACAGAATTGGCTCCTTGGAACCCGGCAAACAAGCCGACCTGCTGATCTTGGATGTGCCCGATTACCGTCATTTGGGCTACCGCATCAGCGGGAATCTAGTAAACACAGTGATCAAGAACGGTCAAGTTTATAATAACTGAGGTGTCTATGCCTGATCAATTACTTACCATATTACTTATTATCCTGGCCATCGGACTGGTTTGGTGGCTGCTGAAGGCCATTTTGAAATTGACCTTGAAAGTATTTTCATGTGGATTACTCGTGATCTTAGCAATCGGCCTGTTGATCTTTCTAAGTTCGAACGTCGAAATCTTCTGATTTCCACCGCAATCTCTTATGCCGACCCTTGAAACAGCCCGTTCCTGGTATCCCGAAAATGACCCCGTTCACGGCTTTGATCATGTGATGCGCGTCTACAAAATGGCTGAACGCTTGGCCCTCGTTGAGGGAGCCGATCTTGAAATTGTGCAAGCGGCAGCGCTCCTTCATGATGTTGACAGCAGTCAGTTGTCAGCAGTCAGCGGTCAGCGAAAATCACATCATCACTCCGCGGCTGAATTTGCCCAAATGATCCTCAAATCGGAGGATTGGCCCGAGGAACGCATTCAAGCCGTAGCTCACTGCATCCGGGCGCACCGCTTTCGAGATGACCGCGAACAACCCCAAACTTTGGAGGCCCAAGTACTCTTCGATGCTGACAAACTAGATGCCATCGGCGCTATTGGAGCAGTAAGGTCAATTGCCTACGCAGTACTTGCAGAACAACCCTTGCACACGGAACCATCCCAGCAATTCTTAGATAATGGCAAAAAGGAAGTCGACGAACCACACACCCCTTATCACGAGCACCTGTTCAAGTTGAGCAAACTCAAAGAGCGCATGTACACCCCTAGCGGTCGTGCGCTGGCCGAGGAACGCCATCAATTTTTGGATAGTTTCTTCGAACAATGGCAGGCTGAGTTGAGAGCAGAGCGATGAAATTAGCTGGTCGCACAATCTATAAAGGTGTTGCTCAAGGGGAAGCCTTGGTAACCATGATGGGCATCTCTTTTTTCGGCGGGGTTGACCCAGAGACCGGCGTAATCGTCGAGCGGGAGCATGAGCTGGAAGGGCAGTGCATCGCTGGCAAAGTTTTAGTATTCCCAACGGGGAAAGGATCCACGGTGGGTTCATATACGCTCTACAGACTCAAACATGCTGGCAAAGCCCCGGCAGCGATCATCAATTCTGAATGTGAGACCATCACTGCAGTGGGCTGCATCATCGCTGAAATTCCTTGTGTAGATCAGATTGATATCGAGAAAATTGGGGATGGTATGAATATCGTTGTCGATGGGGGAAATGGCAGCATTGAAATCACGAAATGACGTTCTGCGTGTTTCTGCGCCGAAACACACCCAATATTGGTAAAATTACTCCATGACTGTTGGAACAGCTCGCACGATTATGCTTAAAATCGATGATGATCTATGCCAGGCCTGCCGAAGATGCCTGGCCAAGAAGATCTGCCGCGGCAACGCCTTTATTCGATTTGATCGAGAAGATACGCCATTTATTGATATGAGCCGTTGCTGGGGCTGTCTAGAGTGTATCCCCGAGTGCCCTTTCGGGGCAGTAGTCAGGCACGAATACTGAGGCAAAGCGAATGCATACTTTCTTCAATGATTATCTGGAACGGCTGACCAAATTGCACCAAGGCATTATCGAAGCAATCAAAGATCTACCCCCAGAAGCACTGGATTGGGTCCCCATCGCTACTCCTAATGCAGAAATGAACTCCATCAACGTCTTGGTGACCCACCTGGCGGGCGCTGAACGCTACTGGATTGGAGATATGGCACTAAGCAACCCTTCTGGGCGGGTACGCGCCGAGGAATTCCAAGTTGAGGGGCTGACAGTAGAAAACCTGATCGAGATGATCAATCAGCTTTCTCAATATGCTCAAACTGAACTGGCAAAAATAGACATCGACATACGAGATGAGATGCACCATTCCCAGGCATTCGATAAGACGTTTACAGTAAGCTGGTCGTTGCTGCACGCCCTGGAACACACTGCCATCCATCTTGGCCATATCCAGCTCACACGCCAACTTTGGGAAGAAAGTAACCGATAATAAATGCTGGGGGAAAACACTCATTCAGGAAGCTTGGAGGAGTGAACATGAAGAAACATCTTATCGGGGCGCGGCTGGCATTACAGATTATCATCATGGCGGCATGCAGCCCTGCAACGCCGATACCCACCAATCCGCCCACCATCGCTAAATCTGTACCCCGTCACGAAAACTGGGGCATCTACACTCTGGATTTGTCAACAGAACGAATCGAATTGATCTACAGTACTCCCTGGCGGATTTCTGGTTTGAGGCTGAATCCATCAGGTGATCGATTGGCTTTCTCTCTGAGGGTCGAGGGGGATCAACTTGAAAATGAAGAAATCTGCACCCTAGGAGTGGACGGCGCAGATTTTCTGCGCCTCACCGAAAATGACTTTCTGGATACCTATCCTGCCTGGTCTCCAGAGGGAACCCAACTTGCCTTCCTTTCATGGCGGGGCGAGAGCATGGATATCTACCTGATGAACGCCGACGGCTCCAATCAGCTTCAGCTCTATGACTCAGGCTCACACGATGGGGATGTCCATTGGGTAGGGGATCAACTGGTTTACACGCAAAACAGCCAGATCTGGATGATCAACGCGGATGGCAGTGGAGCGCATCAGGTCAGCAACCCACCTCGATCTGGAGAGTGGGGCCAGGCGGTGCTACCCTTTGGGGACTACGATCCCAATTTCAGCCCTGACGGGTCAGCAATTGCCTTCGAACGCATGGTCGCAGACGATACCCAGCACGGAAACTATGATATTTTTTTGATCCAGCCTGATGGTACGGGTGAAAAACGCCTCACTCAAAACAATAATACTCAAGGACTGCCGCAATGGTCACACGCCGGGGATAAGATTGTCTACATTATTTCGGCAGTTGGCAATGAAGGGGTTTATCACATTTTCATGATGAACGCTGATGGAAGCGACAATCATAATGTAATGCCAGGTTATGTTCCCCCAGGATTCTTAGCGCATTCGGCCATCTTCTCGCAGGATGATTCGATGATCTATTTTGCCGGGCAGTGGTGGGAATGAGATGACCCATATTTGAAAGATTCAATCGACGCTTTGTGTGTACCAAAATGCTTGTTGGTATATGGTCGAAAGGAGATCGAATAATGAAACTCTACACCCCCAGCAAAAGCACGTTTTATGCATCTGTTGTCCTGGCTGGCCTCGGATTGATCGGGACCTTTGTGAACATCCCCTTTATCTCTGCAATTGCCTTTTGGTGCCTATTTGTAAGCTATATTATCTTAGTCATCGATCTGCTCGGAGGATGGTGATTTTCGTGAATAGGGGATATAGAAAAACAAAGCCCTGGCAAAAACCAGGGCCTCATCAATATAATTTCCGAAGCAGGCTAATCAGCAGCAACAGACCGGACAGTGGTTTCCAGTTCTCTCTCCTTCATTGGGGTCGTAGCCCGCTGAAAACCGATGAACATCAATAATGCCCCGAGCAATTCTCCGATATATAGAGCCGCCGGGACTCCCATGCGACTAAAAGCACCGCCAAAAGCTGGGGCGATGGCGCCCACCGCGATGAGGATATTGCCAATCGTGCGGTGCAAAAGAACTCGCTTACGGAAGAAGATCCAGGCCGAGTAGACTGCCCCACCCACCAAGGTGACCGTACCATACAAATTAAAGATGGGGGTCAGTGAGCGCACTCCAGGAGTGATGATGGCATGACCACTCAATTCGCTACCTGTATGTACGCTGGTGGTTAACAGGGTAGGGTCCAACTGGGCCGTGAAGACCTTATAGACACCATAGAGCGATCCCAAGAACAAGATCACCATGAGTGTGTGCGCCCAACTTTTCCGAGCCAGCAGGTACACTGTCCCCTGGCCCAACCAAGCCGCAACCAGGATTGCGCCAAACAGGTACCAAAAGCGGTAGATCAACGAGTTCCACCCAAAAGCACCGAAGAATCCTTCACAGAAACCACCAATACCATAGAAGATCATACCTATGCCCCACAGCAAGACATGGTTGCTGGGCTTTTTTCTGTAGCGCTTGAACAAGATAAATGCGAATACGAAACTGATCGCTGAAGCGATGAAGGGTAGGAACGTGTTAATAAAAGTCATAAAAAAATCTCCTTTTATATCCGATAATGAACGCTGTTCCTGGCTGGAACCGCGTTCTAGATAAAAACGTTAGCCAAAATCGAGAACTCCAACGCCCACGGCGATGGTGAATACCAACATGCCAATTATGACAATAGCAAGCAAGCCAATGGCAATGGGGATGAACTTCTCATAAAATGTTGGATACTGACGCTTGGGGGAAGCTGGGTTTTGGCGCATGATACCCTCCACCAATAAAGGATATATCAAGTTTAACCCCCTTGAGCAGCTACGAATATGTAGTTTTACCCAGGTTTTGTTTAGATTAAGATATGAACTGAGGCCGAATGGAAGGGAGCTGGATGTACTCTGTACATCCAGCTCCCTTCTATTCGTTTATTCTGCTTGGTTTAATTGTTTAGCACTTGTACGCTGGGGCGCAGATCTAATTCATCGATTAGGCCATTCAATTCTTCGTCGTCGAGCTGACGACCTTTTCCGGCGTATGCAGTCAGGGCGGCTTCCATCATGTTGGTACCGAACGAACGACCTTCATAACGCGGGGTGGTAGTGATCATCAAACGCACGCCGCGCTCCCGCAAGAATTCGACATTCTCCTGTGTGGTGGTATTGGTGATCACGGTCTTGCCACGTAAATCCTGAGGGAGGTATTTGCGCATAAAAAGAAAATCTCCTGCCAGGAGGTCCGATTCGAGCCAGAATTTCTGATACTTAGGTTCATGTTCTTCACCACTGCTACCATAGTATAGTAAGCTCATCGGGAAATGGCTGACAAATGGCAGCATCACCCTGGCTACGCGCTTGAAGTTGCGGAGACCGCGCACGGGAATGGGAATGCTGAGGGCAACCATCAAATCCCCAAAGATGACTTCTTCGGCAACTTCAGTCACGGCTTGGGAAAGTCCTATCCGGTCGACAGCCACAGGGATGAAAGCCCTCCTGAAATGCGGCACTCCATCCAAAATCAAGCCCTGAACTTCCCCTTCGCTGCCACTGAAGGCGTTATGCAATGCCGGGGCAGCCAACTCAAAGACGCGCCGTTCCAACGTATGTTTTAATCCCCTGCCATCAACCACAGGGGTTTGCCTGACACTTTCGATCAACTTCAAAGCCGCCCGCAAGGGATACTCTCGCCCTTCCAGACGTAGATATAAGTCAACACCACCTACTCCAAAAGCGTCCACCTGATCATCCAACTCCGTGTAAAGTTGTTTCGCTTTTTCAATATCTCCATCGGTGCCAATCCGCTCAACACTGATCTGCTGACCTTTGAAATTGACGATAACCTTTTTATCTCGACTGGAACTGCCCAGGCTAACGCTCACCGCTCGCTTCATGCAACGCCTCCTAAAAGGATAATTGATAGAAACCAACCATCCAATTAAACCAGAGATGAACGGAGATAAACAGGATATTTCTTGTAGCTGTCCAGGAATCCCCCATAAGAGACAACGCACGCACCACGTTGACGATACTTGCGCACTCCCGTTTTCGGGTAAAGATAAGCAAGCTAAACTATCTTGAGATATTCGCGGATATTCAGTGCCGCTGTCGCTCCCTCACCAGCAGCCGAGGCAACCTGCTTTGTAGACCCAGAGCGCACATCCCCTGCCGCAAAGATGCCTGGCTCTTTGGTCATCAACGAAGGATCTGTTTTGATAAAACCGTACTGATCAAGATCGACCTTTTCCTTCACCAGGTCGGTGTTGGGGGACAAACCGATGAAAACAAAGACGCCATCATACTGCCACTCTTTGATCTCACCGGTCGCGCGGTCCTCAACAATTACAGCTTCAAGTTCATTTTTCCCACGGAATTCCTTGACTGCATGGTTGACCGTCACCGACATCTCAGGAAATGAGGCTACCTTCTCTTGTAAGATCTGGCTGGCTTTGACCGCTGGCAAGAACTCAACGATATCGACCTGTTCGGCGAATTTGGTCAGGAACAACCCTTCTTCAAAACCGCTGTTTCCCCCGCCAATCACCAAAACATTCTTTCCTTTATAATAGGCACCATCACAGGTGGCACAAAAATGGATGTTCGAACCGATCAGATCATCCTCCCCTGGCACTCCCAATTTACGATAACTGGCTCCCGTAGCCAGCAGGACCGCTTTGGTGCCATACTCGGTGCCATCCCCAGTGATCACACATTGGTAATCACACTCTTCCACAATCTTGGTGACTTCCTGGGCTTGCAATATCTCAACCCCAAAACGGCGCGCCTGCCGGACAACGCGGTCTGCAAAATCTGCTCCTGGGATCCCCTCATCAAATCCCGGGAAATTATCCAGAGTTTGTGTAATGCCTACTTGGCCACCTAAACCGCCTTTTTCGATGACCAGCACATCCATCCCCTCACGAGCCATGTAAAGCGCAGCCGTCAACCCCGCCGGACCACTGCCAATCACTATAGAGTCGTAAAATTTTCGCTGTGCTATGGATTGTAACCCAAGTTTACTGGCCAACTCAGCATTGGATGGCTCGATCAAGATGGACTTATCAGGGAATATGATTGTGGGGACAACACGCATTCCATTGTTGACTTGCTCAACAAATGCCATTGCCTGGGAGTCCTTTTCAATATCGATATTGATATATGGAACGCGCTGTTCCCCAAAGAAACGCTTTGCCCGCTTACAATCCGGACACCAAACCGTACTGTAAACGATGATGGTTTCCGTATCAGGAATTTCTAAATAGCTATTCATTTGGTCAGCCTCCTAAAAAATTTTATGGCTCATTGACACACCCATTCGAGTAAATCTTACAACTTGAACATGGCGAACAAAGACTCATGTGGATTATCAGTTCGAATGCAACCAATTGACGGCAATTTCGTTAATATAATTAGGAGTTACGCACCTGATATTGTATAGTTCATTATTCAAAAAGGAGAAGTATCGATGAATTTTTTAGGCAATTTGGTCTGGTTGATTTTTGGCGGCATTATTTCTGGGATGATCTACATCATCGGAGGGATTCTAGTCAGCTTGACGATAGTAGGTATTCCATTTGGCAAGCAGGCAATCAAATTAGGCCTCGCGACGATGACGCCTTTTGGCCGTGAGATCGAAGTCAATGAAGAATTCGACAACCCCCTAAACCTGATCTTCAACATTATTTGGGCGATTCTGTTCGGTTGGGAGATCGCGGTCTCTCATTTCATTCATGGTTTAATCTTGGGAATTACGATAGTCGGTATCCCATTTGCCAAACAACACTTTAAATTGATCCCACTGGCGTTGTTCCCCTTCGGCAGAGAACTGCGCTAGAAAATTTATAGTCACCAAGGGGGAATTTCCGCCGTAAAGAAAAGATAGGCGGTGGCAATGCCACCGCCTATCTTTTCTTTACGGCAAGTATCACATTAATAAATTCTAATATTCTTTGCAATATCTTGACAATTTCTGTTCAATACGATATAGTTTGTCCATAATCAACACCAGGAGAGTATATCCATGGGCAAACAAATTCAAATTAATTCCCCCGCACCAGATTTCGAGCTACTCGATTTTAATGGGACACCGATAAATTTATCGGATTTCCATTCTGAAAAACATGTTGTGCTCGTGTTCAACCGCGGGTTTGTCTGACCGTTCTGCCGCCGGCACATGGCGCAGTTGCGCCAGGAATACGATAAATTTGTCGCCCTGAATGCAGAAATCATTGTCGTCGGGCCTGAAAATGCAAAAGCTTTTCAGAAATACTGGCGAGAGAACGATCTGCCGTTTGTGGGCCTTCCTGATCCCAAGCACTCAGTTCTCAAACAATATGGCCAGCAAATCAAGCTTTTCAAACTAGGTCGGATGCCTGCTCAAGTCATTATCGACAAAGCTGGAATTGCCCGATATGTTCACTACGGTAAAGATATGACCGATATCCCCGAAAACCAAAAGCTCCTTGATCTGCTCAAGAAACTAAATCTCTCACCTAACTCAAAGATTGCAAGTAAGGAAGATTTGACACAAAGCATCAAATTTGATGGAAAACTATTACTGGAGGAATCATGAATTTTCTACTTTCAGCAATTTTATTTGCGCTGAGCGCCATAATTATAATCGCAATGATTCAGCTTATGAATACCATTGCAAGCGTACGAACTGTTCGCCAGCCAGTGAGAATCAATCAGAGAAAAGAGTTTGCCAAATACAGGTAATAAATCTTGCCTATCGTGCGTCAGAAAGATGAAAGGAACCAGAAGATGGCACTTCTAAACATTAACAGTATCCCTACAAAAGAGCGCCTCGACCAATTTCACACGGCTGAGGTTATCAAGGCTGATGAAAAAAGTCATCAGCACACCAATATCGAAATAGCGGTTGATACAATTTTGCGAAATATTGGCGAGGACCCCTCTCGCGAAGGTCTGCTAAAAACTCCCAACCGAGTGGCGCGCATGTTCGATGAGCTGACTGCCGGCTACCACGTCGATCCCGTAGCCTTGATCAATGGGGCTATCTTCTCTGTCGACTACGATGAAATGGTAGTCGTCACAGATATCGATTTTCACAGCCTGTGCGAGCACCACATGCTGCCCTTCTATGGACGGGCTCACGTGGCGTATATCCCCAATGGCAAGGTTGTTGGGCTAAGCAAAATTCCACGCATCGTGGAGATGTTTGCCCGCCGCTTGCAGATCCAGGAACAGATGACTTCACAAATTGCTGAGTTCATCCAAGAGACTCTCAACCCCAAAGGCGTCGCTGTGGTTCTCGAAGGTGCTCACATGTGCTCGATGATGCGCGGTGTCAAGAAAGAAAATGCCCGCATGAAAACCAGCCGTTTCCTGGGCGAATTTAAAGAAAATCTAGAACTGAAAAACCAATTTTTAGGCCAAATATAAGTCAACAGGATCGCGTTTCTTCTCCTCCTCTTGCAACGAGACCAGCCCTAAACAGCTGGTCTCGGCTATTTTAACTCTGTCAGAAACTCATTTACTATCTGGGCCAACATTTCTTCCTCATCCTTCATCGTGACTTCATCAAAATCACTCTCCTGGGGATCAACCTGACATGCCTGCAATAAATCCGCAGCGCGATCTTTAGCTTCCTGATTGCTGCCAGAATGATTGAGCACAAGCAAGAGGATTTCAGCCGCTCCAGATTGAATACCCTCATCCAATTGCATTTTTGCTAAACCAATCAAACTGTCTATCACTACAGGGATACCTTTATTTTCCCACCCTGCTTTTAAAGCTTGAAAATAATAAGTTTTAGCAGTTTGGTGTTCTCCGAGCAAATCAGATACCTGCCCAAGGTTATTTAATACGCTGGCAATGCCGCGCAGGTCACCCAATTCTTTGCGGATTTCGAAAGCTTCTCGATAATTGCTCTGAGCTTGCTCAAATTCATCCAAGGCCAGGGCGACATTCCCCAAATTGTTCAGGCAACTGGCTATTCCATATCGATGCCCTAAGCGTTGGAATATCTGCAAGGCATCGGCATAAAGAGGGCGCGCCTCAGCATGATCCCCCAAAGCTTCCGAAACCAAGCCCATATTGTTATAACAACTAGCCAAACCAAAATCCTGGCGAATCCGTTTCCACAACTGCAAACTCTGTGCGTAGAATTCTTTGGCTTGAGAATACTCTCCAAGAGCATGAGCAACTAAGGCGAGATTATTGTTGCGTATGGCTTGTCCCCAGGGATCACCCAGCTCGCGATGGATCTCCAGGCTTTCCTCAAAGACGCGCTGGGCTTGTGGATAATCACCCTGCATGTATAACGCCAAACCCAAGCCGTTGAGCGCCTGACTTTTTTCATAAGCCATTCCTTCAGAATTGGATACTTCCAAACTGCGTTGATAATGCTGAACTGCCTGCTCAAAATTCCCTCGCAGGTAGGCCAGATTGCCAAGAGCATAATGCGCGAAGGCTTCTTCACACCGTTCACTCAAACTCTGGAAAGCGTGCAATGCGCTCTCGAACAAACCCTGGGCTCTGTCGTACGCACCCAATCGATACGATAGCGCACCATAACGAACACTCATCCGCCAATACACTACCCCTGCATCTTCACTCAATACGTCAAAACTGCTCTTGAAAAGTGACTCCCCTTCCTGATATCGACTGCGGCCTTCGAAAAACAGATAGAGACCCTCGATCGATTGATTTATTTGATCTAAATCGTTGTTTTCAAGGGACCACTGCCAGGCACGCAGAATATTCTCGAAATCCTGGCTGATCGCATCTAGAATTTTGGGTTGCTGGCTGCTTTTGAGCTTGGGTTCTGCTTCCTGAATGAATCTAGCAAAATACGCACTCATGCTATCGCGGGCTGCGACCTCTTCGCCAGGAACCTGTGCTAGCTTATCTCTCAGAAACTGTTCGATCAACGGGTGCAAGTCATAGCGCCCATCAGCCTGACGGCGCAACAGCGACTTATCCACCAGCGCAGCCAGTTCTGCCGTCCTGGCCTGGACAATTTGTGACGCTGCCTGGGCAGTGAAGCCCCCCCGAAATACAGCCAATTTCCGGAAAATATCCTGCTCCCCAGGGGACAGCAAATCCCAAGAATGCTCGAAAGTAGCTCTCATGCTGCGATGCCGTTCTGGCAGGTCTCGCATTGAAGAAGCCAACGAATCGAAACTGTGCTGGATTTGAGATCTGATCTCAGCACAGGTCCACTGACGCACCAGGGAGGCGGCCAATTCGATTGCCAAAGGCAACCCTTGCACCAACCGGCAGATGCCTGTCACGCATTCGAGATTATCCTCATCTAAAGAGAAATCTGCTTTCACTTTTCGAGCCCGCTCGGTAAACAGCATCAAAGCCTCGGAGGTGTCTGGTTCGCTCTCCGAGAATGATAATCCCCCCAAAACCAATAGCTGCTCAGCTTGAAGACCGAGAGGCTCTCGCGAACTGATGAGCAAATTCGTCCCGTGCGCCTGTCTCAGAATCCGAATAATTAAATCCAGGTCATCCAAAAGGTGCTCGTAATTATCCAATATGAGCAGGATGTCCTTATCGCGCAAGAAATTGATCAATTGATCTGCGGGCTGCTCGCGCCCTTGGAACGCAAAACCCAAGGCATCTGCAAGGGCAGTCGGGAGACTCTCGACATCGCTAACGGATACAAGTGGCACAAAGCAGACTCCGTCAGCATAGTCGTATGCTGCTTCAAAAGCAACATGGGCAGCAACACGCGTTTTGCCAACACCACCTGGACCCACAATGGTCACCAGGCGGTTGACTGGGTCGCTGAGCAGCGTGAAAAGATCTCTTTGTACGGCTTCACGACCGACGAAACTGGTGGTTTGCGATGGAAAATTGAGCCGCAGCGCATCTTGATGATCTGCAATGATTTGGTTGGCCTTGATCTGCTCATATAGCTGTGTGGTTTCGGGCGAAGGATCAACCCCTAGTTCATCCATCAGAATGTCACTGCAAATTTGATACTGCTTCAAGGCCGCGCTGCGCTCACCATCGAGAGCGAGCACGCGCATCAGGTACTGGTGCCCGGCCTCCCTCCAGGGGTCGAACTCCACCTGACGGTAGGCACACTTCCGGGCCTGGTCATATTCCCCACGCCGCTCGTAGAACTGAGTGAGCAACGTCAGCGCCTGTACAACCTGACGGTGATAGCGTTCGCGCCTGAGCAGCATCCAATCCTGAAAAGCCACGCTATCCTCCAAGAAGTAGCCCAGTAAGAATTCTCCTCTGTATATATCTACAGCCTGTTGCAGGTTTCTGGCGCAAAACATGCAGCTCTCCAAACTGCGATGTCTGTGATTGTCCGTGGCACTGATCAACGCGTTGAATTCTGCCAAGTCTGTACGATATGGGCTGTTTGGTGTGATTTGTACGCTCTCGCGCGTGATCTGCAGGAAAGGCAGCTCTGTTGACTGATCGTCAATCACTTTGCGCAAATTTGAGAGCGCCTGGCGCAAATTCTTGCGGGCGGTTTGGTCGGGGGATTCAGGCCATAACAGGCCAGCCAGGGAATCGCGGCTGTGGGGCTGCTCGCTCTCTACAGCCAGATAGATCAATAACCCTCGCACCCGGGCCGACTCAAACCCGCTGACTGTATGCCCATCCATGAAAGCCTGGAAAGGGCCTAAGAACATGAGCTCCAGATTTGGCATATCGGTTGATTATACACGAACCCGACGCGCTGGCAGTTTCCTGACGTTCGGTTCTCTAGGAATTTTCGAGGTGAGCCCCCAGATTTAGGGGTGGGTGGGGTGCTCCGCACCCCAC
>CAYTKR010000015.1:0-60015 GCA_964438295.1 uncultured Anaerolineales bacterium
TTGGGATATGAACTATCTTCTCAAGGTGATTTCTGTCTAAATGCGATTGCCCTGCAGACCTGACAATTATCAGTTCTCGTTTCAACGACTTGAGATTACAATATTCTCTTAATATTTGTTCTTAGGAGCAACCACGAAATCTCATGACAGATCATAATCACCCCCACGACCACGACCACGATCATGATCATGGAAAAGGCATCTTTCGTTGGATCAAACACCAGATCACTCCCCATTCCCATGGCCACCAGGATGCTGCCCTTGACGCAGCTCTGGCCACGGAGCGGGGGATGTGGGCACTGAAAGTTTCTTTCGCTGGATTGATGGTGACCGCGGTATTCCAAGTGGTCGTTGTGGCAATCAGTAGCAGCGTGGCTTTGCTAGCTGATACAATCCATAACTTCTCTGATGCGTTAACGGCTGTCCCATTGGGATTGGCATTCTGGTTATCCCGCAGAGCGAGCAACCGGCGCTATACATACGGTTATGGCCGCGCGGAGGACATCGCTGGCGTGATCATTGTTTTGATGATCGCCTACAGCGCCTTTGAGGCGATTCGTCACGCCATTGAACGTATCATAAATCCTGAACCCATAACGAGCTTGGGATGGGTGGCAGCAGCTGCGATCATTGGTTTCATTGGCAACGAAATTGTGGCTGTTTTTCGGATTCGCATTGGAAAACAGATCGGTTCCGCAGCCTTGGTGGCCGATGGCTATCACGCCCGCACGGATGGCTTTACTTCCCTGGCTGTGTTGGCGGGGGCGATCGGTGTTTGGATTGGCTACCCGTTGGTTGATCCCATTATCGGTATTCTCATCGGAATTGCCATTATGGTAATCGTTTTCAACACGGCACGGGACATGTGGTACCGCATTATGGACGCAGTCGAGCCCTCTATCACAGAACGGGTCGAATCATCTGCAGGTGCTGTTGAAGGTGTATTTGACATCCACGATACCGCCGTCCGCTGGGTAGGTCATCGGCAGCGTGCAGAGCTACACATTGTTGTCGATTGTCAGATTTCTACATTGGCCAGCCACCACATTGCTGAGCAAGTCCGATTAGCCATCTTCCAAGAGTTTCCTGCCATGGTGGATGTAACTGTCCATGTTGACCCTTGTGAGTGCGATCCGGAAGAGATCTATCACCCAACGATGCAGTTTGTCAACCAGAAAAGTCAAAACAGCGTCAAAGTGAGCTAATGACGAAAATCGTCGTAATCGGCGCGGGCAGCGCTTCCTTTGGATTAAATACGTTGGCCGCTTTACTGGGGAGCCAAATCTTGCAAGGCGCCCATCTCTCTCTTGTTGATCGCAACGATCGAGCGTTGGAGTTGGTCGGTGGTTTGGCAGAGGTGCTAAATATGGCTTGGGATTCGAAAATGAGCATCACAACCCATGCTCATCATCGGGAAGCCCTGGCAGATGCAGATTTTGTGGTGCTCTCCATTGAAGTCTCTCCCCGTGAAGCTCTTTGGCGCTCAGATTACGAAATTCCGCTCAAATATGGTGTCCGCCAGCCCTATGCTGAGAATGGTGGCCCAGGGGGTTTCGCCCACGCTGCCCGCAATATCGGCCCGGTAATGGAGATCGTGCGCGATATGGAGGCGCTTTGCCCCGATGCCTGGCTGATCAATTACACAAACCCCATGGCACGCATCTGCGACGCAGTGGCACGTTACAGCATGATCAATGTCGTCGGCCTGTGTCATCAGATCGGCGCGGGATATGCTATGGTGGCCAAAGCCCTGGCGGATGACCTGGGTTTCGAGGTCCCTGAAGGCTTCACCGATTGTCATGCCTCACCTGCTACCAATACCTTTCGAGCAGAAGCCATGAAGCAGGCCATGCCGCGAATCCACATTACGGCTGCAGGTTTGAACCATTTCACCTGGATGCTCTCCTTACATGATCAACAAACAGGAGAAGACCTTTATCCCCTCTTCCGCGAGCGATGGGCCAAGTTGCCTGAAACCTTCGAGCCGCTCACCCAGCGTGTATTCGCTGCCTTTGGCCTTTTCCCCATCCCCGGCGATGAGCATCTCGCCGAGTACCTGCCCTGGCTGTGTGATCCGACAACCAAACCTTGGGAGAAATACCAGGTTTCGCTCTATGATTGGGACTACTGGGACCAACACCGCGATCAGGGTTACCAGACGATATCGAAGATGGTCTCTGGCGAAATTCCGGTTGATTCCCTCCGAGAGGCTGATTCCGAGGGCGCATTGGAAATTATCGAGAATATTGCCAGGGGCGGCACCCATCATCATTTAGCAGTCAACCTGCCCAACCAAGGGCAAATCCCCAACCTGTCTCGGGGGGCGATTGTCGAAACGCCAGGTATAGTTAACGGAGCTGGCGTTCAGGCCGTTTGTGTGAATCCATTGCCTGAGGCAATAGCTGAACTCTGCCGTCGCGAAATCGCCGTAACCCGGCTATGTGTGGATGCATCAATTGATGGTGACCGCCAAGCGGCGCTGCAGTGCTTGTTGCTTGATCCAGTGATCACAGATTTAGATGTTGCCAATATAATACTGGATGATTATTTGAGAAGCTATCAAGAATACCTTCCGCAGTTCTGGAGCTAATAATTAACTATGTTCCAAAGAGTGCAATAAAAGCTGTCGGTTTATCTCTGCAAAAGGAAGTTGGTGTGTGATCTGCAAGCCCCCCTTTTTCGGGGTTTCTTTAGGAGAGTGGTATGCGAATTTGGAACTTGCCGATAGTCGATTTCACCCCTTTCGATGAACTCGAAGAAGACCGCCCAGTTGCCCTGGTGACAACCGAAGGGGCTTGGAAAGGTGTCGCTGAAGATGTGAATCACCTGGATATTGTTTGGCGTGCCGATATAGAAGATTCGACTATCCATCATTGGGTCAACATCACTGCCAATTTTCAGTCCGCTAAAGGCGTATCCAATATTCAATCCCCAATCATCTACGCCGTAGGCGACGGATTCGTTGTCGATGCTGCCAAATATATTGCTTACCATACCGGGCTTGAGCTCGTCAGTCTGCCCACAGCGCTATCTGTGGACGCATTTTTGACTTGGTTTTCCAGTGTCAGGGCGGACGGTGGTGTGCGCTATCTGGATACCAAACCGCCCGACCGCCTGATCATCGATGTGGATGTCATGGCAGTGGCCCCAGAAGGGACGCGCGCCGCGGGGGTTTGCGATGTGCTGTCGATCGCGACGGCCTTATGGGATTGGGAACTTGCTGCCGAGCAGGGGGAGAACCCGGAGGGTATGGAATTGATCCCTTGGGCGGCCGATGCTGCCCAATCGATCCTGGATGGTGCCTTGGAGTGCGCTGAAGCTGCAGGTGCAGGAGATGCGGAAGGTTTGAAGCAAATGCTCGATTGCCTGGCGATGAAAGTCCAACTCTGCAATCAGATCGGCCATTCTCGTCCGGGAGAGGGAAGTGAGCATTATTTTGCCTTTTCCGTAGAGAATTATTTACGCAAACATCTGCCACACGGTGATTTGGTTGGTCCTGGCATCTTGTTGATGGCTGAATTTCAGGACCAGGATACCGAGTATCTTGAGCGCGCCTTGAAAGCCTGCCACATTCCCTTGGAAAATGTCCCTGAAGCTGTGGTTGGTCTGACCCTGAAAGGATTACCAGAATACGTGCGCACGCATGATCTGCCTTATGGAATTGCCCATGAACTGGGAGGGGGTAATCAATGACGATCCGGATTGCTTTCACCGGCACCGGCTATATTTCGAAAGTTCACGCCCGTGCCGCGCAAAAGAGTGAGGGTGTTGAACTTGTCGCTGTAGTCAATCATCGTCCTGAATCCATGGCTGCCTTCGCAGAGGAGTTCAGCATCTCTCGTCAGTATTCTACGATTGATGATCTTCTCGTTGATGGAGCTGTAGATGCGGTCAGCGTCAATACACCTAATTATCTTCATGCTCCTGAAACCATCGCTGCGCTGGAAGCCGGCGTCCATGTGATGGTCGAAAAACCTATGGCAATGAACGCAGCAGAAGCCCAGGCCATGTTGAAGGCCAGTGAAAAACCTGGCGCAGCGTTGATGGTGGC
This sequence comes from uncultured Anaerolineales bacterium, assembly GCA_964438295.1. Classification (GTDB taxonomy): domain Bacteria; phylum Chloroflexota; class Anaerolineae; order Anaerolineales; family UBA11858; genus NIOZ-UU35. The sequence continues at coordinate 4,052 of CAYTKR010000015.1, forward strand.
ACACTGTTGGCGCTTCGATGAGGAAGTTCATTGGCTCAAAGCTCAGGTTGATTCTGGGAAACTTGGCAAGATCATCCGCACAAAGGGGTACGGGGTGCATGCTAATTGGGGACCGAGTGGCTGGTTCACTCAAGCGAAATTCGCTGGGGGTGGTGCCATGGCCGATATGGGTATCCACGCTCTCGATACCGCTCGCTTTCTGCTGGGTGATCCCCAGCCCATCAGCGTGTATGCTGTCATTGACACTCACTACAAAGAGTTTGATGTCGATGACACTGGGGTGATCATCGTCAATTGGGATAATGGTGTGACCAGTTATCTTGAATCTGGCTGGTGGCAGCCTCACATGGACGGACCTGAAGCGGCTACACAACTCTATGGCTCAAAGGGTTTTGGAGAGATCTATCCTACACGATTGAAGATACTCAAACCCGATGCGGAAGGCGTTGACGAGGTTCCGGGTGGGTTCCCTTTCCCCAGGGCTGAGCACTGCCCACAGGCTATGTATGACCGCCAAATGGCTTATTTCATAAATTGTATCCGTGAGAATAAAACTCCTAGACCAGGAGGTTTGGAAGGGCTTGTCAATATGAAAGTTGTCGATGCTGCTTACCAGTCTGCTGAGATAGGCCAAGCTGTGAAGATATGAAAGTTACCGTCATTGGCGGAGGTTCAACCTATACTCCGGAATTAGTTGCAGGCTTTTTGGCGCGCACCGACTCATTTCCCCTCACGGAGTTGTGCCTGATGGATATTGACTTCGAGCGCTTGCAGATCGTGGGCGGTTTTGCACAGCGTATGGTGGCAGCGAAGGGATCGCTTTTTGTTGTAACTCTATCAACAGATCAACGCGCAGCGATCAGCGGGGCCAGCTATGTGATCACGCAATTGCGTGTAGGAAAGATGGAAGCCCGTCGAGAGGATGAGTATTTAGGGTTCCGTCATCGATTGATCGGTCAGGAAACCACAGGGGTGGGTGGTATGGCAAAGGCTTTGCGTACGATCCCGGTACTGCTTGATATCGCCAATGATATGCGCGAGGTCGCGCCAGAGGCCCTGTTGGTGAATTTCACCAACCCGGCTGGGCTAGTCACGGAAGCGCTCTTTCGCTACGCCCCGGATGTGCCCTCGGTAGGGGTCTGCAATGTGGCCATCACCACCAAAATGGAGATCCTGGAAGAGCTGACCAAACGTTCTGGGAAACACATCCCAACCCAAACTGCGCAATTGGATACCTTGGGGCTTAATCATCTCACCTGGCAGCGCGGCTTCACCATCGCTGGCGAGGATGTCTGGCCTCAAGTCATGCAAGGTTATCTCGAGCAACTTCGAACCAGTGATTCCCCAGAATGGGATGCGGACTTGATCGAAACCTTAGGCATGATCCCCAATTATTATTTGCATTACTTCTATCAAACTGAGCGCAAGTTAGCAGAGCAAGAGCACTGGCCGCCATCCAGAGCAGAGGATGTAATCGAGATCGAACAGGGGTTATTGCGGGAATACGCCGACCCTACCTTGGATGAGCCTCCAGAGGATCTCATGCTGCGAGGCGGGGCTTATTACTCTACGATGGCGACACAGCTGTTAGATGCCCACTATAATGACCGGGACGAAACTCATATCGTCAATTTGCGGCATGGCGATGCGGTCCCGGGTTGGCCGGAGGATTGGGTGTTGGAATTACCTTGCAAAGTGAATAGCGATGGCATTAGGCCTGTGCCAACAAGCCCCCTGCCGCCAGTGTGTTTTGGCTTGATTGCTCAAGTGAAATCCTACGAAATCTTGACAGTGGAAGCGGCCGTTCAAGGCGATCGCAAAGCAGCGATCCAGGCTCTCTTAGCACATCCTCTCGGCCCCAGCGCAGAAAATATCGAAGCCGTCCTCGACGATATGCTGGAAACTCACAAAGAATTTTTGCCGCAGTTTTGGGCGTAATCGTTTGGCCAGCGTACCTTTGGCTAATCAGCCCATCCACGATGGGCGATTCAGAGAAACACACTTCGCGGACGGGTAGTTACCTACTTCCCTAATTTATAAATCACTTAACTATGAACTATTACCTCGGGGTTGATATCGGTGCCACCAAAAGCCACGCCCTGATCGCGGATGAATCTGGCCGGGTAGTGGGATTCGGTGCTGGTGGCCCAGGAAATTATGAGGGGGTAGGGTGGGATGGTCTGGAAAGGACCCTGCATTCGATCACACGATCGGCACTGAAATCGGCCGGCATTACGCCAGTGCAAATTGCAGGCGCGGGTTTCGGTGTCGCAGGCTATGACTGGCCCTCCGAGCGAGCTCCCACCTTGGATGCCATTGGTACTTTAGGATTAGATTGCCCGGTGGAAGCTGTCAACGATGCCATCATCGGCCTCCTGGCGGGTTCTAGACAGGGTTGGGGGATTGCCATCATAGCTGGCACGGGTGAGAACTGTTGGGGTATGGATCATCAGCGCCATTATGGCCGCATGACTGGCAATAGCCTGTTCATGGACGAATATGGCGGCGCGCAAACCATTGTTTTTAAGGCTATCCAGGCTGTGGCGCGCCAATGGGGCCAACGCGGCCCAGTGACTGAGCTGAGCAGCGTATTTCTACAGCAAACAGGTGCCTCCACGCTGGATGATCTATTGGAAGGCTTGGGGACGGCTCGCTACCAACTTGGCGCTGATATTGCTCCTTTGATCTTTCAAGTTGCAGAAGAGGGGGACAAAGTAGCCATAGATGTCATCCACTGGGCGGCCCTAGGCCTGGCAGATATGGTCAATGGTGTTGTGCGCCAGTTATCCTTCGAGGATGAAGATTTCGACGTTGTGCTCATCGGCAGTGTTTTCAAAGGTGGCCCGTTGATCCTTGACCCCATGCAGGCTGCCATTCGAGAAGTCGCGTCAGGTGCTCAGTTTGTTCGCTTGAAGGCTCCACCTGTAGTTGGGGGTGTTTTACTTGGGATGGAACAGGTTGCTGTTGATGGCTACGTACTGCGTGAAAAATTGATTGAGTCATCCATAAAGATTTTCGAGGAGAAGATGAACTCATGAATGAATTAGCCCTTCTTGGCGGAAAACCCATTCGGAAGGACCCCTACCCTCCATGGCCGGTTTATGACCAAAGGGATATTGATGCCGTGACCCGCGTAGTGGAATCTGGTCGATGGGGTGGGTACCCTTACCCTGGGCCGGAGACTCAGGCTTTCTTGGAGCGGTTTGCTGAAATCCAGGGAGGCGGCTACCCGGTGGCGATGGCCAACGGCACGGTCACCATGGAAGTGGCCTTGCGAGCTTCAGATATTGGTTGGGGGGACGAAGTCATCGTGCCTGCCTACACCTTCCAGGCAACAGCCGCGGCCCCTTTGGCCGCTGGGGCTATTCCGATCATTGTAGATATCGACCCCGACTCTTATACCATCGACCCAAGACTCATTGATGCCGCCATTACCGAGAAAACCAGAGCGATCATCCCCGTTCACCTTGGCGCACAGATGGCCGACATGGATGCTATCATGAAGATCGCGCAAAAGCATGACCTGATCGTGATCGAGGACTGCGCGCATGCTCATGGGGCCAAGTGGAATGGCAAAGGCGCTGGCACCATTGGGCATTACGGATCCTTCAGTTTGCAATCCTCGAAGACTCTCTCAGCTGGCGAGGGTGGCGTATTGATCTGCCGCACGCCGAAGTTGGCGGCGGGCGCGGTCAGCGTGATCGATTGTGGGCGCTCTCATCCACTCGGTGGCGAGGAACAAGGTTCAGATATTAGTATGGGCGCCAACTATCGCATGTCAGAGCTGCAGAGTGCGCTGGCCAATGTCTGTCTAGAGCGTTTTCCTGAGCAGGCCCGCCAGCGCGAGCAGATGCTGGGCTATATGGAGGAAAGCCTCAGCGAGGTGCCAGGTGTGCGCCTGCTCAAACGCGATCCGCGCCATACTACGCGCTCATTTTACCGCTTCATTTTTGCCGTTGATCCAGAAGTTTTCGGTGTAGAACATGGGGAAATCTGCGCAGCGCTGGAGGCTGAGGGTATTCCCTGTTGGGTAGGTTACGAAGCCATGCACAACTACACCCTCTTCCAGCCGCAGCTCTCAAAATTGCCCGTACCGAGTGCCTTCCCAGAATATTTCGACTTCGAAAAAATGAATTTCCCCCAGGCGTCCCGCGCCTGTGAGCATGAAGCCGTCTGGCTGGACGAGGCGGTTTTTCGGGCCGGGCGTCAGGGAGTAGATGACGCGGTGGCAGCTCTAAAGAAGATCCAGGCGAATGCGGTAGAATTAAAAAGATCACCGAAACATTTAAGATGACAGTCATAACTTATGGGATTTGAACAGTTAGAGCTTACGCAGTTCGGCAAGGAAACGGCTGTGAATAATGGGTAGGGGTTCGCCCCCACCCCTTATTCACAACAAATCACACTTCCGTGCGTAACTCCTAACAATATAATAGGAGTAGCAATGCATCCAAACCCGGTTCTCGAGAAACTTGGTTTTTCCACTGACGACCGCGTCGTCATCATCCATACTGATGATATCGGCATGTGCCAGGCCAGTGTGGCGGCTTTTGAAGAGTTGTGGGATTTTGGGTTGATATCATCCGGGGCAACGATGGTGCCCTGTCCGTGGTTCTTAGAAGCGGCAGCCTTGTGTAGAGAGAACCCCAGGGTGGATATGGGGGTGCACCTTACCCTAACCAGTGAGTGGGAAACCTATCGTTGGGGACCGATCTCGACCCGAGACCTGGGTTCTGGGATGGTGGATTTCGAAGGATATTTCTACCGAACATCTGCAGAGGCCCAAGAGCATGGTGATCCCGAGGCTGTCCAACTTGAGTTACGCGCTCAAGTAGACCGGGCCATCGCCTTGGGTATCGATCCAACCCATATCGATACCCATATGGGCTCGGTTGCCCATCCTAAATTTATCCCCGGCTATTTGCAGCTATCGGTGCAGTATGCCTCGCCGCCGATGATCATGCGTATGGATGAACAAAGCTGGTTGGATTTTGGTTTGGAACCTGAAACAGCCAAACTGGCCGCTTTGATGGTCGCCCAGACCGAAGAGATGGGCATTCCCCTTTTGGATCATCTTGGCTCATTAGAGCTTGATCAAGCAGGCACTCTGGAGGAGCGCATTGCCTATGCCAAACGTTCTTTCGATGCGTTGAAACCGGGTATCACCCATTTCATCATTCACCCATCAAAGGATACGCCTGAACTGCGCGCCATCACCCCAGATTGGCCTTATCGCGAAGCGGATTATCAGGCATTTTTGAGCGAAGAATTGCGAGATTACCTTCAGCAAAGCGGTGTCCATGTGATTGGCTACCGCACACTAAAAGAACTGATGCCATCATTGTCTTAAGTGATCCGTTTCATTGGTGTTGATATAGCACTCTAGGAATTTCCGTAGTGATCCCTCAGATTTAGGGGTTTGGGGGTCCCCCCCCCGTTTCCCTAAATCTGGATAGTTCCGCATTCTAAAAGGAGAGAAATATGACCACAGCGATCAAGACTGACGAAACGTACGAAGCCACAACCAAACAACGCTGGTTGTATAGCATCGCCAATTTGGGACATGTCATACCGGCTCAAATGGTGGGGTTCGTTTTGTTCTTCTTTACCGATATCAAGCGGCTACCGGTGGCGATTGCATCGGGTGTCATGTTTGCCTACTCGATCTGGGATGCGGTCAACAACCCGATTATGGGCTATCTCTCAGATCGCACCAAGTCGCGTTGGGGACGTCGCATCCCTTACTTGAAGTTTGGGGCTGTGCCCTTTGCCCTCTCGCTGATTTTGATCTGGCTGGCACCCTTTGATGGCGTCGAGCAGACCACGGCGTTGGCGCTCTTTATGATATTTGTGCCTTTCATTTGGGAAGGGCTGGGGACGATGACCACCACCGCCTATTACGCCCTGCTCCCGGAGATGTTCAACACCTATGAGTCCCGCACCAAGGTTGCTGTCAGCATGAACATCATCCAGGTGATCGGACTCTTCATTGGCATGGCCGGGACTCCCATCCTCACCGAAAAGATTGGCTGGGTCTGGACGGCGGCCATCTTCGCCGTGATCACCATCGTGGCTTATTACGTTGGGTTGCCCGGCATGTTCGAGCGCCAGAGTTCTGTAGATGCTGAGCATGTCCCTTTTTGGGACGCTCTCAAAGCGACATTTATCAACCGCAGCTTCGTCAGTGTAGTGGTCTCACAGACGTTCCGGTTTGTAGGGACAGGCACCCTCACAACTGGGGTGTTGTTCTATGTCAAATATAGTTTGGATGCAGGTGAGGGTTTTGCTTCGGTAATTTTGGGGGTTGCCTTTATCGTATCGGCGGTCACCCTAGAGCTGTGGCGGCGTCTGGTCGCCAACCGCTTTGAAGGCCGTACTACATTGATGATCGCCAACGCCGTGATGGCGATTTCAGTGATCCCATTAGGTATCGCCCCCAACACTACCACCGCGGCCATTGCCTCGGCGGGATTGGGTCTGGGATTGGCCGGATTGATCCTGATGGGTGATGTAATCGTCGCCGATGTGATCGACGAAGACGAGGTCAACACTGGGCAGCGCCGTGAGGGTATGTATTTTGGCATGAGCAAATTCATCATGAAGCTTAGCGGAAGCATCGTAGCCCTGTGGTTTGGATGGATTGCCCCCGCTTATGGATATGATTCCGCCCTGGCAATCCAACCCGCAACGGTTGGGACAGGTTTCCGCGTTTTCATGACCGTGCCCGTCATCGTCAGCTCGATCCTGGCGATTATTGCCTTGTTCTTCTATCCACTCTACGGGGAGCGTTTGCGGGAAGTCAAAGCTACACTGGCTGCCAGGCATGGTGATAGATGAATCCCTTTGAGCCTCCGGATATATTCACCGCCAAGCGCATCCTGGCGGTTCAACCTCATTATGATGATAATGATATCGCCGCGGGTGGGGCTTTGGCTGCTTTGGTGGGGAATGGGGCGGAGTTGTTTTACCTGACAGTGACCAATGATTTCGTGGGCGTGATCGATCAATCCCTCAACGATGAACAGATGACGGCTCAATTGCGTGCTGAACAAGATCAGGCTGGGGCAGTTATTGGGGTGACCGGACAGTATTGGCTAGGCTATCCAGATGCGGGCAGATTTGACTATTTCGACGTTCGCAGAGATATTGTCAAACATATCCGCTTACTGCGCCCCGATTTCATCTTCACGTGTGATCCCTGGCTGCCATATGAAGCTCACAATGACCATATCCTGACCGGGCGCGCCGCCGCCGAGGCTGCCACGCTTTTTAGTCTCATACGATTAAAAACCGATCTGGAAATCGATGAAAATTTTGCCGCAAATCCTTTTGATTTGACAGGGATTGCATTTTACGCCACAGCTTTTCCCAACACGATTGTAGATATCAGCGCTACGTATGAGAAGAAGCATCAAGCACTGGATATGTACAAGGCTCAGCTCAGTGAGGAGGATTTAGCACGATTGCATTTATATTTGAGCTATAAAGAGCAGGAATGGGCCGAGCAAGAAGATTTCTCACATGGCGAATCGCTGAAAGTGTTGCGCCCTTTTCATCTACACGTTTACCCTGATGCCTTGAACACCTGACGGACTGTGCTAACAACATGCTAAAGATGATTTCCAGGGAGCCACCTTAAAAGATTGCAAACAATTGCCCAGGGCCTTTTATGATATACTCTCTGCATGCCTGTGAAAGTCTTAATTACCACAAATATTCGCAGTTTAGGTGAATTGATGCAACAGGCACTGCGTGAAACTGGTCGTTATCGGGCCGAATTGGCTGACAGTAGCGAACAAGCCTTAGAGCGCGCCAAGGGGGAACAATTTTCCGTAGTGATCATCGATTTTGGAGCTGTACCAGACCCACGTGGTTTGGTTGCTGAGTTACGTGATATCTCCCCAAAAATTCAAGTTGTGGCTATGCCTGCCAGCGCCGATGAGCAGCCCTCGCCAGAAGATCGCTCGTTTATCGATGACTGGCTTTCAATGCCTTTCTATTTGCCCAATCTTATTGAAACCCTGGCAGCGATTGTAGGTGATGCAGAAATAGAAGTGATCGAAACCGAGCAGGCCGAACGCTTACCCTTCCCTTCAGCTTTACCCAAAAAACACACCTCTCCGCTGCCTGCACCAGAGTGGTTGCAAGATGTCAACCGTGTGGCGCAACACCTCACCAGACTTTCTCTGGAATCTACTGCCCAAGCTGCCCTGATTACCCGCGGTAGCCAGCTTTGGGCCTATGCTGGGCAGCTCCCTCAATTAGCCGCCGAGGAATTAGCGCGTGCCGTTGGCCATTATTGGGCCCATGACGGTGGTAGCGATCTGGCGCGCTTTATAAGGTTGGATTCCACCAACAGTGAATATATGATGTACGCTACCAGTTTGGGGGGGGATTATGTGCTGGCGCTGGCATTTGAAACGGAAATGCCCTTTACGGAGATGCGCACTCACGCTGGCAACCTGGCCCGGAAACTTTCGACTCCCCCAGTGGATGACACGGCTGCCCTTGCGCTTGATGCAGTTGTTCAGCAGGAAACTGTTTCCGAGGAGATCCTCCCTGCTAACGAACAGCTCGCCGCTGAATTCATCGAAGAAGATCTCCCGCCAATCCCCACCGATTGGCGACCTGACCAGAACGTTGCCGAAGGGCGGCAAGCCTTTTTCGAGGAATTGTTGGCTTCCATGGATATTCCTCAACCCGATACCGTAGAGGTGGAGGAAGTGGAACAGCTAGCTGATGATGTACAGCCTGATCCCATTGGGAACGGTGCCGACTCTTCGGTTCCGCCGCCCCCCATAGATGTAGATGAAGGTGCTCCCCCACCTCTGCAAAATGATCCTGAAGATGCGCTAGATTTATCCACGGCCATGACACGTCCCACGCAGATCGCAGCGCCACAAACCCCCGTCGAAAGTGCATCTCCTGCCGAAACCGAATCCCCCATCGAAGACGAGCTCCCTGCCAAAGGCGAGCCGCCTGCCGAAGATCAAGTCCCTGAAGTTATGCTCAAGCCGGGTGACCTCGAAGCGGATTCCGCTACTTTGCATAATCTCACGTATGCGTGCATATTGGTGCCACGCTTGCCTAAACATCATTTAGTGGGAGAGCTGGCTACTTACTTGTCCCAATGGATAACGCAACTCAGCCTGGCTTTCGGCTGGCGTTTGGTACACCTAGCTATTCGACCAAATTATCTGCATTGGGTTTCCGTTGTGCCGCCGAACTCTTCTCCCGGGATGATGGTGCACAATATTCAAAAACAAACTTCCAATAGCATTTTTTCAGAGTTTCCGCGTTTTGAGCGCGATAACCCATCAGGCGAATTTTGGGCACCTGGATATCTAATTGTTAATGGGCGTGACCCATTTTCACGCAAGATGGTCCAGGAGTTCATCAACAGTGTTAGAACCCAACAAGGAGTTCATTAGTTACCCCATAGATATTCCCCGAAATTGGGAGGTGAGGGCGTCTGCCCTGCACAGCCTAATTTTGGGATTTACTGTTGAAATGATCTTGCCATGCCACCTATCCTATACCTAATCGATGGCCACGCGTTGGCTTATCGTTCTTACTTTGCACTAACCAGGGGTCAGCCAACCGGACGGTGGATCACCAGCTCTGGCGAGCCAACTGCGGGGGTTTATGGCTTTACCAGTGTATTGCTGCGAATTTTAGAGCAAGAAAACCCAGATTACTTGGCTGTGGTTTTCGATACGGGGAAAACCTTCCGCGATGAGATCTATCCAGAATATAAAGCAACCCGCGAGAAAATGCCCGATGACCTGCGCTCACAGATCGATCGTATTCGCAAATTGATCGATGCCTTTAACATCCCCCGTTTGGAAGAAATTGGATATGAAGCAGATGATGTCTTAGGGAGCGTTGCCAAGCAAGCAGTCGCCGAGGGCCTGGGTGTAAAGATATTTACTGGCGATCGAGATTTGCTCCAATTGGTGAATGAGCGCGTGATCGTCAATTTGCCGGGCCGGTCTCTAGCGGATGCCAGGGATTACCTCGCTCCCGATGTCATCGAGAGCCTGGGGGTGCGGCCGGATCAGGTTGTCGATTACAAAGCCCTGATGGGCGATTCATCTGACAACATCCCTGGGGTTACTGGGGTAGGAAAGAAAACTGCCGCCAAGCTACTAAACGATTATGATACATTGGATGGAGTCTATGAACATTTAGATGAACTCAGCGCCGGGTTGAAGAAGAAACTGGAAGCGGGCCATGAAGACGCCTATCTCAGCCAAAAATTGGCTGCCATTGTCACAGATTTGGAGATCGAACTGGATCTAGAGAAAGCGCGCCCGGATAATTTCAGCCCCCAGGCAGTGCATGAGGCTTTTCGAGAGCTTGAGTTCCGATCTTTGCTCAAACGTGTTGAAGCGTTGGAGGAGCAATATGGCAAGTCTGTGCCCCAGGCCGGACAGCAATTGCAGCTATTCGAAGATGCTCCCTCCGGAAAGGCAAAACCTGCGCCTGCTGATACCCACATTCAGGTGCACATTATAGATACGCCCGCGGCACTGACGTCATTGACCGAAACCTTGGCAAATGCAGAGATCATTGCCTTCGATACCGAAACGACTTCAACCGATCAGATGCAGGCAGATCTCGTGGGTATTTCCCTGGCGGTAAATTCGGAAGCTGGATATTACATCCCCATGGGCCATAATCAGGGTCAGCAGCTCGCCGTTGGCGAGGTCCTGGACGCATTACGAGGTCCACTTACAGATGCAAGTATCCCCAAAGCTGGGCATAATCTCAAATATGATTATGTGATGCTGGCTCGGAATGGACTGGTTGTTTCCCCGTTGAGTTTCGACAGTATGATCGCTGAATGGCTGATCAACCCAGCCTCGCGAAACCTGGGTCTTAAGAACCTCTCTTGGGTACGCCTGGGCCACCAGATGAAGGAGATCGAGGAGCTGATTGGCAAAGGCAAGAAGCAGATCAGCATGGCTGAGGTGCCCATTGAAGATGTGGCCCTTTATGCAGCCGATGATGCCGTAGTAGTTCTGCGCCTGATGCCGCAGTTGAAGGAAGAACTTGAGGCTGCGCAGGCGGTTTCTCTTTTCGAAGAGATCGAAATACCATTGATCAATGTGTTGGCTGATATGGAAATGGCAGGCATTGCTCTGGATATCAAGTTCTTGTCGAGGATGTCGATTGAGCTCGAAACTCGCCTCGTCGAGATCGAGAACCAGGTTTATCGGACGGTCGGGGAGCCTTTCAATTTGAATTCTCCCAAACAACTCTCCGAAGCTCTATTCGACAAAATGGGCATTGCGCCTCCCGATGGTTCGCGCAAGACCTCGAGCGGGTATTATTCCACGGCTGCTGGAGTCCTGGAATCCTTGCAGAAGAAACACCCGCTAGTGGCGGATATATTAGAGTATCGCGAACTAGCCAAATTGAAGTCGACATATGTGGACGCACTGCCACAGCAGGTCAATCCTAGTACTGGGAGAGTGCATACCTCCTATAACCAATCTGGCTCTCGAACTGGGCGCATTGCCTCCTCAGATCCCAACTTACAGAATATCCCCATTCGTACTGAACTAGGCCGGCGAGTGCGTGAAGCCTTTATTGCTGTGCCGGGGTACCAATTGTTGGCGGTCGATTATTCCCAAGTCGAGTTGCGCATCGCGGCCCATATGGCTCAAGATGCAGCCATGTTAGCGGCTTTTCTCAGTGGACAGGATATCCACGCCACAACGGCCTCGGCTGTGTGGAATGTGTCTATCGATGCGGTGACCAGCACGCAACGCCGACATGCCAAAGCCATTAATTTCGGTTTGATCTATGGCATGAGCCCCTTTGGTCTCACACGTACCACGGATTTAACCTTGGCAGAGGCTGAGGATTTCGTCAGCGCGTATTTTCGAAAATTTCCGGGTGTGAAAGGATACCTGGATGGCATTCGAGAAACAGCTGCTCAACAGGGGTATGTCGAAACTCTCCTCGGACGACGGCGGTATTTCCCGGGTTTGAAGAATGCCCAAAACGTACAGGTTCGCAACCGAGAAGAGCGTGAGGCCATTAACGCGCCTATTCAAGGAACAGCTGCGGATATCATGAAGATCGCCATGTTACGCTTACCCAAAGCTTTGCGAGAAGCAGGCCTTGCGGCGAAAATGCTGCTCCAAGTACATGACGAATTAGTGCTAGAATGTCCTATCGATGAAATTGATGCTGCGGTTGCTGTAGTCAAGGATGCGATGGAAGGAGCATATTCTCTGGATATTCCGCTCCATACCGATGCTCGATTTGGGGATAACTGGGGAACTCTAGAAGCTATTTGATGGTTTAGTGAGTTAATTCATGAGTCAAGAACAGCGTTACCAGCAAGCCATGAATCGGGGGCATACAGCTGCCTGGGATCAAGAATGGGATCGGGCTGCTGCTTTCTATAGTCAGGCGTTGGACGAGAAGCCAGGGGATCCAAAAGCATTATCGAACCTAGCTTTGGCGTTCTTGAATTTACAGGAATTCGAAAAATCGCTCAATTATTATTTGCGTGCTGCCGAAGCTGCTCCTGAAGACCCGGTTCCTCTCGAAAAAGCGGCTACATTGTACGTGAGTATGGGGCAGGCTCGCAAAGCATCCAAATTGTCGGATCGAGCTGCGGAACTCTATCTTAAGGAAAAGAATGCCGATAAAGCCATAGAGAATTGGTCGCGCTCCATCGTTATGTATCCGGAAGGATTACAAGCTCACTCGCGCCTGGCTGTAGTATACGAACGCCTGGGTCGCACAACCCAAGCTGTGCGCGAATATCTTCATATCGCCAGCTTATTGCAGCATGCTGGTCAGCAAGAGCAGGCATTTGATTCCCTGAACCGGGCACTGCAGGTTGATCGAAACAATAAGGAAGCTCAGCAGGCTTTGGCCATGCTTCGAGGTGGTACGCTACTTCCCAAGCCAGCTCGTCCGCGTGGGGGGACTGGCCCCCTGGAGGAGTCCCTGCTTGAAAAACAAACTCTGCTAAGCACGCCAAAGGAGCCAGAAGAAAGCAACCTCGATCCAATTGAAGAAGCGCTGAAGGAAGCCCTGGCTTCACTAGCGCGCCTTTTCTTCGAACAATCCAGCGAGGAAATTTCGGCATCCCAGAATTCCAAACGCGGCTTGCAAGAAATTATGGACGGGGCTGGCGGGCCAGTATTTGCCAAGAATGCCGATCGTTCCACAATAATGCTCCATGTAGGCTTGGCGGTTGACTTGCAGACCCAGGGAAATACCGATCAGGCGGTTGAAGAGTTAAAGGGCGCGGTCACCGCCGGTTTAGATTCCCCAGCTGCATACTTCAACCTGGGCTTCATCCAGGCTAGAGAAAACCGGCAGGAGAGTGCGGTCAGGAATTTGCAGCGGGCGGTGTCGCATGCTGATTTTTCCTTGGGAGCTCGTCTGCTCTTAGGGGATATCTGGTACCAACGAGGTAAATATAAGACGGCTTCAGAACGATACTTGGAAGCTTTGCGCTCTGCCGACGCGCAAGTGGTTTCTCCTTCACATGCTGACGAACTGCGCGAGCTCTATGATCCATTGATCGATACGCTTTCTCGCGAAAAGGATCAAAATCGCCAGAAACAGTTGTGTGAGAATATCTCTGAATTATTAGTGCGGCCAAATTGGCGGACTCATATCCGAAATGCTCGCAAGCAATTGGGGGATCAGGAGAATGGTGCTTTACCCACCCCCCTGGCAGAAGTGTTGATCGAATCTAGCAGCAGTGGGGTTGTCGTCGCCATGAGCACAGTCCGCAGCCTTGCCAGGGCAGGCCACCTGGGTGCTGCCCTCGAAGAAATCTTGTTTGCTCTCCATCAGGCGCCGACCTATTTGCCGCTCCATATCGTGTTAGGCGATTTGCTTGTCTCCAAAGACCGTCTTAGTGAAGCATCCGAAAAATTCCGAGTTGTTGCCAGGGCATACAGTACACGAGGTGAATCGCGGCGGGCGATCAATATGCTCAGACGTGTTGTTGATATGGTGCCCATGGATCTGGTTTCCAGGACTCAGCTAATTAGTCATTTGGTCGCATTTGGAAAGATCGACGAGGCAATTGATGAATATCTCGGATTAGCCGAAGTTCATTATAGTATGGCTGAATTGGGGAAAGCGCGCCTCGAATATACGCAGGCCATGCAGCTTGCACAGCAATCTGAGACTCCGAACAACTGGCAAGTGCGAATTTTGCATCGGCTAGCTGATATCGAAACTCAAAGCCTAAATTGGCGCAAAGCTACAGAGCTTTATAAGCAAATTTGTATGTTACGGCCCGAAGATCGCGAGGCATGTAGCAATATGGTCGGGCTCTTTTTCAACCTGGAAGAACCCGAACAGGCCTTAGTCACGATGGATCAGTATATCTCTCATGCCAACGATCTTGGTAAAGTCGATGATGTGCTTCTGTTCTTGCAAGAACTGGTCTCTGAACAACCTGGCCAGGCGATGATTCATTATCGATTAGCGATGCAACATGAAAGAATGGAAAATATATCAGGCGCAGTAAAAGCTTATGATAGCGCCGGGGAACTGCTTCTCGAAGCAGGGGACAAAGCTGGTGGGACTGAGATGATCCAGCGAATTCTTCGGTTGAATCCTCCCGAAAAGAAAAAATACCAGAATATATTGGAATCTCTCTAGTGCAATCAAAAAAAGAGGCTGAAAGCAGCCTCTTTTTAAATTTAAAGGATGATGTTGATCACCATATCTGGAAGGATGCGCGTGCTTGTTGCTGGACCGTGCCAATCGTGGCAGTCACCGTGATTTCTGCCAATCCTTCTGATAATCCGCCAAGTTGTAATTCTGTACTGCTAAGCCCATATTCGTTTGTAGCATTCAATGTTTCTTGGATAATAGCCCCCGATGGGAGGTCAATGGAGTAGTTCAGGATCACATTTTCGACTGCCTTGAAATTTTGATCGTAGACGATAACGTAGAACTCCTGATTATTCTCAGACAGCGTTAGGATGGGTTTGCTCACGAACACATGAACTTGTAAGCGAGAAACTTCTTGCAAAGGAATACTGATGCCTTGGTTGGGTTGCAGCAGCCTTGTGTCTTCTCCCAGGAAATTAAAGTATTGGATTCCCAGATCGGAGACCACTATTTTTTCATCTAATGGAAGTTCTGGGTGCCATTCTAGACGAGCGAGTTGGAAATATTGTGAAAACCAGCCTTCATGGATTTCGATCCCTGAGATAGGGGTCCCAAATTGCGCGACGCCTCCATTGGCATCGTAGAACTCTAAGAAATCATAACAAACTGCATGATTCGACAGTGGGACAGATTTGCATGACCCTATATTTAGGGCATCTGGTACGATTTCACCTGGTTCGTATAAAAATTCCCCAAGAGGGGTGAGTTTGACGAATATACCGTTTGGATCGTTTGGATGGAATTCAAAACGGGCTTTCTCGAAATACTGCACGCGCAATCCGAAAACTTCATCTTCGAAGGCGTCGGTGATTGGCAAGCCGAATATCTCAGCGGCATTTGGAACGCTGTTGTATTTTTCAAGGAATGCACCAGAAACTGAATGTCCGGTTTGAGGGAAAAACCGGCCAATTTCACCAGATGTTTGGGCTGATGCTGACCCTCCCAAGAACCCTGTGAGTGCGATGAGTGCTATGATGATCGATAGCCAACGATTTTTTCTGTTCACAATACTTTAATTATAGTGCACAATTTTAACGAGCACAATAGTTCTAATTGGCTACGGATTGTAACACTAACATCACAATTATACACCAAAATGGGGGTATGGGTGGGGGTACATACCTTACATACCCCTACCAATTTGGGGTACTTAATTCCTATTGATAGGATTTAGATGCTTAAAGCAAGACACCAGGAAGTGAAGATGTTTGATCAATGATCAAGTCCGCGCCTGCTTCAATGAGTTCATCTTCTTCTCCAAACCCACATAAAACCCCTACAGATTGGCCCCCAGCAGCGGAAGCTGCCAGAATGTCTACGGTAGTGTCGCCAATCATGAGACATTCTTTTGGATTGACCCCCATTTGTTCTGCTGCCCACTCGATGGGATCGGGGTAAGGCTTTGTATATTCGCAGGTTTGAGCGGTGGCAATGCATTGGAAAAAATGCTTCAGTTCGAACTGGTCTAAAAACCAGCCTGTGCTGCGCCCGCCTCGGGCGCTGACAACCGCCATGGGGTAGTGCGCTTGAAGCTGGACGAGCATTTCCTTGACCCCTGGGACGAGTTTGAAAGGTTTGGGCCCTCTACCCAACCCTAAACGGTATATTGAGTCTCCTAAGGCCGCAATCTCGTCGTCAATACCCAAGCGGTCAGGAATCCCATAGATGAAATTTCCTGGACTTTCCGTGGCCATTACTAATCGACGCGCAAATGGCCGGGGGTCTCTGGCGGGGAAAAGAAAGCGAACTGGTTTCAGCCATTTGATCAATTTTTCGACAAATTGATCGTCAGTATCGCTGAGCGTGCCATCGACATCGAAACACAAGGCACGAATGCGTGACGGATCGAGGGCCATACTATTCCTTTTCCCCATCAAGGGGGTTCCAATGATCCGGAACCTGCACGGCGATTACTTCACCGCGGGCGGTGACCTCACCTTCAACAGATAGGCTAATCTCTACTACCACTTTGCGCCCTTTGACTTGTTTGATTTTCCCTCGTAAATGCAGAGGTGAGCCGAGAGTGGTAGGTTTCAGGTAATCTACATGCAGTGAAGCTGTGACAAACCTGAAGAGTGGTTCAGGGCCATCTAGCTGGTGGCCCGCCTCTCGATGTGCGGCCGCAGCCGCGGAACCCGTGCCGTGGCAGTCGATCAGCGAGGCGATCAAGCCCCCATAGACATAGCCTGGAATAGCGATATGATGATCTTTGGGGTGAAAGGTGGCCACAGTCTCATCGCTTTCTTCACCCCAATAACTTTTTATCTGCAGCCCATGCTCGTTATGTCGGCCGCAGCCATAGCAATGGCTCCATTGGTCGGGGTAAAAATCCTGAAAGGCTTTCTTGACCATTTATCCTCCTTGTAATTCATTATTGGAACGGAATTTCCTAAAAATAAGTGAGAAAGCGAGTAAGACTCGCTTTCTCGTACTCTTTTTTCGGGTGCGTACATTATGGTGGCGCCGCGCTTGAACTCCAAATTATTTTCGCCGTAGATGCATCCGGAGCGAATATCCACGTGGTGGATGTGTCTTCCAAATAAATAGTGTGCACACCATTCTCGTCCTGCCAAAAGGCTTGGCCATTCTGTTCAATGGATTCGTTGAAGCGATTGTCAGCGTATGTTGTGAAGGTGTTGGCGAATTCCTGGGCTTCGAAAGGAGATTCCCAAATCGCCATATTGAGCATGACGGCTGACTGTTCCTGATCGTCAAAATAAACTGCATAGGCATCACCTTGCCATCCTTCAGCAGCTTGAGCGGCACGAGTATTGCTGATGCGAGCCTTTTCATCTAAGCCATATGCCAAAATCAAATAGGTATACCACTCACCGATCACATCCTCTTCGAGGAGTTCCCAGTTATCCCCCAGCACAGGGATCAGATCAGGCAAGGTTACAGCTGTGGGGATGTCATCAGGATAGCGTTCAGGGTGTAGGATTTGTTCTGTGGAAACGGGTGGATTTAAATAAGCTTGGTTCACTGCCAGCCAGCCGCCCTGGCTGAACAAGACTTGTACGAATTCATAACCGTATTGATAGGGGAACAGTAGATCTTGCCCCAAAAAGGCTGGTGCTTCGCTCATCACGGGCATGTCCATTTCGTTGTAAAAAGCCATCAGGTCAGCATGATCTTGTTCGGTAGCATAGTGTCTGAACCACTGGGTTTCACTCAGGGTAGCATCACCTTCCAGCAACGCTTCCATTGCAGCGCAGCGCTCAGAATTTGCATCACATGCTTCATCGTTATAATCCAAGCCATCTTCGATATCGAAGTTTTGGTCTTGCAAGGCGTGAGTATATTCGTGAGCATAGGTCATCCGCTCGGGGCCGCCGAACTGGGCGCCAGATACCAGCACCATTTCTTTGGTTTCATGATCGTAATATCCGGCGATCTGTTCAGTCAGTAGGTCGATATGAAAATGATAGATATCGAATTCTTCGTCCAATAGCCCCAGAATAGAGAGTGTGAGTGTGTATTCCCAGCTATCATACTCTTCCATTTCCTCGGCGAAAGCTTCCACGAGATCTTGGCGGAGCTGCTCGGGTGACTGGATTTGCCGGCTGAATTCGCCATTGGGAGCTAAGCCGCGCATATGAACCACCTGATCTTGAATGGTTTCCATTTGCGAGATGATCCCTGGGCTGAGTGGATCCTGCGAGGCTTCGAGCGTAGTTTCCTCTGGGGGGATATCAGGAGCAGGCTCGCCCTCGTCCGTTGCGTGGTTGTGCGACACGACGTTTGGCAGGGTGGCTGTTTCTCGAGGGGGTTCTAGCTCCCCAAGAGGGTTTTGTCGAACGGATTGAACGAAAACTGCGACTCCCACAATGCTGATTGCGAGGCAGATGATCAATACAAATACAATGAGGGGGATAAGGAGACGATTTTTCATAATGTGGATATGACCTGGCTGATTGTAATCGCCTTCATTTGAATCATCAAGCAGGCAGCGGCTTAGACGAATAGTGCTATTGCCTGCGTGGGGGATGTTTGTTATATTGGGTAGAGAATTCAATCAACGCGCTCAGGAGGCATTGCTATGGTCTCTACATTTGTGCTTCGCTATCGGTTGGGGGATGCAGAGTGGCAAGAGTTTCAATTATCGAAAGATGAAATCTTGATTGGTAGGGGTGTGGATTGCGATCTATCCTTGGATCATGAGGAGATATCTCGCGTGCACGCGCGCCTCAGCCGAGTTGGTGAAGCATTTATGTTGACGGACCTGGGCTCGAGCAATGGCACGTATGTAATGGGCCAACCCTTGCCCCCTAATACTCCAGTCTCTCTTGAGATTGGCACCTTAGTGGAGATCGGCGGTTTTACGCTGAGCTTGCATGCCCCAGGTTTCGAAGCCACCAGTCTGGCAAAAGACCGGCATCCATTGGGTAGAGAAGTTTTCCATTTGCGCTATCGCTATGCGGATGGCGAATGGCAGACCTATGTTCTTCCGGACGGTGATACTACCTTTGGGCGCGGCGAAGAGAGTGACATGGCTCTCGACGATGATGAAATTTCACGCCGCCACGCTGTGCTCACCTTTGCAGTCAACAAATTGACACTTACAGATGTAGGGTCCACCAATGGAACCTTTATTGATGGTGTGCAACTCGAGCCTCACCAGAAATATCCTCTGAAAATCGGTCAATTCATTGCCATGGGTCATCACACATTGTATGTGGAAGCGCCTGAAATCGTTGGAGTGATGCACTCTGCCAGTGGAACCATGGTGATGCCCGGAGAAGCAATTTCATTGCAACAAGTCGGTCCCGGCGCCATGGTAGGAGAGCCAAAGACGATGTTGGATGCCGAAGTGCCAGTTGCGCCATCGTCTGTGCGTACCATGAACCTGACCGGGCATGACAAAGTGTCCATCGGGCGCGCGGCAGACAATCAAGTGGTCTTGAACCATCCCATGGTCAGCCGGTATCACGCTGTTTTAGAGCGTATGGGCAAACGCTTTGTGATCAAAGATCTGCGCAGCTCGAATGGTATCTATGTCAATGAGCAGCGCATCGAGCGCGAAGCCTATTTGAAGGATTGGGACCAGATCCGCATTGGGGTGTATGTCTTTGTCATTTCTGGCCAGCAGCTTCAAGGTCAGATCGAGCAGGGCATCCGCATCGAAGCTGCCAACATCAACCAGGTGGTATCCAGCGGTCTGAATTTGCTCAAGGATATCAGCCTGACTATGGAGCCTAATGAATTTGTGGCGTTGGTGGGTATGAGCGGGGCTGGAAAATCCACGTTTATGAATGCCATCAGCGGGTATTGGCCTGCCAGCCATGGGTATGTCCTGGTCAATGGCATCAACCTGTACGACCACTACGATATGTTCCGTGATGATATAGGCTATGTGCCCCAAAAGGACATCGTCCATGCAGAACTTACCCCTCAGTCTGCTCTGGATTATGTGGCCCAGTTGCGCATGCCTCCCGATACCACTTCTCAGGAGCGCCAGGCAGTTGTCAGTGAGGTGCTCAGGGAACTCGATCTGACAGAGCGCAAAGATATTCCTATCTCGAGTTTGTCAGGCGGGCAGCTAAAGCGTGTCTCGATCGGGGTTGAGTTGCTGACCAAGCCGCGCCTGTTTTTCCTGGATGAGCCCACCAGCGGGTTGGATCCCGGCACTGAATATGACATGATGAATTTGATGCGCCGCCTGGCAGACCAGGGGCGTACGATCATCTTGATAACCCATGCCACCAAGAATGTGATGATGTGTGACAAGGTCATCTTCCTGGCTCGCGGGGGTAACATGGCCTTTTACGGCGCGCCGGAAGATGCTCTGGAGTATTTCGATCACTACCGCACTGAACGCGAGCGCCGTGAAAAAGATATGGAGTTCGATGATATTTATCGCATCCTAAACGATGATTCACGCGGCTCCCCCGAGGTCTGGCGAGAGCGATATTTACAATCGCCGGTTTATCGCAACCTTATAGAAAAGAAGGTTTCAACGGATACCATGGTCGCTGACAGGGGCATGACCCCAGCAGGCAAAGTGCAAGGTTCGAAGAAACGCATTTCTTCTCTGCGACAATTCAAGGTTTTATCGGCCAGGAATCTCAAAATCCTGGTAGCGGACAAGATTTCTTTGGGATTGATGGTTGCCTTAGCCCCAGTCTTAGGGTTGATGGATTTCATTTGGGGTAATGACCTTTACGACCCAATCGTTGGCGATGCTTCCAAGATCGTCACGCTCTGGTTCATGATGGCCTTGATCACCGTGCTGGTGGGCGCCATGAGCAGTGTGCGGGAAATCGTAAAAGAGGATGATATCTATAAGCGTGAACGGGCAGTGAATTTAAAGATCCTGCCGTATGTGATGTCGAAGATCTGGGTGGGGGTTGTATTGGCGGTATATCAGGCGGGCGTTCTTTTGCTGTTTCGGATCTTGTTTGTGCAACCCAGCGTGCCTTCGAATGCGGCCTATTTTTCGCTCTACATCACGTTATTTTTAGGAACGTTATGTGGTTATTTAATCGGATTGACTATTTCTGCCATTGCTCCAAACCAGAATTCTGCGATGATGTTGATCATTGTGGTCCTGGTGCCGCAGTTCCTCTTTGCAGGCGCATTGCTGCCCTTGGATTTGATCCCAGGTGGGGAGCAGATCAGCTTTCTCATGCCCACGCGCTGGTCGTTTGAGTCCTTTATTCGCATCACGGGGGTTGGGGAACAACTCAATCAGGACCCTTGTTGGACCAGCTTCCCGAAAGCCGACCGCTTGAAACTTCCTGATGAGCTCAAGGGGGAGTGCGCCTGTATGGGTGCCAGTATTTTCTCCGATTGTGCTGACTTCCCCGGAATTTTGTCGGATGATTTCTACGATGAGAAAGCTCAAGCCGCGATCGTCAATCCTGAACCCATTGAGCCTGCGCAGCCTACACCCTATCTTTATCCTACCGCGTATCCTTCCCCAACTGCCTTGCCGACACCTACCCTATTACCCTCGTTGACTCCTTACCCAACACCATCGAATCCTCAGGATATGGGCTCTTATATGGACCAACGTCAGGAGCAAGGTAATGAGTATCAAGACAGCATTCTCGGTCAATTCGATGGTTATCGAGAAGATAGTAAGGCGCAAGGGGCGGCATACTCTGAAGTGCGTACTGCGCAAGGAGATGAGTATGCAGAACTTCGAGAAGCTCAGGGCGATGAATACGCGGCTGACATGACGGCTTATGGGGATGAGCGCGCCGAATGGCAAGAATCGCGTGAGAAGGCCATCAACAGCGCTGAGGCCGTCTTGGGTTCCATCTACGACAACTTCCAACAGGCTTTCCGGGGTACAGTCATCGGTCGCTGGATGATTATGGGAGTCATTATGGCCGCGCTAGTGGTGGCGGTTCTGGTCTTCCAGAAACGAAAAGACGTTGTCTAGCCGGTAAACTGGTGTGCAAGGGTCTAATAATTATTTGTTATCCTGAGAGTAGCGCAGGATCTCATGGCGTCCGTGAGTACTCATGCCGAGGGTAAATCTCGTTTACCGGCAACCTGAATTTTATATTTAAATCAGATACTCGGCCATGAACAATGAAATTCTTTGATCAATGAAAGGATAGAAATTCCGATGACACAAGAAAGTCCTGTCAGGTTTTTTACATCCCAAGATGCTGATCCTGGGATGCTCGCGAATCAGCGAATTGCTGTCTTAGGGTATGGTCACTTAGGGCGCCCCGTTGCACTTAATTTGCGCGATTCTGGATATGAGAATGTTATCGTTGGGAATATTCAAGACGAATATGCCAAGCAGGCTCTTGAGGAGGGATTTACGGTATTCCCAATTGCCGACGCGACCTCTCAGGCGGATATTGTGTTGATTCTCCTGTCAGATGAGATTATTCCAGAAATTTATTCGGCTGAGATTGCGCCTAATCTGGCTGCTGGTGCAGCGATTGTTTTCGCTTCAGGGTACACCCTGGCTTATGACTTGGTTATCCCCGCGGTGGATATTGATGTTTTGCTTTTAGCGCCCCGGATGGCAGGTGATAATGCCCGACAGCGATTCCTGGATGAACAGGGTTTCTTCGCCTATATTTCTGTTGAAGCGGATGCCAGCGGAAAAGCCTGGGATAGGTTACTTGGCTTATGCGATTCCATAGGGGTTTTACGTGCGGGCGCATTGGAATTGGATGCGCGGCGTGAAGCGGATATCGATCTGTTCATCGAACAAACCCTTGGGGCTGTTTTAGGCGTGTCGATCATGAGCGCCTTTGCAATTGGTGAAGAAGCCGGAATCCCAGCTGAGGCTATGGTGATGGAAATGTATATGGATGAAGAGATGGAGATGGTGTGGCGGTCTTTCCGCGAGGAAGGTTTCTTCAAAGCTTCCAGCGTCCACGGCCCCACCGCGTTATATGGGGGATTCATTCGTACGATGCAGTTTATGAACTCAAATCTGAGTGATACATTCCGTGAAATCTTAGAAGAGATTAGTTCAGGTGAGTTCGCTCGAAAGTTCCAGGCAGAGCGTGAAGCCGGTTATCCGATGCTTTCTCAAGCGCAGGCGATGAGCATGGATGATAGTCCCATCGCCCAGGCAGAGCAAAGGGTACGCCGGTTGTTGGCTAAAGATTGACTCTCATGCCCAAAAAAGGTGAAACCAATATTTACTATCCGAATTCTGCCAATCCGGGACTCCTAAAAAGCTATACGGTTGCCGTGATTGGGTATGGTAACCAGGGCCGGGCGCAGGCGCTGAATCTGAGAGATAGCAACGTTGATGTGATCATTGGGAATAATGCTGACGAATTTGCTCTACGTGCTGAGGAAGATGGGTTTGCAGTATTCAATATCACCGCGGCAGTTACTAAGGCCGATATCGTCATGCTGCTCATTCCAGACGAAGTACTCCCTGAAGTTTTCGAGGGACAAATCAAGCCCAATTTGAAACCGAACAGCGCTTTGGTCTTTGCCAGTGGGTACAACGTCGCTTTCGAGCAGGTCCAAATTCCCAGCGAAGTCGACGTGCTTTTGCTGGCGCCGCGCATGATCGGTGTCGGCATTCGCGAGCGCTACATCTCGAAGAATGGATTCTATTGCCTGGTTGGGATCGCTCAAGATGCCAGCGGGGATGCAGAGCAGCTTCTCCTGGCGCTGGCCTGGGGGATTGGGGGTTTGGAGAAACCTGCTATCGAGGTGACCTTCAAACAAGAAGCCATCCTCGACCTGTTCAATGAACAGGCTTTCGGACCTGCATTTGGGCGGGTTCTGTTGACGTCAATTTCATTGCTGCTGGAGAAGGGCTTACCGCCCGAAGCAGTGCTGGTCGAGATGTATATCAGCGAAGAAATGGCCTATACCTACCAAAAAATGGCCCAAGCCGGATTGGTTCGGCAGACCTTATTTCACTCCCCCACGTCGCAATATGGCGCCATGTCCCGGGGGGCGCGCTTTCTGGGCATGGGCTTGCGGCGTCGCATGGCCAGGATTTTCGATGAGATCGACAGCGGATCTTTTGCTAGAGAATGGAGCGGGGGTTTCGCCCGCTTGAAGTTCAAAGTGATAAGGTATTTCGCCATGCGCCAATCGATAAATGAGGTTGAACGTCAGGTGAGAGAAGCCCTGGCGATGAAACCGAATGAAGGGTATCAAAACCCTAAAGGTCTCGATGATATTCTGAGAAATCCTACAATCCAGGAGCACCTAAAGACATTCGAAGAGACGTTTGAATTTTAGGAAAAAAATAACTCCGAAAAAGGGTCGGGTGTGGTATAACTCAAAAATTCCCTTATTGTCACTCTGATAGAGCGTAGCGAGCGAAGAGTCTCCTGATTCCATAGTTTTAGATCCTTCGCTGCACTCATGGCTACAGTGAACCTATAGATGTGTAATTTTTGAGATGAGCATTTTTAAAGAGATGAAGATGTATGGACGAAGTTGCGCTGATCCGCGCTGCTAAAATTGGTGATCTGGAGGCCTTCAACCGTCTGGTGTTAGCCTACCAGGATATGCTCTACAACCAAGCCTACCGGGTGATCGGTGAGCCCGGCGCGGCCGAAGATGCCACCCAAGAGGCCTTCATCTCGGCATTTCGGAAGCTGCACACCTATCGGGGTGGTTCATTCAAAAGCTGGCTGCTGCGCATTGTCACCAATGCCTGCTACGATGAACTGCGCCGGCGAAAGCGCAAACCCGTTGCGCCGCTAGAACCGCACAATGAGGATGGCGAAGAAATTGAATCCCCGGTTTGGATTATAGATCCCGGAGAGTCTCCTGAAGAGAGGTTGCAAAGGAGGGAGTTAGCAGGAGCGATTCAACGCTGTTTAGATAACTTGTCGCCAGACTTTCGCATGGTGGTCGTCCTGGTCGATGTACAAGGATTAGATTATGCCGAAGTTGCCAAGGTTCTCGAGACCCCTTTGGGAACAGTCAAAAGCCGTCTGGCGCGCGCCCGCCGAAAAATGCAGGATTGCCTACGTCAACTCAGGGAACTTCTACCCTCTGCGTTTCGTCTGAGAGAGGAGGCCTCTGCATGAAGGAACAAATTTCTCGTCGAGACTGGGAAAAACTGTCTGCTTATACGGACGGTCAGCTTTCTGCTGAAGAGCGAACGCGTATCGAAACGAGTCTGATAAGTGATCCCATTATGCGTCAAGCCCTGGATGATTTGCGAATTACGCGCTCGGTGGTAAAATCCCTTCCGCATCTGCAAGCTCCTCGAAACTTCACACTCACTCCCAAAATGGCAGGGCGGCGAGAACGAAATATTCGATTGCCGAGCCTGTTCAGTACCTTCCGTCTGGCTTCTGTGGTCTCGACTGTTCTACTGGCGATGGTAGTGCTTGGCGATCTGATGGGGTCTGGACGTGTCGGCATGCTGCCAGCCCAAGAAATCGCTGAGCAGGTAGTGCCTGCCGTTCCCCTAGAGTTAGAATCGGCGGAAAGCATTGTAGCGGACGAGGCGATCGAGCAACCCGAATCCTTGGCCAATGAAATCGACGCCGAAGGAACTGACGCCGAAGGAAATGAGGTGGAGAAAGTAGGTGCCGGAGAAGCTGAACCTGTAGAAATTTTGCCCGAAGGCGAAGCTCAGCCCCCGGCCGAGGCGATGGCCGATGCGGAGGAACCTGAAGAAGAAGCCGAACGCGCTGTGGAAGACGATCAGGCAGATGGAGCGGGGGAAAGCTATATCGCCCAACCGACAGCCCTCCCTATAGCTACTCTAGCAGAACCCACTTCTGTACCCGAGGATGGATTGGCATACGCCCCCGGGGTTGATGCTGAAATCCCTCAGGTGGTCACTGCCCCCGCACCAATGAGTGGGATCCGGATCATTGAACTTCTACTTGGGGTGATTGCGATTATTTCCGGGCTGGCCGCCTTCTATTTCCGCCGACGAAACCAAGCATGATCGAGAGCGAAGTCAAATTTTGCCCGCGTTGTGGCGAAGCACTGATATCAGCGCAGCGCTCCGGGCGAGCGCGCCCCGTGTGTCCTTCTTGCGATTGGGTCTATTTCCCCGATCCCAAGGTCGCTGCTGCTGTTCTAATCGAACAGGGTAACAAGGTGCTACTCGTTCGCCGGGTAATGCAGCCCTATCGGGGATTTTGGACGCTCCCAGCAGGCTTTGTGGATGCCGGCGAAGACCCTGCCAGAGCGGCCGAACGCGAAAGCCTCGAAGAAACTGGCTTGAAGGTTCAGGTAACCGAAATCTTCGACATCATCTCGGGCCAGGAGCATCCTGCTGGCGCGCATATTGTGATCGTGTATCGTGCGAATGTTGTTTCAGGGGAACTGTCCGCAGGCGACGATGCTGATGGAGTGGGATTCTTCGAGCGAGATAACCTGCCTCCCCTGGGGTTTCAGGCTACGAAGCAGGTGTTGGGAGAGCTTAGTTAAAACACAAGCAGCCGTCTTAACGACGACTGCCTGGTGTGCGGTGGCATTTCTAACGGATTGTTAGGAGGGATGCCACCGCACTGGGTTTATCATAATTGGTACTCATGTGGACATCACCTCCTTTTCCTTAGGATGGCAATGGGAGCAGCATTTTTTCGCTGCGTTGTAAACATAGTATGTCACAGAAGTAATATGAGGTCAATGGTTGTGCCTCACTCTGTATGTGTTCCACTCCTTGGGGGATATTAATGCTTTCTAAATTGATAGGCTGGTACTCTTGGGGGGGAGCGAGTGAAGATAACATTTATGATAGAATTTCACCAAAAGAAGTACCAATCTATCCCGATCGTGTTAAGGAGAAGCACCATGAAATATCCCTTTATGAAACCAGTATTTTTTTCGGCGATTATGTTCTTAGTTGTTGGTTTAGCATGTGGCGCCCCCACACCTACTGCTGAACCACCGGCAGAAGTTAAACCTGCAGAACCTGTCCAGCAAGCAGAACCGGCAGAAGCCGCTCAGCCCGCCGAGCCAGTTATTCCTTCGGGGGCTGTATCCAATTTGCAGGATGTTAAGGGCGCCGTCATCCAAATTCAGTCCGAAGGTGCCTTCGCTAATGTTGATGCAGATGGCAACATCGTTCAAGGTTTAGAATCCATTCGCGGATCGGGTTTCATTATTGATCCCTCAGGAATTGCTGTTACAAATAACCACGTTGTAACTGGAGCTGCCTTGCTCAAAGTGTGGGTTGGTGGAGATACATCCAAAACCTACAATGCCAAAGTGCTAGGGGTGTCGGAATGTTCCGATTTAGCAGTTATTCAGATCGATGGAATAGATTTTCCGTATTTAGAATGGTTAACAGATACCGTTTCGGTTGGTCTAGATGTGTATTCAGCAGGTTTCCCGCTGGGTGAAACTGAATATACACTTACCAAAGGTATTGTTTCTAAGGAAAATGCGGATGGCTCTTCTGATTGGGCATCAGTGGATTCTGTAATTATGCATGATGCTACCATCAACCCTGGTAATTCTGGTGGTCCATTGGTTTCTTCAGATGGCAAGATCGTTGGTGTAAATTACGCGTCAATTTCAGATGCAAATCAATATTTCGCCATTGGCCGCGAGAAAGCCATACCCATCATTGATGAACTCAAAACCGGAAAAGATAAGGATACCATTGGCATAAATGGTTGGGCATGGTCAGTAATAGAAGATGGAGAAGAATTTTCTGGCATTTTCGTGCAATCTGTTGAGTCTGGATCTCCAGCAGATAATACGGGAATTATTGCTGGGGATGTTATTATGAACTTGGAGAATCACCCGATTGGTGAAAATGCCACCATGGAAGCGTATTGCGATATCATTCGCACACATAATTCCACAGATCGAATGGATATAGAAATCTATCGTGACAGCTCTGGAGATTTCATGGAAGGGCAACTTAATGGCAACAAACTTGTCGTTACATTCGATGGTGTAGGTGCAGATGAAGTTGACTCTAGTACATCCTCCGGAACTACCACCGGAGATGCGCCCGCGTATTATGTCGAGGAATTCGAACCTGGAGGCACTACGGTCGATAACTGGTACTGGTTCCTCCAGCAAGGCAATGAGAATCAATTCGATATCTATACCGATAATGGAAAACTGGTATTCGACATCAACGGTTACGATATTTACTCTTACTTTGCGTATGATCCCTGGGTTTATACTGATGTTCGGGTTGATGCCAGAGCAGAAAACCGCGGCAAGAACAATAATAACGTCAGCCTGATTTGTCGCGGCTCTGATTTTGGCTGGTATGAATTCAGTATTGCAAATAATGGCTTGTGGTGGATCTGGGCATTTGAATCAGGGGACTATACCATGCTGGCAAATGGTGGTTCCAATGCAGTGAACATGGGCAGGGGTATTAATGACTATACGATCATGTGTTTTGGAAATACGCTTTCCCTGTATATCAATGGTGCCCACACACACACCATGGAAGAGAATAATTTTGCTTTCCGTGAAGGCCAAGTAGCGATCGGTGTTTCTTCGTTTGATGTGCTTCCCATCCTCGTTGAATTTGACTATGTCGCTATCAATGAGAACATGCAGTAACGATGGTAAATGAGAATCTAAAAGGGCTGCCTTTTTCGGCAGCCCTTTTAGATTCTTTTATCCAGAAATAGTTCATTGCGCACCCAAAGAGAGATAGCGGGCTTTCAAGGTATTATAAATATAGTTCTGCCACATGCGGACGATTCGATCTTGGCCATAGCTGTGGGATGAGTACGTCTGAATGATCAATTGGCCATCCAGACAGGCAACAGCTGTCAAATAACTATCCCTTACGTTCACGCGTGCGCCCCACAATGCAATAGCACCGCTGCCTGGGTTTATTCGCAACCAATCTCCAAGATCGCCACCCAACCAATACCCAGTAGGATTTGTTAAAGAGATACCCTCATTAGGGAAATGGTGAATGGCATGGGTCCCATCAACCGGATAGAGCAGATGTCTATCCAGATTGATTTCCTGCCAATCACGATGAAATCCAACCCCACATCGTGACAAAATGGTACTTATTTTCCCAGAAGCGATGGCGTCGATATCCCATTCTTCGATAATCACAGAGCTGCCCGCGTTCAGCGCATCGTTGAGATAGACATAAAACTCGCCCTGGACAGCCGTCCTTAATTCTTTTCCAGAAATAATCAGGTCCCAACCTTTGCCCCCAGGACCTCCTGAGAGAAGTTGGTTTTTGTAATTCCCCAATGCATCCCGCACATCAACATACTGTTTGATCCCCATGGCTTCCAGCGCTTGCTGTATGTAACGGGTAACAGAAAAATCCCCGGTCATGTCTTCGAAAAGCAAGATGCTGGCCGACTTCATCCAAGTTTCGAAATCAGCTTCATTGAAAGTAGCCTGCGGTTGAGGCGCGCTTTGGTTATCAGCGGGTTGGGCAGCCGCTTCCGTGGTTTGAGTAGGCGTTGCAGTATTCGTAGGTGTATTTGTCGCCGCAGCTGCCTGAGTCAATTGTTGCGCATTGACCGTTGATTGCACATCGATGGCAATTTGGGTTGCTGTTTGCGCGACCTGGGTAGCTTGTGCGTTTTGTGTAGCTTGGTGATCAGGTTCTCCAGAGCCTGAGTCTGTATTCCCCGCCTGGGCCATCCCTGCCTCTGCAGTTTGCGTTTTGCTCTGGGCGAGTTGAGTTGCCTGGACGTTGAGGGCGATCTGAGTTTTGTTTGCGCTCTCGGAGGTGGGTGTGTTGCAAGCTAAACCAATCAGCAGAATAAATCCAACCGCGAATGTCAAAACTCTAAAGGAATTCCAAACTGGGTGATGTTGGCTTCTAAGTATGTCTTTCATGCGAGTTTCTCCTGGCCTTTTTTGAATTTAAAAATGGTTCTGTTTGTGCCTAGTATAGAAGCAATCGATGAAATGTCAATCCGAAAAAAGTCCTGTGTCCTGAAACTTATGAAGCCCAATTGCGCACCACATGAAACAGTGTTCGTGGTGACAGGGCTTGAATCGCATTACGGTAACTCAGTAATACTTCCAAGATGACTTTTTCTACATAACGTTCTGTTCGGGCTGCAGCAACGAGCGGGTTGAGCAGTCGTTCATTCATGTATAAAGATCGCATTCTCATTGTCCATACAAACAGGCGTTGAAAACGCTTTCGTAACTTGCGATCATACGCGCTCAGAGCACGTGCGGAAAAATCCCCCTGCTGTAATAGAGTTTCTAGAACCCCAGCAGCTATTTGCCCCGATTCCAGGGCATAATCGATGCCCTCCCCTGTAAAAGGGTTTACGAGACCGACCGATTCGCCTACCAAAATTATGCGCTCCTGATATGAGCGGGCGGTCGCAAAATCCATTCGTAATGGGAACCCTTTGATAGGCCCCTCTACTTGAGCCTTAGACATTCTCTCTCGAACAGGTCCGTGCTGTAGAAATTTGTCCAAAATCTCTCGAGCTGTAGCCGTAATCTTCTTTGAATTTTGAAGGAAACCCGCTCCGATGTTCGCAGATGTTTTCGACGTAGGAAATATCCAGCCATAGCCTGGCAGAGGAACCCCATCGAATCGGATTTCCATCATGTCATCCATATCTGTGAGATCTTCGAAATAGGCGCGCGTGGCAACTGCAAAGTCTGGTGTTTTGGACATCAAACCTAATTTTCTTAGCAGCGCAATATTTGCCCCCACAGCGATTACCCCAACTTTGGCGCTGAAGCGTACTGAATTGCGCCCATTTTCCCCCAAAATTCTTATCTTGTCAGGTTCAACTTGAATGTCGGTCACCCTGACTTTCGATTTGAACTGTGCTCCTTGGGAAATCGCATTTCGAAGGAGTAAATTATCAAGCTCAAATCGAGGCGCAATGTAGAGATACTCGGTCAATCCAGTTTGCGCAGGAATGGGCGCTACCAATTGATTCCCGTTGGGAGCGACCAGGCGGACCTTGTTGATGCGATACCCAAATCCTTTGAGATCGTTGAGTAGGCCTAAATCATTGATAATTTGGATAGCCTTAGGAGAGACGGCATCTCCGCATGTCTTGTCGCGGGGGAATTCAGCCTTATCGAGCAGTAAAACACACGCGCCTGTTTTCGCTAGATAGCTGGCCGTAGCACTCCCACCAGGGCCAGCGCCAATGACAGCAACATCGTAGATTTTATTCATACTAAGTCAAGGTGGTGGACGATGTCCATCACAGCTTGACGGGTGAGTTTCTTCTCGCCGCGCTCCAGCGCATCTAAGGTGGCGTAGGCCAGTGCTCGGGGGATTTCCACAAAGCTCTTGAAGGTTGTTTTGGGCAATGTCTTTACATACACGCTGAAGCTGTCTAGATTTTCTCGGGCATATGCGAACATACGCTCTTCATTCCAGTCTTGGGGGAAGAAATTGACCCCGCGATCCAGATCTTCGCTGCGGTTGCGCAGGATATTGACAATTTGCAGCCCACGCCCAAATTGGATGGCATAGGAACGGTGGATTTGGATTTTTTCGAACCAAGCCCACAAGTCGCAAAGCAGCAATCCTACTGCGCCTGCTACTCCATACGTGTAACGGTCCAAATCAGCCAGGGAAAGCACTTCAAATTCATTGTTTGCCCAATGTGCCATGCGGTCGGCCATGGCAGCAGTTGCCTCCCAAATACGGGGGGCAATGAACGTGGGCGCCAGGCAAGCCCACTCGCCGATCCGCAATGTCACCTCAGGGAGCACATCGTGAAATTCCATCAGGGCAGATTCGAATACTTTGTGTGCGAAAGTTTCTTCGGTGGTTTGCGCCTGTAGGGTCAGGCTAATGGTTCTCAAGATCTTAGCCTTGTGAAAGCCCTCCAGCGTGGGGTGATCTTCGACCTCATCGATTGCCCTCAGGCAGAGATAGCCCGAAGCTACAGCTTCACGGAGGCCCTTGGGCAAACGAACAATAGGAAGATAGAAAGTCCTACTGGTGAGTTTGAGTGTGTGCATTGCTTCTTGGTAGATTGCCATTCTTGGACCTCTTTCAACGAGAGAGATTCCCGATAGGGCCCTTTCGGGTTTTCCTGGTTTCTATAAACGCTTATTATAACCCTGGATACCTGAGTGGGTTGTGCTCGAGGGGAGATCTCAGCGTTTAATTGTGAAATTAACCAAAGTGCTGCTTTCATTCCCGGTCAGGTCAACCGCCCGAATTTCTAGGGTGTGCTCGCCCAGTCGTGACAGCCAGGGAAGGGCAAAGGGCGGTTGGGTCTGTGTTTCGATGATGTTTTCATCGAGGACGTATTCGATATACTCGAGCCCAATATTGTCGCTGGCTTGAACCTGGAAAGTAATCGAAACACCGGCCTGATTCTCGAAAACCTGTTCATCTTCTGGGTAAGAAATTGTGATTTCAGGAGGCTGGTTATCGACGGTCACCTGGATGGTATTGGTCTCGATGATTTGGTCGCTGCGAACCACGATCAGTTGAACTGCATAAAGCCCATTTAGGTCGCTTGTATCCCATATCCCCAGAGTGCCATTGACCACGGGGGTCTCAATATCATCACTGATCGCGATCCAGTTTTGGGGGTTTAATCCTTTGCCAACTTGCAATCGATAAGAAACAAAATCACCTCCCGAAGCAGTACCTTGAATGCTCACTTCTCCTTTGGCGTTTGTGAAGATCTGTGGGAAGGTGATCTGAGCGTTGGGAGAGGGATCGGGCGCGTAGATCACATCATACGATTCGGGTGGCGTGGAGATACCCGCCTGAGCCGCCCATTGGCTGGCTTCAGGTGGAACGATCATGTAAACTCGTTCTTCGATCAATTCAGGTGGTGTGAACACCGTTGCTAAGCGACCAGTTTCACGGTTGATCTGATAGGATTGGAATAGATTATCACGCTGGGTTGGTTCATGACCGCTGAGAAAGACCTCGCTGACAACCGTTGGGCAATCTTGTGTGGGAAGCAAACCAGAAGGGTCGCAAACGGTCAGCGTATTGATCGCCGGAGGCGCTCCCCAATTCCCCGCGGGGAGATCTTTGGTTGCGTATTTGGTCACCGCATGCCAGAGTGCAGAGCTAACCTTTGGGGACAAATCCCCTCCCTGAGGGGCGTCTGCATCTCCTGCAGCCACCCAGGTACCAACGACAATCCTAGGGGTGTAGCCAATTGTCCAGCTATCCTCACCAGATGCTGTACGCCCCATTTTTGCAGCAACAGGCTGCCCAATTTCGAGAGGATTGGGATGACCCAGGCTTTCCCAACGGGCTGATTCATCGCTCAAAATGTGATTGATGAGATAAGCAAGTTGTGGGCTGGTCACGGGCTGAGTCGTAGGCGTCTCATTGATCACCCATTCACCCCCGTGGAGATCAGTGACACGCAAAATCGTTATGGGCTCCAGGTTGAAGCGATCTCCCTCAAGGGTTACATTCCCAACGAAACTCCCTAGGTTAGCAAGGATGCCATATGCTTGCGTCAAATCCAATAAGGTGGCTTCGCTGCCATCCAGGAGTATCTCACAGCCAGGGCATTCGGGAACAGTCATCTCTGTGGGACCTGTTGACAGTGTGATGCCAAATTGTCCCATGGTGCGCAGTACATTTTCAGCCCCGATTTGGTTGACCGTCGCCAGTGCAGGGATCAGGTAATCATTGGCCAGAGCCAGTCGCAGGCGCATTGGCCCGTGGAAATCCTGATCTGGATTGGTGATCTGAGTGAGGGACTCGTTAAACGTAGCTGGGATATCCCAAAGCAGGCTGGCAGGGTTAAAGCCACGTGTGAAGGCCGTCAGGTAGGCAAATGGAGTCAAAAGAGATCCTGGGGGATGCCCAGGGGGCTGTGCGGGGTCCAGCCCTGGGGTGGTCTCCCCCAACATGGCCAAGATTTGCCCTGAGAGCGGGTCCAAAATAATGATATTGGCTGCGAGATCGTCGAATGAACCGCCATCCAACGCCAGGGAAGGGAGCAAGCGCGCCGCTTCGCAGTCTGGGTTTGTATACTCAGTGCCGGCGAGATTGGCAAAATGCGCCTCCGCCGTGCAGGCAACCTGCTGCTGTAATTCGTAATCTAGTGAAGTGAAAACATCAAAGCCCCCGCGCTCTAAGCGCGCCAGTGGGATTTGGGCTGCTAATTGTTCCCAAACGAGGTCGATAAAGGTTGGGGCGAGATCAATCATTTCCGATGATGGCTGTTGGAAAACGACCTCTGCATTGCGCGCTCTGAGCGCATCCTCCGAAGAGATATAGCCCTCAGCGAGCATGGCATCGATGACGGCTATGCCGCGTTCTCGGGCAGTATCAGGTGTATCTAAGGGGTTAATGCTGGGGGCTTCTGGGATTGCCACTAAGATCGCGGTTTCTGCCAGATTTAGCTCTTCGACGGCTTTCCCGAAATAAACCCATGCTGCAGATGCAACACCAAAAGCCTGATTGCCATAATATGTGCTGTTGAGATACCATTCCAGTACTTTTTGGCGCCCATATTTGCCAGTGATTTGCGCGGCGAGTAGACGCTCTCTCAGGTCACGTTGCGGACCGGCGGCTTCATCCCAAAGCAGCAGATCAGATACCAGCCGTTGACTCAGGGTCTTGTTCGATTCGGGATTGTTTCTAAGATTCGTGAAACCTGGATGCTTCCAAAAGATTGGATCTGAGTAAGCGATGGTGGCCTGAATGAGTTCTTGGGAGGTTGATGACCCTGTTTCTGATATCGGAAGATACTCACGTGTTGTGACCGCAGGGTGCTCTAGCTCGAGGAGAACCTGGGTTCCATCGCGGTCGTAAAAGCGGGTAGGCTGCAACAGCAGTCCGTTGGGTGGTTCTAGAAGGGTGGGGATAATTTCGAGTGCGGGAAGTTCTCTTGTCAGGGATGAGTATATTAAAGTCCCCCCTATGAAGAGAATCGCTGCCAGGAGGCTCAATGTGACTGAAACACTTAGCCCCGAAATTCTGAGGGCGGTGTTGGCGTATTTCTTGTGGCGACGTTGGCGCGCCCGTAAAATCTGGGTGATGTCGGGCATATGATCATTTTACAACGAATTGGGGATAAGGAAAAGTCAGCAGAAAAGTTCCTGCACGCTTCTCCCAGAGGCGGGCCTTTTCCCCGACATCGAGCATCGAGCAAATAATCCCTTCATCTGCCAAAATCTCGGCGATGTCTAGAGCAACATCATTGGTATCGATATTTTCGGGATCTTCTATGTCAAAACAAATGTAAACATACATGATTTTCGATCATCTCAATGATAATAGGGTCTAGAAACTGCAGGGGGAATCCCCGAATTCTCGAAGGAACTGGTTCGAGTTCGAAAACGATTATTTATCATCAGGCAGGGTGATGGTGGCCGATGAGTTTGCCCGCCCTAAACCTTAGAACACTGCCTTTGAAGCATGTTCCTGAGATCGCCCAATCGCGATGTGACCAGGGCGGAAGGTCATTCCATCGATTAGCGTGTCTGTTGTTTGATTGTGAGTGATACCCCTAATTTTGCCTCGGCAAACTATGTTATCGGTTATACCGAAAATTGAATTTATAGCGGTCTTTGCGTCCGATGATTTGTGAGATCTCAATCAGAGATCCTGTAGAGGAATAAACCAAACTTTCTACAGACAATAATGGATCATTCAGTTCGACTTCAAGCAAATTGGTGTGAAACTCATCCGCAGGGATCGCGCCAATAGTACGATCTACATCGGCAATGATCAAACCATCTTGCTCCAGGATGGCCCAGAGTGAGCCCGTTTCCTCAAAACGTTCTGGATTCAGCTCGATCTCCGGTGGCAGGTTCAAATATGAAATGGTGAGTGCGATGATTAAATCATCAGCCATTCGTAACCGCTCGACATAGCAAATTTGCTGTCCGCTGGGAATTTCGAACCTTTCAGCGATAAAGTCTGGGGCTGGCTCCTGCCTTAGCGCCAGTAATTTAGATTTGGGCTTCATTCCCCATGAAGCAGTTTCTTCTGTGAAGCTGCTTAACTGCATTGCACCTCTCCGAACCCCTGAAGGGGCCACATAGGTTCCTAATCCTTGCTTGCGGATCAGGTAGCCTCCTTTCTCAAGTTCTTGGATGGCACGTCGCACAGTGATGCGGCTCACACTGTAGCTCTTGATCAGCTCTTGCTCTGTAGGAATCGAGTCCCCAGGTTTAAGCTGACCCTTGCGAATAGAATGCAGTATGGCTTCGCTGATTTGGTGATAAAGTGGGATGGGTGAATTTCGATCTAAAATGGCGACCTCCTAACCAATAATTTCTAATACAAAGTTCAAAACCTGATGAGATTGCAATCTTGATAGATTTATTGTATGGTTGTTATGTTGTTATAATGATCCAAAAAATCACCTTCTGCGAATTCTGATTGTGGTGTGATTTTCCCGGTCAAAGCACCTTCATCGAGTGGTGAGCGTGCGATGAGTCCAACGTTATGCGCCTCAACCAATGGGAAGAGATTATCGCGCGATTCTTGCTCATAGATATTGTATGTAGCCTGCAAAACGTCGATCAATCCACCGGCAACTGCATCTTCAGCATAGACACCCCCCATTGGGTGTTCAGCGAAATCCCAAATGTGCCAACTTTCCCCGATTGTTTCAGGGTATTAACAGCTTCTTTCCATTCATCGACAGCAGCCCACTCATTACCCCAGACATGGAACTGTTGTAAGTCAATCCGATCCATACCGAGGCGTTTCAGACTCGTCTCAGTACATTCGATGATCTTTTCTTTGGGGAAGGCTTCTTTCATCGGGAGACCTTCGGGTGCTGGCCAGATGTAATTCTTGGGTGGGATCTTGGTAGCAACAAAAATGCGTTCATCTTTGTGCATTTGCTCATCTTACGTTCAAGAGGTCTCAGTGAAATGCCGTGAGATCATCCTGGCAAATCCTAAAGCACTGTAACTATCCAAGGTGCAGTATCTTTCGGGCATTGGCATTGTAGATTTTTTCTACTACATCATCGGGAAGCGCAAGGCCGTGAACGACCCAGCGACCTTGATCCGGTATCTCGTCTACTGCATACGAGAAGTTCTCATCTTCCGTATAATAATTGGGGCAGCAATTCAACATCTCGCTAACCCATTTCAAGTTTTCCGCATAACACCCCACGTGAGCGCCGATGAATGTCAGTGTTGGAAATCGTAAGACGAGCTTCTTCAGACCTTCAACAAGAGACCCGTCAGAATTTGCGGGAAATTCATGAGTTATAATACTGCGTCGTGCAAATTTTCACTGGAAAATGTAGCTTTCGCTTGAATGAAATAATCGTATTGATGGGTTGGCTCCCAGTCTGTGACCGATAGAGTGAAAGACAGTGTTCTATGAATTTGTCGTCAACCACAACAACAGAAGCTTTAGCAATGATGTTCGCGTAAAATAAAAGGAAGCGAGATGAAACCTGTCAATTTGATAATCGTCGGAGCTGGTGATCGAGGAAAAACGTATGCAGATTTTGCTCTTGAGCATCCTGATAAAGCCAAAATTGTTGGAGTGGCAGAACCGCGCCAGGTTCATCGCGACCGTTTGGCGACAGACCATTCCATACCCCCCGAGAATCAGTTTGATGATTGGAGGCAGGTGATTGAACGAGGTAAATTCGCCGATGCTGCCGTGATAGCTACCCTAGATACCATGCACGCCGATCCTGCGGTCGCAATGGCCAATCTGGGGTACCATATTCTGCTCGAGAAGCCCATGTCACCGGACCCATCTGACTGCAAAAGAATTGTTGAGGCCGCGCTCGCGAATACCATATTATTTGCTGTCTGCCATGTACTACGCTATACCACCTACACACAGCAACTGAAAGCAATGCTCGACCAAGGGCTAATTGGTGAAATTGTCAGTATTCAGCACCTTGAGCCGGTAGGGTTTTGGCATTATGCGCACTCATTTGTGAGGGGCAATTGGCGGAATCAAACCTTATCATCTCCAATGTTGCTCCAAAAATCGTGCCACGATTTGGATTGGATACGATATATCGTTGGAAAACCATGCATTAAAGTCTCCTCTTTTGGGAACCTCAAACACTTCGTCACGTCGAATAAACCCACTGCGGCGGGAAACGCTCTCCGCTGCCTTGAATGTGATTATGAGCCACATTGCAGTTACTCAGCCAAGAAGATATATCTTGATAGGCTGGAACCAGGGGATACAGGGTGGCCAGGTAGAGTGTTAACCGCAAATCCAACAGTCGAAAACATTAAAGAGGCATTGAGTACAGGACCTTATGGACGTTGTGTTTACGAGTGTGATAATGATGTTGTCGATCACCAGGTCGTGAACATGGAGTTTGCTGGAGGAATTTCTGCAGCCTTCACGATGACGGCATTTACGGAAATGCCGCTTGGAGGCAGGAAAACCAGGATCTTTGGCACATTAGGTGAAATATACTCTGACGGTCTGGAGATAGAACTTTTCGACTTTCTAACCAACGAAAAACAAATTTTTCCCGTCGAAGCTTTAGATGGTGATCTAGGAGGACATGGTGGCGGGGATCATGGCCTGATGGATAGTTTTGTCTCCGCAGTCTCGACAAATGATCCCCAAAATATTCTCTCTGGGCCCAAAGAGAGTCTTGAAACGCATATGATGGTATTCGCAGCCGAAAAGGCTCGGCACCAAAACTCTGTTGAATTTTTAGAAACATATTAGGGCGGGGATCAAATGAAACCTGAGCCAAATTTTCCGGAACTCGTTTCCCAATTCGACTTTGATGGAAGTTTTCTTCATACGGAGATTTGCGAGATCGGCCATATCAACAATACATATGCTTCCAATTTTCGCAAGCTAGATGGTACGGTTCATAGCTATTTGATGCAGCGCATAAATCACAACATCTTTAAGCAACCAGAAGAATTAATGGAAAATATTGCGGCTGTCACCGAACATCTCCGCAAAAAAATAATATCTGCTGGCGGAGATCCAAACCGCGAAACATTGACATTAATTCCGACCAAAAACGGAAATATATTTCACCGAACAGACGCGGGTGATTACTGGCGTGCCTTCAACTTCATCGAGAATGCAGCCACCTTCCAGATTCCTCAGAATCTTTCCCAGGTTTATAATGCTGCCTGGGCCTTTGGAAAATTCATGCGCATGTTGGATGATTTTCCGATTGAAGCGTTGCACGAAACGATTCCCGATTTCCATAATACGACGCGGCGGTTTAAGACCTTTATTAAATCTCTTGAGAAAGATTCATACAACCGCGCACATACTACAAATGGTGAGATTGAATTTGTTCTGGACCGGGCAGGGCATACTTCCAAGTTAGTTGATCTGATCGATTGTGGGGAACTGCCAATTAGAGTCACTCATAATGATACGAAACTCAATAATGTGATGATCGATCGCGAGACAGGAGAAGGACTCTGTGTTGTAGACCTTGATACCGTTATGCCTGGCTCAGCGCTCTACGATTTTGGGGATGCGATTCGTTCCATTACGAATACTGCAGAAGAAGATGAACGTGATCTTTCCAAGGTCCATTTTTCTATGGAAGCATTCGAGAAATATGCGCAGGGTTACTTGGATGTCACCCATGATACGCTCACATCAACCGAACGAAATAATCTCGCCTTTTCTGCTTGGTTGATAACCTTGGAGCAAGGAATTCGGTTTTTGACAGATCATCTGGATGGAGATTCCTACTTCCGAATAAAACGTGATAATCACAATTTGGATCGTTGTCGCACACAATTTAAATTAGTGAAGGAAATGGAAGAAAACTTCGCTGAGATGGAAGCAGTAGTTGAACGTTATGCTAGGGATTCCTTATAGGATACCCCTGATGAGTTTTTGACCAGGGGGATAATGGCTAAGGAATCTTCGTAATCTGCAAGCCGAGGGGAATTTTTAGAATGAGAAACAGATGTTCAAGCTGTCGTACGTTGTTGCGCGATTTGAAGGATTTCACGTGCGGAGTGGATAGTGCTATCACTGACCTCGCCTAGCATCTGGGCCAATTCGTGCAGTCGCTCTTCTCCATCGATCGGTTTGGCCTGGGTCGTAGTTCTGCCATCCAAGATGCTCTTCTGAACGCGATAATGTTGATGTCCAAAAGCCGCCAGCTGGGGCAGGTGTGTAATGCAAAAAACCTGATGACCTTGAGCCAGCAGCCAGAGTTTGTGCCCGACAACGGTCCCAACTCGCCCCCCAATGCCTTGATCGATCTCGTCAAAGATCAATGTAGGGATGTGATCTGCCTGTACAAGAACGTTCTTTAGTGCCAGCATCAGCCGGGCAGTCTCTCCGCCTGAGGCAACTCGTACCAGGGGTTTAAATCCTTCACCAGGATTGGTCTCGATGAAAAACTCGACCTGCTCGTGCCCGTTGGCATCGAAAGCGACGCGTTCCCCATGGGGGAGAACGATCCCGTTAGGGTCAGGCTCTTGCTGGAAAACCACCTGAAAGCGAGCACCCGACATACGCAAATCGACCAACTGTGCCTCGATACCTTTTTGCATTTTCTCAGCAGCAGCATGTCTCTTGTCTGATAGTGCCTGGGCGCGCGCGCCCAGATCGGTGAGCAATTTTTCTTCTTTGGAAACTAACTCTTCGATACGCTCGCTAGCATGGGTGATGGCATCTAAATCTGTTTTGGCCTTGACACCAAATGCAACTACTTCTGCGATGCTATTACCATATTTCCGTTTTAGATTGTTGATCAGGTCCAGACGCTCCTCGACCTGATCGAGCCTCTTGGGATTGAATTCTAAGTTTTCCAGATACACCCGTAAGGTGTGGCTGATCTCCGTCAATTCTTCGAAAGCGGTTGTAGCCTGATCTTTGAGAGCGCTTTGGGTGTCATCGAGTTGGGATAGGCTAGTTAGTGCCTCAGCAACTTCCCCAAAGCGGTCTGTGATCGATGGCTCCTCGGGGGTGCTCTCATCGAGGGTGGTCATTGCTTTTTGCCCCAGGGAAGATAACTTCTCAGCATTCGCGAGACGGTTGCGTTCTTCTTCGAGCTCGGGTTCTTCTCCTGGCTTCAGGTTGGCAGCCTCGATTTCGTTGATCTGGTACGTGAGTAGATCCGCTCGCTGAGCGGCTTCGCGCTCGTTGGCTCTGAGCCCTTGAAGCTCCTGACGCACCTTCAACAGTCCCTGGTAGGAGGAGCGGTATAGGTTAAAGGTCTTGTGCAAGTTTGCGTAGCGATCAAGAAGACGCAGGTGCTGGTTCACTCGTAGCAGTGAGAGATGCTCTGATTGGCCATGGATATCGACAAGATGTTCGCCAATCTCGCGCAGCAAGCCCACATTGGCCATGCGCCCATTGACACGGACAATATTGCCGCGATCCCGGCGGATCTCCCTACCAAGAGTGACGAAATTTGGATCATCGAGCATAGCTTCGCGATCGAGGATCGAATGAATATTTTCACGCGCCGCAGGGGGAATGCGGAATGTGGCCTCAACCAGGGCACTTTCTGATCCGCTGCGAATGAACGTGCTGTCTGCGCGGCTGCCCAGTAAGGTATTCAGCGCGTCCATGATTATGGATTTGCCCGCACCTGTTTCCCCGGTGAAAGTGATCAGGCCGGGTTTGAAACGCAGTTGAAGCTTATCGATGATGGCGAAGTTTTCGATATGTAGTTCAGATAACATGATTCGTTACGATCGATCAGCGCTTGAAAGTGAGACCGCTGATTCGGTAATACACTGTTGATGTGATGATGATTGCATAAGCGACGTGCCAGATCGATGAGAACAAAATCCCAAATACGGACTCAAATTGAGGCAGAAAGATCAATAAATTGATAATTTGTCCAAGAACAGTCGGGAGTGCTCCTATCAGAGCGCCCGCAGTGATAGTTAAGAACAAATATTTCGAGCGTCGTTTGCCGGTAATTAAGCGCGTCCCTTCTGCAATGACCATCCCGGCAACGGGGGCAAGAAATAGGACGAAGAATCCTAACCTGGGTGCTATCAGGCTGCCGATATATGCGAGAACCGCAGCAGTGATAAACCCGAGAGGATAATCGTACCACAGAGCAGTTTCGAATACCTTTTGCTGACTACGCACGCAATCATTACATCGATATCCGGTAGGCGTGTGGATAGCACATTTGCTGCAAATTAACTTTTCACAGCGGTTGCAGCGCAGGCTAGTCTCGATATTTGGGTGGTTGGCACAAAATAATGTGGTTGATTCAGTCATGGTACTTTATTTGCCGCAGGATTATTGTACATATGCGGTGTAAGATTTCTATAAAAATAGCCTGGGTCCTGGATGCGCACAAATTGAACGGTGTAATCACTGGCCCGGACATCGACGCGGTCCCCATCTTCGAGGTGGATTGGAACATGTCCATCGATGCTGATCACCGCCTGGTGGTCAGTGTGCACGGTGATGGAGACGGATGAGCCTTCAGCCAATACGATCGCTCGATCAATGGAGAGGTGCGGGGCAACAGGCACTACAAGGATATTGCGCAGTTCAGGGGGAAGAATCGGTCCACCAGCTGCCAGGGCATAGGCAGTTGATCCAGTTGCTGTAGCTGCGATCAAGCCATCGGCGACATAGGTGGTCAAGAAGCGTCCATCTACGCTGGCATCCAGGTAAACCGGGCGCACGATCTCACCTCGGCTTACGACCACTTCATTGAGCACTTCCCAGGCACCAATCAATTCATCCGCACGCCAGTGTTCCGTACACAGCAGCATCCGATTTTCAAGCCAGGAATCGCCGGTTAATATCTGATCGATGGCGGTTTTCCATTCTTCGTGCTTGAATTCCATTAAGAAGCCAAATTTGCCCATATTGATGCCGAAGATCGGTACACCATAAGGGGCACAAATTTGGCCTGCGCGCAGCATGGTGCCATCTCCCCCCAGGGCAATCAGCAGGTCGACCTTCCCGCCTCGGACGCCCGCATGAAGGTTATCCTCGTAGAGGTTGCCGAAAACTGACTGCAAACCGCATTGGTTTAGATACTCTGCGATTTGAGCGGCTTCCTCATATGCCAGGGGGATTTCTGGGTGAGCTGCTACAGCAACGTTTTGGAATGCTGGCGAATTCATAATTTTGAAATTATATCGGCTTCAGCCTATCATGAATAGTGCCCTTGAAAGTTCGGGTTCATAGCCTCTGATCGCACGTTGAACGATAACCGCAGTGATCGCAACGACGGACAGATTCATGCGAGCGGTTGATCTTGCGCAGATGACCCTTGGTGCGCATTTCAACGACCAGATCGATGAGCTCTGCTTCCAATTCGGGTGTGTATTCGATCCGGTAGGTACGGTTTGGGTAGTGCAAAATCCCATGAGATGGGCGAATTCCATAATGAGAACCGACCAGATAACAGTATGCTGCCAGTTGAAAAATGTGAGAGTCATATGGGGATTTCGCCACTCTCGATGACTTTACTTCGATTGGGATTACCATTTCACCTTGCTGAACGAGATAATCTGGTTTACCCGATAAATCTAGTTTTGCATCGTATAGCGGCTCTTCGACTGGCCCCCATGTGCGTGTGTCAGCGTATATGACGTCACCGCCCGGCAAGCCGGTGGC
Organism: uncultured Anaerolineales bacterium; assembly: GCA_964438295.1. Lineage (GTDB taxonomy): Bacteria > Chloroflexota > Anaerolineae > Anaerolineales > UBA11858 > NIOZ-UU35. The sequence continues at coordinate 47,562 of CAYTKR010000015.1, forward strand.
TTTGCGTTGTTGATTGGCTCTCCATAGTAAGAGCAACCCAATCAATAGGAAAGAAAAAGCGAGCAATGCCATGAAGAAATACCTTTAGAGAACTTGCATCGTCAGGTAAATCGCCAGCATAATCAGCCCAACCAGCAGCAAAAAATAGGCCAGAGTTCTGATAACCCCGCTGGCCAGTACACTGCGGCCATGCTGTTGGTGTAATTCTCTCCCGCCCGCCAACTCGTTTGTGTTCTCTGAAGCAATACCTTGTTGTCGATACCACCAGGCGCGCTGGCAATACAAATAGGAACTAATATCGGAAGCGCGGATTTTTCGCATTTGGAATTATTCTTCTCTATACCGTGCAATGAAACTGATCACTCGTCCCGTTTGACAAGCTCAGAAACCTGTTCTTCGAAGGCCTGTAAGCGCTTTTCCAAGCGCTGTTGACGCAAACTCATGGTCAGAGCGCCGCGCGTGCGCTCAGTGACGCCGCGTACGATATCCGTGAGACGCCGCAGCCCGCCTGTGATCGCATCAGAGTAGTCCATGGTCACCAGCGCATCATAGATATCATCCATATGCTCGAGCAGGCGGTCAGCCTCGGCAGCGTCGCCATGCCTGAGTACATGCATGCATTTGCGACGAAGCTCACCTGCGGTTTCGGCCAATCCCTTTAAGTAGGGCACAAAATCGAGATTGAGATCATCAGGAGTGGGAAAAGGCCCACCGGTTACCAATGCGTAGGTCAGGTTGGCCTCGGCGTATTCCTTGAGTGCGTCTTGTGTGTAGCCTGCATAGAAGAAATCTGAATGATCAACTGAATTAGCACTCAGGGCTTTGGCGAGCGCCTGGGCTTCTCTAAGGTGATCTTGGGCTAAGGCGCGTTCCTCTCGGTGGATCGCGCGAATGGCATTGGCACAATAGCGCGTGAGCATGCGTGCCTGGTTTAACATCTGATCGCGTACTTTCGTACGAGTATCAAATGATTGGTGGATTCGTTCGATTATTTCGTCTAGTTGCGGCATGGCTATTTCTGTGGTGGGCGAAAGAGATGTTCGGCAAGGGAACTGTTACCTGGGAGGTTGATTTCACCGAACTTAGCCTCGAATTTGGATAAGTTCTCCCCCAGAGCATTATAGAAGAGTTTGGCGCTCAATGGGCTCATTAGCACACGAGTTTTTACATCAGCTGGACCAGGAACGCCTGCTGGAACCATGAGGGCAAAATCTAAGACCATCTCAGATGGCGAGTGGGTTATCCGGGCGAGATTCACATAAACGGGAACAAGATCCTCCGGAATGTTGAGCGAAATTTGTTGGTTCTCAGGTTGAGGTTTACGCGAGGTCATACAGTTCTCCTGTTCTTACAAAGGCGACAGTCACACTGTTCGATCGCAAAGTGACTGTCGCCTAGTTAGCTTATCCTCATAGAGTTAGAAGGGGATATCGTCTTCGGATTCTTGACTAGCCGGTTGGCTTCCTTGGAAGGCATCATCTTCCGCTCGCGTAGAGAGGAATTGAACAGATTGTGCAGTGATCTCAAAAGAAGCGGCTGGAGTGCCGTCTTGCCGATTCCAGATGCGTGGGCCACCAGACGCGGGATCCGGATTCAGGCGACCTTCTATGAGAACACGGCTACCGCGACGCAAGTATTGGTTGCAGGTCTCTGCTTGGCGTCCCCATGCCGAAATGCGAAACCAAGTGGTCTCATCGACGCGTTGCCCATCTGAGCCGGTGTACCGACGATTAGTCGCAACCGAAAAATTGGTTACAGCCTGACCACTCGGTGTGTAGCGCATCTCAGGATCACCCCCTAAATTGCCAACAATGAATATTTTCTGATACATCTTGCTACTCCTTTCATTATGGTGAGCGGCCTGTCTTGAGTTTCCTGACGCAACCGCCAGGACAGTGCCTTATTTGCACTCACCAGACTATTAGAACAATTGTACTCGAAATTGACCGAGTCGTAAATTGTTCCCGAAAAAAGGTGTCTTAGGGCGTGCGAATTTCACTCAAACAAACCCTTTTTCGGGACGGCCAATATGCTAAATAATTAGAAATTAGGTGCTCACCCAAGCCTTGGCTTGTTGAAAGAGCCCACTTATTGGGTAGAGATCGCGTATGGGTAGAGCGAAATTTGACGTACTGGTGCGTGGATACTGAAATACATGGCTACCAGCAGGGAGGGGCGTAGCTCTCCTGCGGAACTCTCCTCGCGTCATGTACCCAGTGAAGATGATTTCCATCCCATAAATCCAGATATTGCCCCAATCGAGGGGGTTCACGATGAGAGTCTCATCGAGAGCGGGACTATGTACACCCACAGGACCATCTGGAATGTCAGGCGTATGTAGATAGTGCAGCACATGGAAGGCCCCTTGCGCGGTCATTCGGATTCCGGGTCTGAGTTTTATGTGTTCTGAAAGGTTTTTTTGCTCGCCATCTTGTCCACCTAGTTCGAGCTTGATCTGTTTTGTCGCATTACTCTTCAAAGCCAATGTTCCCAGAGGCGTTCTATGATTTGACCGAGTCCAGTTTTTGGGCAAGGGGTAGATCATATAAATGGGTTGCTCGGCTTCCTGAGCTTTCTTTAGAGAATCTTGATTGGGTGTAAGTAAAGCGGTTAAAAATGCGAAAATGAAAAGATCTTCATCCCCCAGGTGGGAAGATGTCATTTGGTCTGTTGGCACCAGAGCCTGAGCATTTAGGAGCTGACCAGGGTCTTTCCTGATCTGGCTGATTTTATCCTTGTGGATCAACAAGAAACTCTTGAGATCACAGCGCCGCCCGCCGATGGCAATATCATATCGATCTGGAGCGGTGAAGGGAGTCGCTCCCAAACTATCGTGGGGGATATTCCCTTGACTGAGGTAACGCCGGAATGCCAATTCCACTGCGACCCCGGCCACAATTCTCTGTAGTCGCTTGAAGGGCGAAGTGCCCATGCGGTTGTAGGTGTAGGGTAAAGATTTGCACGCGTACGCGATACCCCCCAGCGTCATATCTGGAGTGTAGGGAATGGTTATGAAATCGGAGGATGTGATCATGGGACTACAGTTCCTGCGCCTTACTCCCTCCCCTATTCATTCCGAAATTGCAAACAATAATGATGGAAGGTGTTACTCACCCAGGCATTTCCCATGCCGTATGGGAACAGGCGAATATTGTCCTGACACCAGATGCGTTCATCCTTTAGGGTATAGCTCTCGTCTAATAATTTCCCCAGATCCCACGCCAATGGATAGATTTTCCCTCCCTTCTTGACGTTCTTCACGATAATGGTAAGGTAGGCTTTAGGCTTCAGAAAAGGTTTCAATCCGATGTAGATGCTTGTCAAACGCGCTAAGAACTCATCATAATCAGAGATATTTCCTAAATCATCAGGATCATCCGAGTAAACTACATCCAGGTTCTCATCCTGACGGCGATGATTTTGTGTCTCGGCCCCTTTGGCATGCAGCATATCCCAATAAGGTGGGGAAGTAATAACGTAATCGATGGGGGGAATCTCGAATTTTGAGACGAGATTGCTGAACTCAGCGGCATCGCCGTTGATGACCTGTGTGGTCAGGTGATCGGCAGAACCCTCTAGGTTTTCTCGCTCTTGGAGAACCACTTCCCTGGCGACTTGCGCGTACCCGGGGTTGAGTTCGATGCCATAGCTGTGTCGGCCTGCCCGCATGGCTGCCACTAGTGAGCTGCCTGTACCGACCATGGGATCAAGGACAACTTGCTCTTGCTTGGTGAAAAACTCGATAAATTCTTGCACCAAAGTCTCAGGGTATTTGGCAGGATGGCGCAGCACGTCATCTTTACGTCGAGGAGGATTGTGCACAAACCAGGATTTTTGGAATTTGAGCCACTCTTTGGTTTCAAGGTCGTTCAAGCGGTTACGGAATTTTCGTTTACCCATAGTATGATCTCCGAAAAAAGGGAGCCTGTGGGCGCAGCCCACAAACCCCCTTTTTCGGACTACTCTCTCTTGGTGTTGAATATAAGAGAATTTAATGAAGAGGCCATAATATTGGTAATACTAACACACTGATCACCATCGTGAGCAAGATCAACGGTAGGCCCACTTTGATGTAATCGCTAAATTGATAATCTCCAGCACCCATCACCAAGGTGTTGGTTGGTGAGGCCACTGGGGATGCAAAGGCCATCGAAGCAGCAATTGCCACGCTCATCATAAAGGCATAGGGCTGCACGCCTATATTATGAGCTGCTGCCAGGGCAATTGGGGCAATCAGCACCGTGGTAGCCGTGTTAGAAAGCACTTGGGTGAATAGCGAAGTGAGCAGGAATAGCGCACCCAACAAGAACATCGGACTCATGCCTTCGAAGGTTTGCGTCAACCCCTCGGCGACGCTCCCGATCAGGCCGACCTTTTCCAGCGCAGTGCTCAAGGGCAGCATCCCGGCGATGAGCACCAGGCTTTTCCAATCCACTGCAGCGTAGGCATCGTCGATGCTCACGCAGCCGGACAAAATCATTAGCAAGGCGGCCAACATACAGGCAGCGGCAACAGGTAGCGTATTGGTGATCAGAAGTGCCAACATACCAAATAAGATCAGCAACGCCAGCGGAGCTTTGGCGCGTGCTTGAGCGCCCAGCATGATTTCCGGTTCCCCCATGACCACAAAATCGCGCCTTCGCTGCCGGAGCGCGAGAATATTTTCCCAAGAACCCTGCACTAGCAAGGTATCCCCAAATCGTAGGCGGGCCTCTTTCAGGTTCATAAGTTTGTTAACCCCGGGACGGCGGATGCCCAATATGGTTAGGCAATATAAAGTGCCAAAGCGCGACTCTACAATCGTTTTTCCCAATAAGGAAGAGCGTGGCGGCAATAACACTTCCGCGACTCCAGCTTCCTTACTTATAAGGGTCTGGTCATCCAAATCCTCCGCGGGCTGGATGGCTAAATTCAAGCTGGCTGAGGCATGATTCACATCGTTGTGATTTCCCTGAACGATTAAGATATCATCCGCTTTGATGGTGACATCGGGGTCGGGAGAGATTGCCTCAAAACCCTCTGAACCCAGCATCAATCTGCGCTCCCCAAATTTGGCTAATTCGATGAGTTCGGGATCACGTAATATATTCAGGATTGATATGTTGAAGTTTTGTCGGATGCTTGCATTATGGAGGGTGTGATCGATGAGCGCAGAGTTGCGCCGAACGCGCAATCTAAACAGGTTCTCGGGCAAGCGATAAATATCGACAAGTTCGGCCGGAGTTTCAACTCGCTGAGGTTCTTGTTGGTCCTGTTTCTCGGGGAGTAAATGCCTCCCGAAGAGGATCATGAAGCCAATGCCTACGATCAGGAGTATGATCCCGATCGGGGTATAGTCGAAAAATTGAAACGATCGCAAACCACTCTCAGCTAGCATATCACTTACGATAATATTGGGGGGTGTGCCGATCAGCGTTGTAGCACCCCCTAACAGTGCGCCAAAAGAGAGCGGGATGAGTAACTTCGAGGGAGTCAGTTTCGCGCTGCGGCTCAAACTGATGATCGCTGGTAATAGGACGGCCACAGTGCCAGTGTCGCTCATGAAACTTGAAAGCAATGCCACGGTACCCATGATGAACAAAACCAGACGAGACTGCGTATTCCCTGCAATGGTCAGGATCTGCCGCCCGATTATTCCAGCCAGTCCCGTTTGTAATACGGCTCCTCCAATAACAAATAACGCAGCGATGGTCAAGACGGCTGGGTTGGAGAAGCCGGCAATTGCCTCTGGGACGGTAAGCAAATTGGTCAGAATTAGTGCCACCACCACGAGTAAGGCAACAATATCCACGCGCAGCCATTCGGTAATAAAAAGTAGAATTGCTACCGCTAGGATGCCTAGCGTGATCCACATATCAAGGGTCATTGCTCGATGTTATATACAACTAAATCTGAGAAGTTGACGGTGACGGCATTCTCCCCACCAGAGCGCACGAAAACACCCATTGCTCCGCTGGGTAAAGCCCGGTCCGTGATGGTGAATTGATGCTGGTCGTTGACGAAGAAACGCATTTCCTTGCCCACCACCCAAACTCCGAGTCTGGATGTGCTTGGTGCAGCAGAGGGAACGGATGTGGTCACCATCCAGGGTTGTGGGGATGAGGCCGTCCCCCCCACCACACGGTCCAGTCTTACCTGCCCATTGCAAGAGAGCGAGAAGCGGTAGAAATTTCCTGGCGATTGGTAGCGGATTAGCATGCCATATTCGTCAAGTCCACTGCAAAGGTTTGGGCTGGCTGTGATTTCGGCATAGAAGTTGGTGAATAGCGCCCCCTCTCGCACACTGTAGAGATAGCCTTTCTCGCGTGAAAGAACCGCGGTCAACTCGTTATTGACTACGGAGATGTTGCTTGAAGCCGTTTCAGTGAGTGTCCAATTGGTGGGTAGATCGAAATCATCGCTGAATAGCACATCTCCGACATCAGGGCGCAGTTCCGGTGTTGGAGATGGGATCACCGTGGGGTGGACGGTCGGTGTTTCTGTGGGAGGAAACCATACGGTGGTCGGTGTAAGGGTATTGGTTGCAGTGGGGGTTGGCGATGCGAAGGGCGTCAATGCCTCTGTAGGAAAGCATGCAGATATAAATGCAAGGAACAGAATGGGATAAAACCTCTTCATAATATGGAATGAAATCCGTTGAACCTTCCTAATATCAGCGCGTAATCACCTGATCCCGCTCAGGGCCAACAGATATCAGGCGTGCGGGGATACCGGCAATCTCCTCCATGCGTTGTATATATGCCTTGGCGGCCCGCGGCAAATCTTCCCATTGGCGAACGCCCATAATATCCTCTTCCCAGCCGGGAAGAATCTCAAATTTGGGTTCATACTCAAGGTCGGTTGGACCAAGGGGTAAATCATCATATGTTCTTCCGTCTGCCTGGTAGCCCGTGCAAATGAGCAACGTCTCCAGGCCGGAGAGCACGTCGAGTTTGGTGATCGTCAATTCAGTGATTCCGTTGACCTGAATAGCGTACCGCAGTAGCACACCATCCAGCCAGCCCACCCGGCGTGGTCTTCCTGTGGTAGTGCCAAACTCATCCCATGGTTTTTCGCCGGTACCGCGTAGGTGATCTGCAGCCGCACCTGTCAACTCCGTTGGAAACGGCCCTTCGCCCACTCGGGTTTGAAAGGCTTTGGTCACGCCGATCACGCGCCCGGTTTGACCCACTCCCAACCCTAAACCAACCAGCGCTCCCGCAGCCGTGGGGTTCGAACTGGTCACATATGGATAGGTGCCATGGTCTAAATCCAGCAGCGTACCCTGAGCCCCCTCGGCCAGTACTTTTTCTCCTTTGCGGAGCGCTTCAGTCAACAAGAATGAGACATTTTCGATATAGGGCGCCAGCTCCTGGGCGTAGCCAACATATTCTTTGGCGATCTCCAAAGTATCTAGTGGGTCAGAATTATATAGGTTTACCAGAGCTTCATTGACCCCTTCAACCTGAACGACAACAGCCTCTGCAAATTCTTCCAGGTCTAGCATCGATTCCATGCGAAGGCCAGAGCGAGCGGCTTTGTGGTTATATGCTGGTCCGATGCCCCTTAACGTTGTGCCGATCTTCTCGTCGCCGCGGGATTGTTCGCGCGCCTGATCCAGCGCCAGATATGCTGGCGTGATGACATGGGCGGCATGAGAGATGCGCAGCCTTTCTGCGGTGATCTCCACCCCAGCTGCGCGTGTGGTCTCCATTTCTTTGAGCAGCACCTTGGGGTTGACTACCAATCCATTGCCGATCACGGCTGTTGTGTGGGGATGAATAATCCCCGAGGGAATCAGGTGCAGTTTGAAGGTTTTTGTCCCGACTGTTACAGTATGTCCGGCATTATCACCGCCATTATATCGGGCGACAAAATCCGCCTCTGCGGCCAATAAGTCCACCACGCGACCTTTGCCTTCATCACCCCATTGAGTGCCGACTATGATATGTAGAGCCATTTCTTACTCCATTATCGTAAACTGACAAGTGTCAATTGGCAATCGATTTGCGAGTATTGTAAAATAGATTGCAAACGTAGCCTAACGAATATATTCCGGCAAAAGGGTGTGCGCGAGGGCGGACGCCCCCACGCACACCCTTTTGTTGATTTTTCTTTTTCATTCTAGCACAATTCCAAACCCATAAAAGGAGAAAGAATGCGCAAGAAAGCGATATTAATCACTGGCGCGGCCGGGGAGATCGGCCATGCATTGATCGAAGCGTTGTCGAAAAATGGAGAGACTCCGCTGCTGACCCTGGATCTGGAGCCCCTACCTGACGACATTCAACATTTGACCACGCATATGGTGGCGGATATCCTCGATCAAAAGCTGTTGGATCGGCTTGTCAGTGAGTATGAATTCGAAGCCATATACCACCTGGCAGCTTTGCTCTCCACCAGGGGGGAATTCTCGCCTGGGATCACCCACCAGGTCAATGTCAATGGCACCATGGGTTTACTGCGTTTGGCCGCGGAGCAGTCAGAGTGGCGGCAGAAACCGGTGCAATTCATTTTCCCCAGTTCGATTGCAGTTTATGGTTTACCAGATCTGGATACAAAAACGCAGTATGCGCGTGTTCGGGAATGGGAATGGAATTATCCCCGCACGATGTATGGCGCCAATAAGCTATATTGTGAATTGTTAGGGATTTATTTTAGCGACCATTACCGCCAACTGGCTGCTGAACAGCCAGTGATGGTCGATTTCCGTGCCATCCGCTTCCCGGGGTTGATCAGTGCCTTTACTGTACCCAGCGGTGGAACCAGCGACTACGGACCCGAGATGTTGCACTCGGCCGCCAAAGGTGAACCTTACGCCTGCTTTGTTCGCCCTGACGTGCGCATTCCCTTCATGGCCATGCCCGATGCAGTGAAAGCCATATTAGATTTGGCAGCTGCCCCAGCTGAAGCGATCAGCCAACGGATCTACAATGTGACCAGTTTCAGCCTCTCGGCAGAGGAGTTCAAGGGTTGGGTATTGAAATTCTTCCCCGATGCGCAAATCACTCACGATCCAGACATCAAGCGCCAAACCATCGTCGACAGTTGGGCCGCGGATATGGATGACAGCGCCGCCTGCCGCGATTGGGGCTGGGAACCCGATTATGATGTTCAAAGAGCCTTCGCGGAGTATCTAGTTCCGAATATTACCAAGCAGTATCAGTAAGATTCAGGGAGTTGGAGCGGGGGGCGGTGAGCGAGTCAACGTGCTCACCGCTCTACGCTTTGTGCTCTATGGGGGGGTATAATTCTTCCACGCACTTAATAATCTACATATATCTGTAAAGGAGTTCGTATGTCATCTTTACCAACCGTTGGTTGTATTGGGCTGGGTATCATGGGGAAATCTATGGCGCGCAATATCCTAAAAGCAGGCTATCCTTTGGTCGTTCACAATCGCAGCAGAGAGGCCGTCAAGGAACTGGTTGCCGAGGGTGCGATAGAAGCCTTCTCACCAGCAGAAGTCGCCGCGCAAGTCGATGTTGTTTTCACTAACTTGCCAGACTCTCCAGATGTGGAACAAATTGCCTTGGGCCCAGATGGGGTCATTGAGAGCGCCCATGAAGGCCTGATTTTCGTAGATAACTCCACCATTAAACCTGCCACTGCTAGGCAGATTGCAGAAAAACTGGCTGAGAAAGGCGTCCTCTCGTTGGATTGCCCTGTTAGTGGTGGAGATATCGGCGCGCAGAAAGGCACACTGGCGATCATGGTCGGTGGACCGGCGGAAGCTTTGAAGAAGGTCATGCCCATTTTCGAAGTTATCGGCAAGACCATCACACATGTCGGCGATACTGGCGCGGGGCAAATTGCCAAAGCTGCCAACCAGGTTATGGTGGCTGCTCAAATGGTGGCGATGGGCGAGTTGATGATCCTGGCTAAAAAAGCTGGTGCTGACCCTGAAAAGGTGGTCGCGGCGATTCAAGGTGGCGCAGCCCAATGCTGGACCCTGGATGTCAAGCCTGAACGCCTGTTTGCAGGGAATCGCAAACCAGGGTTCAAAGCCTATATGCAGGCTAAAGACCTGGGGATCGTCATGGATACTGCTAGGGCGTATGGTGTCCCTATGCCCTCAGCTGCAGTAAATACTCAACTCTTTGATGCCATGCTGCAAATGGGCATGGCTGAGCTGGACAACTCGGCTGTGATCGGTGTGCTTGAATCCCTGGCTGATACGGAATTGTTGGATGGGTAGGAATCCACGAAGGACACTAAACCCCAAGCATTTTACTTCATATTTTTAGTGATCTAGATGGATTCATTATTGATAGAACTTTTGCAATTCGGCGAGATAATTGCTGGGAATAGGGGGTGGGGGGGGGAAGCCCCCACCCCCTATTCCCAGCAAACCTCACTTCAAGTGTGTAACTCTTAATTGAAATATTATGCGAGATTTTTGGTTTAGAACAATTTCCCAGCGGCCGCATTTCAATTGGGAAGCCAGTCGAGATTACCTTTTGATTCTTATTGGCGCTGCTTTGCAAGCCCTATCACTGCGAATTTTCCTGGTTCCGGCCCGGTTAGCCAGCGGTGGCGTGAGCGGGCTGGCCCAAATCATCAACCACTATACAGGCTGGCCGATTGGCTTGATGGTCTTCTTAGGGAATATCCCCCTTTTTATCTTAGGTTGGCGATACCTGGGCGGACCGCGTTTTGCCTTCCGGACGGCCTTCGCTGTGGCCACCTTTTCGATCTTGGTAGATTTACCCTTGGCTTTATTGCCCTCCCAGGGATTGACCGATGACTTGGTGCTCAATGCGCTCTACGGCGGTGTGATCAGCGGCATAGGCTTCGGATTGGTATATCGCGGCCGCGGCACCAGTGGCGGCTCGGATATTTTGGCCCGGATCCTCAGCAACTGGCGCGGTATTCCCGTCTCACAAAGCTATTTATACACGGATGCCATCATTATGTTCATGGCAGGATTATCGTTCAGTTGGGAAAATGCCCTCTATGCTTTGGTGATGCTTTACATCAGTGGAATTGCTGCCGAGACCGTATCCCAAGGATCGAATGTGGTGCGCACAGCCATGATCGTAACCTCGCACCCTGCAGAAGTGAAAGAGAAGATTCTCAATAATCTTGGGAGAGGTGTCACAGTCATCCCTGGCCGCGGTGGCTATACCGATGAGCAACGCACCATACTCTACTGTGTGGTTACGCGCGCCGAAGTCCACCATCTCAAAGCGCTGGTCAATGAAATTGATGGACGCGCTTTTATGGTCATTGGACAAGCCCATGAAGCGCTAGGAGAAGGATTCCATCCCCTGGAAACCTAATTGGAGATTTCTAAAGATCCGTGCAACTTTTTCCTCTTACTTGCGTAAGTTGGAGTAGATAAATATGATCGCAGGAGCGAAATGTGAACGACAATGAAGCGATATGGCTCGCCCACGCGCGAGCTGGCGACGACGATGCCTTTACACATATCGTAGAAGCTTATCAAAAACCGGTCTTCAGTCTTTGTTACCGCATGCTAGGCAATCCGAATGATGCCGAAGATGCCGCGCAAGAGACGTTCTTGAGGGCATATCGACACTTGAATCGGTATGACCCCAACCGTTCTTTTGCCACTTGGCTGCTTTCGATTGCTTCGCATTATTGCATCGATCGACTGAGAAAGAAGCGCTTGCCAACGTTCTCCATCGACAACGAACAACACGATTGGTGGCAGCCTCCTGACCCTGGGCCATCCCCAGAGGTCGTTATGGTCATGGACGAGAAGCAATTGCGCATTCGAGAGTTGCTCGATGTACTAGCCCCTAAAGACCGCGCCGCAGTAGTCTTACATTACTGGTACGACTATTCGTATGAAGAAATCGCAGAATCGCTGGCACTAAGCGAAAGTGCTGTCAAGAGCCGTCTATACCGGGCGCGCCGGGCACTTGCCGAAGGCTGGCAAACACAGGAATCGAACATGGAATTGATTGAATCCAACAACGCGGAAAGGACTCCTTATGAAACACCAGCCTTTTGAAAACTGGCTCCTTTTCGATGATCCGCTGGCACCTGACCAGGCTCAAGCCCTTGAGGAACACCTCCAAGTTTGCGAGCAATGTCAGGGATTGCAGCAATCCTGGCATGGGGTCGCAAGCCTCTTCCAGGAAAGCCCCGATCTTGATCCATCCCCCGGATTTAGCGACCGCTGGCAGGCGCGCCTCAAGCAGGAAGATCAAGGCTTGCAGGAAGCGCGTCACCGCTGGCATTCCTGGATCACGCTAATTCTTTTCGCCAATGGCGTTTCTATATTGAGTGTGCTGCTGGGAATGACATTTTTCAATACCTTCGATTCACTGACAGAATTCTTACTGGTATGGGTTTATCGCCTCACATCGCTCCTGACGGTCATCAACATATTCCAAAACCTCCTCGCCATTATGGTCCGCACGATCCCGGGGCTGTTGCCCCCCAGCGGGTGGGCAATTCTGGCTGCGATGATTAGCGCAGGCAGTTTATTCTGGATTTTATCCAT
>CAYTKR010000016.1:0-60010 GCA_964438295.1 uncultured Anaerolineales bacterium
GTGCCAACTTCCACAGGAAATATCGTTTACAATGTAGAATAGACCGTAAGGAGAAATCTTGATGGAAAAAGCTTCCTTGCATATCACCGCCGAAGAATATCAATCTCGGATAGAACGATTGTTAGAGCATCTCCAAGATGAGAACCTCTCTGGGGCGGTGCTTTTCGACCGTGATTACATCCTTTACTATACTGGTTTTGCCTTTATCCCCACCGAGCGACCGATTGCCTTTGTTCTCAATCGTGATGGGGTACGGTCGCTATTTGTGCCTCGCTTGGAAGTCGAGCATGCCTCCGCCAATGCCCTGATCGACCGAGTCGATTATTATTTTGAGTACCCACATAATCCCCGCCCCTTGGATATATTTAAAGGTGTGATGTCTGAGATGAGCATCGCGGGGGATTTTGGGGCTGATCATAATGGCTACCCGCTGATCTTCGGATACCGTGGACGCTCATTGACTGAACTGGTTGGCGTGACCCCGCGACCCCTGGCCAAGTTCATCGAAGACCAGATGATGATCAAGAGTGAGGCGGAACTGGCCTTGATACGCGAGAGCGTCAAGTGGGGGCATCTGGCGCACGTCTTGTTGCAGCGCTATACCTGCGTGGGCTTGACTGAAACTGAGGTCACGCTGAAAGCCAGCCATGAGGCCACCCTGGCGATGCTGGATACGATCGGCCCAATCTACCGCGCTCAGAGTTATTTTTCCAACGGGGCTCAGGCAGGCTACCGCGGCCAGATAGGCCGCAACGCCGCCATCCCCCATGCGCTGGCCAGCAATATCGTCTTTCAGGCTGGAGATGTGCTGGTCACTGGCGCCAATGCCCCGATGTGGGGCTACAACTCTGAGTTGGAGCGCACCATGTTGGTTGGGCCCGCCAACGATGATCAGAAGCGTATGTTCGACCATATGGTGGCTTTACAGGATACTGCCTTCGAGGCTTTGGGCCCAGGAATTCCTTGCGCGGAGGTCGATAAGGCTGTGCGGGCTTACTACGAGCAGCACGATCTAATGCAATTTTGGAAGCACCATGTTGGGCATGCCATTGGAATTCGTTACCATGAAGGGCCTTTCCTGGATATTGGCGATGCCACCGAGATGTTGCCAGGGATGGTTTTCACGATCGAACCAGGGTTATACATCCCTGAGTTGGGTGGTTTCCGCCACTCGGATACCGTTGTTATCACTGACGATGGCATCGAGATGATGACCTATTACCCGCGCGATCTAGAAAGTCTGACGATTCCAGTATAATCTAGTGGTAATTGGAACCCGGATTGGGTTCCCAGAAACCTGGAAATCTATGTTGAATTTCGAAGGAACGAAAGATCCAATTATTATGGCCTGGGTGGCGAACTTGATGTTCTCCTCTCGGATTGAATCTGCGGCACGCAATCTGGGGTTTGAATTCATGTTGGTTGAAACGGTTTCTGATCTCATTTCGGGAGACTCGCAAGGGAACAGGAATTCCTTCATGGACAGGATCACCCAATTGGGTCCCGCGCTGATCATTAGTGAATTGGGGGACGATGATCTCCCCTGGGAACAGTGGATCAACTGGCTGCGGACAGCCTCCTCAACGCACCGGATCCCTGTGGTATGTTTTGGCTCACATAAGGATGTCGATACACTAAAGCTTGCAAAAGCTGCCGGGGCCGATGCTGTCCTGGCGCGCTCGCGCTTCTTTTCTTCGCTTCCTGAGACAATCCAAAAATATGCTTATCGCATCGACGTCGAGACAATGGCGCAGGACTGTCAGGGAGAGCTGCATGAGCAGGCCAAAGCAGGTATTGTCTTGTTCAACCAGGGGGAATATTTTGAAGCTCACGAACTGCTGGAGCTCGCCTGGATAGAAGACCTCTCGGTGGGTAGGAATTTGTATCGCGCCATTTTGCAGGTCGCGGTGGCTTATTACCATATCCAGAACAATAATTATGCGGGAGCGGTGAAGATGTTCTTGCGTTTGCGGGGGTGGATTAATTCGCTGCCGGGAGTTTGTAAGGGCGTAGAGATAGCTAAGCTGCGCAAGGATGCATTTGAGGTTTATGAGCAGATATTGGCATTAGGTTCTCAGAATTTGACCGAATTTGAAACGCAAAATTTTCAACCTATTGTGTATTCAGACCTGGCTGAGTCCTAATTGCTCGTGGATCGGAGGAAAGCATTATGACTATTTCGTCGGCAAAACCATTCGACTTTGATGATCAGGCTTCTATCAAAGAGTACTTGATCGATGTTGTCACCCAACAGATCGAGATGTATCCGCCTTCTTCAGCGGAATATCGGCATCGAATCTCGGATTGGGTGAAGCGCGCTCTGATGGGCACAGATCATGGCTTAGATGAAGCAGGCCAGGAGCGCATCGTCAGCGAAGTTCTGGCAGATTTAGTGGGGTATGGGCCCATTCAACCCCTGTTGGAAGATCCCATGATCAATGAGATCATGGTTGTAGGCCCCAACCAGGTCTACATCGAGCGTGACGGCAAATTGCTGGATACGCAGATCGAATTTGAAGATGAAGCGCACGTCATCCGAGTCATCAACCGGATGCTGCATCCTGTGGGTCGTCAGGTTAGCATCGACACGCCCACCGCTGATGCCCGCCTGCCAGATGGCTCGCGCGTCAATGTCGTTATCCCCCCTGTAGCCGTCGATGGGCCTTGTATCACCATCCGCAAATTCATCAAGGGGAAGTTCTCCGCTCAAGATTTCATCAGGCTAGGGACGATGACCTCTGAAATGGCAAAATTTCTACGTGCTTGCGTAGGCGCTCAGATGAATATCATTGTCAGTGGGAATACAAGTTCTGGCAAAACTTCATTATTGAATATCTTGACGTCATTCATTGCTGGAAATGAGCGTGTCATTGCCATCGAAGATGCAGCAGAATTGCAGCTTCAGCAAAAATATGCTGTCAGTTTGGAAACAAAACCACCCAACTCGGATGGATTTGGCGAGGTCGACACGCGCGACTTAGTGCGCAACGCGCTGCGCATGCGGCCAGACCGCTTGATCGTGGGTGAGGTGCGTACTGGCGAGGCTTTGGATATGATCCAGGCGATGAACACCGGTCATGACGGCTCGATGACCACATTGCATGCCAATTCCCCCCGGGATGCCATTGCCCGTTTGGAAACCATCGCCTTGATGGGCGGGGTAGATATTCCCATATTGGCAGTCCGCAACCAGATCGCCAATGCCGTCGATTTGATCATTCATATGGATAGGTTAACGGATGGGTCCCGCAAGATTGTCAATATCTCCGAAATTCCGGGCCAAGAGGGGGATCTGGTTACAATGGTAGATATTTTCCGATTTGAACAAACGGGCGTCGGGCACAATGGGAAAATTGAGGGCGAATTACGCTCAACTGGGCTGCGGCCTACCTTTACACCTCGTTTGGAGATGGCAGGATTTAAGCTCGGCGCTGAGATATTCTGGACGGGCGGGGAAGGTTCTCAGCGAGGCCGCAGACGCTGATCTCAGCGCGCATTAGCGGATTGATGGTTTTTGTGGTATCCTCCGTCGCTATTCTGGCGAAGCGAAGTTGTTTAAGCTTTGCCAATGCAAAGGAGTGAATCATGAAAAAAACGTATTCAAAAAAAGGGGAGACCGTTCGTGTGACCTTTGAGCTGCCTGCTGAGGTTGAGGCGAATAGCGTCGTGTTGGTCGGTGAATTTAATGATTGGGACAAAGATGCGCATCCGTTGACCCGCCGCAAGGATGGCCGTTTCTCGAGAACCGTTTCCTTGCTCGCTGGGTCTGAGTATCGCTTCCGATTTTGGGTAGACGAATCCCGTTGGGAAAATGCCTGGGAAGCAGATAAGTATCTGCCCAATGAATTTGGTTCGGAAGACTCCGTAGTGTCAATCTAATGAACGAACACTGGCTATGAAACCGACTTGCAGCACGAAGCAAGTCGGTTTTTTCGTGCAACCTGTCGTATCAAAACACGTATAATAATGGTGTGTGATAATTGCTCAACCATAGCGCTGATTTTTTTGAGATCCTCTGTTTGGTTGAGTATTTGTTATCGATGAGATACAAGAAATTATTTTGAAGGAGTGTATGATGAACAATCGAACACGTTCGAGTCTCGTATTTGGATTTCTGTTGATCCTACTAGGCGCTTGGTTCCTGGCTGTACAAATTGTGCCTGGTTTGGATTGGTTCTGGAATATCTTCTCATGGCCGATGTTCGTAATTGGTGTGGGCGTATTCCTGCTTCTCTTAGGACTGGTACTTGGCGCGCCAGGGATGGCAATTCCTGCCTGCATCGTTGGCGGCATTGGCGGGTTGCTCTACTGGCAGAACGCCACAGGTCACTGGGAAAGCTGGTCCTACGCCTGGACCTTGATCCCTGGGTTTGTCGGTGCCGGGTTGATGCTGGCATCTCTCTTGGGAGAAGGCGGCAAGGAAAATTTCCGCGTCGGGGCCTGGATGAGTTTCATCAGCCTGATCGTATTCGTCATTTTTGGGGCCTTCTTTGGCACCAATATTTTGGGCACATATTGGCCTGTACTTTTGATTGCCTTTGGTGTGTGGATCCTGGTCCAGCCCCTGTTCCGAGGCAAGAATAAAATAGCAGAGCCCGTTGAGGCTGAAATCGTTGTTGATGCCGAGACCGACGAAATTCTGGAAGACTCAGGAGTATGAAGATGAGACAGGGTAGCTTCTTCTGGGGTGTGGTGTTTGTCGTATTTGGCGGTCTCCTGCTCTTAGACAACTTCGACATTTTGAGCTTTAGCGTCTGGAAATTATTCTGGCCCCTGCTGGTCATTCTGCTCGGAGTCTGGATCCTGTGGCAGTCGCAATATGGGGGCAAAGTTCTCGAATCTGAGACTGCTTCGATTGAGCTCGAAGATGCCAGTGAGGGCCGCATCAGTTTGCATCACGGTGCCGGGGAATTACGCGTCGCTGGCGGTGCATCGGAGCGGGAAATCCTCTCTGGGACATTCGACGGCGGCCTCGAGCGAAGTGTAAAACGGGTTGGCGATCGCATGGATGTCAAACTGAAGGTGCCTACCCACGGTTTTCCTTTCGTTATCGCGCCCTGGATTTGGGGTCCAGGGAATAGAATTCGCTGGGATGTAGACATCAACCCCAAAATCCCAATTGCTCTTGAGGTGCACAGCGGTGCCAATGATGCCCGATTAGATTTAGCAGATACACAAGTTACCAGCCTGGAATTGCATACTGGCGCGAGCGCAACAGAGGTTCTCTTGCCGGCGAAAGTCGAGCATACCCGGGTGAAGGTCGAGGCTGGGGCAGCGTCAGTTAAATTGCGGGTTCCAGAAAGTGTGGCTGCGAGCATCAATGTCAGCGGCGGCCTCATCGGTGTGGATGTCGACCAGGCGCGCTTCCCCAAAGAAGGCAAGCTCTACCGTTCGGCAGATTTTGATACGGCACCCTATCGCGTCGAGATCAAGGTCGATGCTGGTGCAGGCTCGATATCCGTGAGCTAATTTTCCGGTTGGTTTTATTTCAAACCACAAACCGCAACACACGTAGGAGTTCTGTAATGAAATTTTTCGAAAATCGAATTTTGTGGGGAGGCTTATTGATATTGGCCGGGGGATTGTTCATGATGCAAAATCTGAATGTCATCCCGAATGCCTGGGGAGCCATCTGGGGATTATTCTTCGGCATTGCTGGGGGCGCATTCCTGTATGCCTTTGTGAGCGATCGCACTCAGTGGTGGACAGTGATCCCGGGGATCACATTACTTGGCCTAATGGTATTGGTTCTGGCCGACCAGTTCTTCCCCAGCTTTGAAAACCTTTGGGGCGGCGGGATCTTTCTGGGCGGCATTGCACTTAGTTTTTGGGTTGTATATTTCGTCAACCGAGAAGCCTGGTGGGCGATCATCCCGGCTGGGGTTTTGACAACCTTAGCCATTGTGGCCACTTTAGATACCTTTGTTAATGATGCGGGTTGGATCTTCTTCTTGGGTGTAGGCCTGACCTTTGCCATTGTGGGCGTATTGCCCACATCGCAGGGAAATATGAACTGGGCGTTCATCCCTGCGGGAATTATGCTACTGTTGGGCTTTTTTACAGCAACACCGCTGTATCCTGTGATCAATTACATTTGGCCGGTAGCATTGATCCTCTTAGGCGGTTTCTTCATTTTGCGCAATTTTCGCACATAGATATTCATCGTAGAGAAAATACGAGAATTAGGGTGTGGAGGGAATATCCCCCACACCCTAATTCTCGAACTTCTCTTACTTGGTTATAGAAGCAACTAAAGGAGACCTATATGGAAACAAAACTTTTTCGCAGTCAGGAAGACCGCATGTTGGGCGGAGTCTGTGGTGGACTGGCTGAATTCCTGGGTATTGATGCCACGCTGATCCGTTTAGCATTTTTCTTGCTGCTCTTTGGCGGTGGGGTAGGATTTTGGGTCTACATCGTGCTGTGGATCGTCATCCCAGAGGAGGGTGAAGAAAGTGCAGTAGATTTTGGGGACCGAATGCGCCGGGTGGGGGATGATTTCGTCGGTGCCGTCAACCGACCACACCCTAAATCTGGACTGATCATTGGAGGGGGGCTGATCATCCTGGGGGCGTTGTGGCTGCTGGAATCCCTGGGGATCAACTGGCTTTGGTGGCTTGATTTCGATGTCCTTTGGCCAGCTTTGTTGATCCTGGCCGGGCTGGTCTTGTTATTTCGCTGGAAGCGCTAGAGGAGGGCATAGATGACAGAAAATCGCAATAGACAATATCGGCGTGGTGGATTCGTTTGGCCGATCATTCTCATTCTGATTGGTGCGTTATTCCTGATGAACAACCTGGGTATCATTGACAATGTCACCTGGGATTCGATCTGGCAATTGTGGCCTCTGATCTTCGTAGCCATTGGACTTGACAGCCTGCTGCGACGCAGTGAGATCGTTGGTCCGGTGATCATGTTTAGTTTGGGCGGTGTCTTCTTGCTGGGCAACATTGGCTGGTTGAACTGGAACGCTTGGGATGCTTTGTGGCGTCTCTGGCCGTTGTTGATCATTGCCGTTGGCCTGGAGATCATGGTGGGCCGACGCTCACCCTGGATTTCTGCCTTGAGTGTGCTTCTCATCTTAGCCGTATTGCTGGGATTGCTCTGGTTCGCGGGGGTTGGTTTTGGCCCTCTGGGGGGGCAATCGTTGAATAACGATATCATCTATCAAGAATTGGGAGATACAACTCGCGCTGAAATTAGTTTGGCACCGGCCGTGGGGCAATTAGTCGTAGATGCGTTGGATGACTCAAAGGCGCTGATCGAAGGCGAAATCAGCATCGGGCGCGGCCAGAAGGTGTGGAGCAGTTACAAGGTTCAGGATACTACCGCTGTTTATACCCTAGATACTCGCAATTCGATTCCATTTTTTGGGACGGGTTGGGATTGGGAATTAGGCCTATCTCCAGATGTGCCTATAGAATTAGAGTCATCGATGGCCTTTGGGGAAATGGAACTGGATCTAAGCAGTGTGAATCTATCAGGATTAGAAGCCAGTCAGGCAGTGGGTGAACTTTCGGTCAGTCTGCCTGCTGGTGAAAGTATGAACGCCGAGGTCAGCCAAGCGGTTGGTCAGATCATCGTCTATGTCCCGGCGGATGCTTCCGTACGCATCGAGGTTAGTAAGGCACTCTCATCACTGACCGTCCCCGCAGATTTTGAAAAGCGCGGCGATTATTACTATTCCTCTGATTTTGAGGCTGCCGAGATTATGCTCGATCTGGATATCAGCCAGGCTGTGGGCAGCATTGTGGTCCGCTACGATTAGTAACTTATCCTAAAGGAGATTTCTTTCGAAACCCTGGGAGCAGCGCTTACGCACTGCTCCCAGGGTTTCGCTCTATTGTTATGTCGAAGCTCTGTCCAAAGATCATTTTGGAAGGCACCCGGCTGACCCATAAAACCGAGATCGCCTTCACGCTCAATGAACACCCCAGAATTGTTGGTCAACGCAAGTACCGTTACCATTCACCACTCATATCCGCAGAGTGGTGCGGTTTCACGAACTTCCCTTGGGGGCGCGGTCTGATCAACTTCGAAGCCCAGGAAGAAGCCCAAGCTATGGAAACCTACCATACCTGGGTGCGTCTCTTCGAACTGCAACGTTATTATTCCTGGATCATCGACCGCTTCCACATTTCCACGCGCCTTCATCAACTGCAATACCGCGGCGTTGACTACCCCTTCCGTTGGCTCGAGCAGCGCTTGCTGGATTTAGGTTTTCATCTAGTATTTGTTACTCGCACCCCTGAGACATTCATCGAAGCGCGCACCCAGAGGCTCAAAGTATCAGGCAACCCTTCTCAATACGATGATCTCACGCTCTTTGTTCAAGAGCAGGATATGTTGCAGAAATTGGTCGGCGAATCCATTTTGCCAACGTTGGAGCTGGATATATCGGATGACGATATTCCAGCCGCGGCAGATCGTATCGCCGACTGGCTCGAAGAAACGGGAGGCTTATGGGCGAAATAGGAAACCCGAAGATCGTTGTTCTGATTTCAGCAGATTCCGAATGGAATGTAGTATGTGACCTCTTGCCTGATGCTGAAGTTAAGAAATCCCCGTTGGGAGAATGGTTTTTCGCAAATCTAAATTCGCACCCTCACCCGCTGCTATTTTTCCATGGCGGATGGGGCAAAATTGCCGCCGCAGCTTCGACGCAGTACGTCATTGACCGCTGGAACCCAAATTTGCTGATCAACTTGGGTACCTGTGGAGGCTTCGCCGGTGAGATCGAAAAAGGAGAAATCATCCTGGTTGAACGCACCGTCGTGTACGACATCATCGAGCAAATGGGAGATTTCGACGAACATATCGCCCATTATGCTACCGAGGTAGATTTATCCTGGTTGGGTGATCAATATCCCCACGATGTTCGGCGTACCTTGCTGGTCTCTGGCGATCGCGATCTATTGGTGGAGGATATTCCAAACCTAATAGCTAATTATGGTGCAGTGGCAGGGGATTGGGAGAGCGGCGCGATCGCCTGGGTGACTCAGCGTAACAATAGAAAATGTCTAATTTTGCGGGGAGTTACAGATTTGGTAGGATCTGATGGAAGTCTTGCTTATGGGGATCCAGATTACTTTGCTCACGAAACGAAATCAATTATGAAACGCTTGCTGGCGATGGTGCCCGATTGGCTCATATGAGCTGATTAATCGTCGTCGTCGTCGTCGTCGTCATCGTCGTCATCGTCGTCGTCGTCATCGTCGTCATCGTCGTCGTCGTCATCATCGTCGTCGTCATCATCGTCGTCGTCATCATCCCCATCTTCCCCATCATCATCGTCGCTGCCATCGTCGGAACCGTCATCATCATCCCCGCCATCATCGTCGCCATCATCGTCGCCACCGTCATCATCATCCCCGCCATCATCGTCGCTGTCATCGTCGACACCGTCATCATCTCTATCTTCCCCATCATCATCGTCGCTACCATCGTCGGCGCCGTCATCGTCATCCCCATCATCATCGCCATCTGTATCATCATCCCCCTTGCTACTATCGCCTTTTTCTTTGTTTTGCCCCTGGTCCCCCTTATCTTCTTTGCCTTTGTCTGGTTTCTCATCTTTGACAAAAACTTTATCATCGTTCCCCTTTTCACCCTCGTCATCGCCTTCATTACCGTCGTTGTTACTCAGATCGGTTTCAGCGACACTGTTGTTAGATCCATTATTGGTAATCTGGGATGACGTGAACGGATTGTTATTAATAACAGTCGTACCGCTTGAGATACCGCTTATGATCGATGGGCTCTCCGCGCTATTTTCTAATCTTGAGGATGATTCGGCGACCTTTTGTTTTTCCTCAGCGATTGTAGAGATATTTTCAGGTTCTTGATTTTGTGGTGGTTCGTTTCCACCGCCTGATCCTCCTTCTAGATCATCGTCTTCATGAATTTCGATTACATCCCCATTATTCTCATTCGCGAAAGGAGAAGATATGATCTGCTTACCATGATCCGTAGGAAGGGCGCGCGACATTGGATTTACGGATTGTATTGGTTTTTGAAGCTTTTCAAAAAAGGATTCTAATCGTTCAATGACCTGGTCATCTGAGATAGTTTCGTCTTCTAAAATGTCAGCAACGATTTCTAAGGAAACTGCTTGGAAACTGATTTCAGGATCGCTACTATAGTCAGCTGTCTTTTGCGTATGGATGGCAAAGGGAATGAATTCGGAGTCGCTGCGAAGATTTAATTCATCCGCAAATGCAGTTGTCCAAAAGCTGCCTGCCAATATGACAATGAATACCATAGTCAATATCCATTGTATCTGCTGCGCGGTAAATCTCAACAATAGCTTGATCAGACGCTTCAGAGCAGTATTTAGCCTATCCATTGCCGAAAATATTTTTTTCAGAGACCTTTTGCTGTGTACGACCAGTCGAAAGAATAAGATGGTGATACCGTTTTATTGTAGCGCAATTTATCGATCAGAGTCCTATTATTTTTGTTGGGTCTCTGGGGAATCCCGTTTGAAATCCAAATTTGCTAATTTCAAATGTTCTAACCCCGAGGAAGCAAACGATAGACTTGGATTGGTTCTGATTTCCCTTTGAAGATATGGCTGCCCATTGGTTCGAATTCGAATTGATCCCTTTTTGATGCCAATGACTCATACGTATCCTGGCTGATAATGGCGCTGGTTTCACCAATCTCTTTTGTCAGGCTCTCTAATCGTTGGGTCACATTGACTGAATCACCAATAATTGAATAGTGCAGCCGATCTGCTGTACCCATGCCTCCCGCTGCCACTTCCCCGGTATTGATCCCAATCCCAGTAACAAATGGCGGGTCCCCGCGTTCTCGGCGATCCAAATTCATTTGGTTTACTGTATCCAGAATATCAATTGTGGCCAGACAAGCCTGATAGGCACTATCAGTTGGGTTTAGGGCAACAGGTAAGACACCAAAAAATGCCATGATCGAATCGCCGACAAATTCATTCATGACGCCATCGTACTCGCCGATGATTGGGACGAGTTCCCCATAATATTGGTTGAGCCAACTTAAAACCTTTGTTGGGGATTCGCTCTCGGCAATTACAGTAAACTGACGAATATCCGTAATCAAAATCGTTGCTACCGTGTTTTGACCCTCTAGTTTTAAGGTTCCGGATGCCAATCCGCTGCGTAACTGATCGCGCACCTGGGGTGTGATAGTGCGTCCCAATAAATCTCTATAGATCTCACCCTCACGCAGATGGGAAACCATGTAATTGAATGCATGAGCGAGGTAAGCAAGTTCATCCGCTCCTTTTGGCTCAACATTGACATTCCACCTTCCCTGGCTGACTTGCGAGGCGGCTGCAACCACACGCTTGAGTGGGTTGGTGATGCGGCTTGCTAGTGCAATTCCAGTCGCGATGATGAGCAGAAAACCCAACGTTGTGATCAAGAATATTTGCACTTGGGTGATCTCACTGGGACGCACCAGGAATGTTTCAGCCAATGATACTCCTATAAAGCCAAGATCCTGCCCTCCTCGAACTTCCCAGGGAGCGATAATTTCTCGATAATCAATCTCTGAAACATGCAGCTGTCGTATATGGCTCACCTGATCTTGACGGATCAATAGCTCGGTTGCAGACGCTGTTGAGATATCAATATCGGTGGGTTCAACCAAAGTTGAATCGAGCAGCACTCCCTCTATATTGAACAAAGAAATATGCGCAAAAACATTCTCCCGTCCCAGAATGTTTTCCCTAGTTTCTGCGACAAGATTGGGAATGTAGCGCCCTACTAATGTTGCTCCGATGAATTGGTTTTGGTCATTTTTAATGGGCCCAACAATATAGAGGAAATTCCCGAAGGGCGCTTGCACTAATCCGCTAAATTTGTCACCAAGGTCGTCGCTGGATTGAGATAATACTCTCTGAACGAATTCGTATTTTGGGAATATGGCTTCATCTTTTGAATACTCGTAATCTTCACGTTCGCCCTGCGGATCATGACGAATTGAAATCATGGATATTCCCTCTGTATCGAGTATTTCAATGGCATCTTCCTGATTATTTATAGCGATGCCCAGCACGATATCGCGTAAAGTTTCAGAATCGTTATTCTCTACGGCTTCAGCAAGACCGTCCGTAAAGGAAACCAATCGCAAAGTTTGCAATAACCTTTTTTCTTCTTCGACCATCCAGCCAGATGCCAGTTGACCGACCTCAACCAGGTTGTTGATGAATCGTTCCTCAATTGTATCTAGGGCGACTCGACCTACCACATATGCGGCACCCATGGCTAATAGTAAAGCCAATATTAGATAGGGTAAAATGATCTTTAGTCGAACGGGGAAGCGTACCTGAGGGAGTACGGTTTGGATACTTCGATCAGCGAAATCAGTACTATCTTCGCTTTGGGTCAGGATATCGAGTGCTTGATTCACCCTAGATTTGTTGAAGGGTGCTCTTAAGAATGTGCTCACGCCAAATTCTTTGACTTCAATCTCCCTCGATAGATCTGGATATTGATTAGAAATGACGACTCTCACCCCAGGATATCTATCTTGAAGGCCTCTCAAACACTCGAAGAGAGCATCTTCTGGTAAGTGGAGGTCTAGCACCATCAGATCGGGATCTTCTTGCTGCAATATTGGGATTGCATCTCCAATTTCGATAGAAGTGTAGACCTGGTCTCCACGTTGGATGAAAATATCTGTGAGAGTTTGAGCGGTTTCGATCTCGGATTGAACGATAAGTACCTTCATAGCGACCTGAGAAAGAACTTGTCTGGATGGAGATGCTATCTATCAAAAAATATTACTCAAATGGCAATAAGTAAATGCCGGAAAGAATCCCAAAATAAATTGTGAGAAAATACCGGCATTTATACAGGTTTTGCGGTGAAACCGGTCAGTATTATTTCAAGCCACAAACCGCAAACCACTTAAATCATACCAAATTGGTGCAAATCAGTAAATCAAACCTCTGTACTGAATCCCGCAAAACGCAGGATAAAGAAACCATAAATCCATCCCGGATATCCCTTCAATCCTGTGAGAATCTCGCTCGCTCGAGTGATCAATCCCGAGTATGGTAATATAATTCCACTCAGCCGTGGAATGGCATTTTTTATATTTCTGATTGGGCAAAGGTGTTTTAGTATTAATGCAAAAGGAGATATGGTGAAGCTTTCATCTTCCAAGGATGAGTTATTTCCTCAAAATCTCTTAGATACGTTTCCCGAAGCCATGCTCATTATGGGCAGCGATGGGCGCATTCGTCGTGTAAACGCTCAGATGGAGTCTCTATTTGGATACCATTCTGAAGAGATTATTGGCCAAGAGATAGAAATGCTACTTCCTGAGGTTAATCGAGTAGATCATATCGAATACCGGATTGACTATTTTAATACTCCAAAATCTCGCCAAATGCGCTCAGGGATTGAATTTACTTGCAAAATGAAAAATGGGCAGGAATTCTACTCAGATATATCTCTCAGCCCCATTGAGATCGAAGGTCAGTGGCAAGTTTTTTGCAGTATCAGAGATATAACCAATAGTGTAGATACGAGAGCCACTCTGGCAGAGAAAGTAAAGCAACTTGAAACTATTAATGAAGTTGGCCTGGCAGTATCTTCTACCCAGGATGTTGATAGCCTGCTGCGTTTGATCGTTGAACAGTCTGCGGAGATTATCGGTGTCGCGAGTTGTGCGGTATTGTTACCTGATATTGACACTGGTGAATTGGTTTTTAGCGCGGCTATCGATGATGTTGTTGGATTACGTGTTCCAACAGGGGAGGGAATTGTTTCTCGAGTATTAAAATCAGGAAAGCCCGAGATTATTTCTGATGTTACCAACGACCCAGCGTATTACCAAAATATTGGGCAAGAAAGTAATATCCCAATCCATTCAATGATGGTCATTCCATTGATTGTGGATGGTAAATCTATTGGCGCCCTGACAGCTGTAAACAAAATCAATGGTGTCTTTAGCGAGGATGATTGTGAGTTGCTCGTAACACTAGCAAGCTACGCTGCGACTTCTATTAAAAATGCGCAACTCTACGATCAAGTTCAGCGCTACGCACAAGAGCTAGAAGTGGAAGTTGCAAAACGGACGGATGCACTGCGGAGTTCTCAGAACTCATTGAAACAGCGCAATCTTGAGTTGAACCGTTTATACCGTGCCTCAGAGACATTGGTCTTTACTAGTGCACCGGTGTTAGAGGAGATCGCAGAGATCATCGTAAAGACGGTTTTGGCGGAGTTTGGGAAATCCAATTGCAGCATTCTGATTTCTGAACCCGGCATAAATGAGATCATGCGTATTGCTGTGCAAGGTCCCTACGCCGATGAAGTCTCGAAGGGAGTCTTATCGCTTGATGGGGTCGGGTTGGTGCCGCGGGCTATGCGGACAGGAAAAATCATTAATATCTCAGATGTACGTGAAGAGCTTGATTATGTTCCGAACTGGAAAGATGCCCGTTCAGAGTTGGCCATCCCACTGAAGAGGGGTGACGAGGTTATTGGCGTGATCGATGTTCAAAGTACAGAGTTGAACGCCTTTGACCATGATGACGAGCGACTTATGGGCATTTTTGCCGAGAGAGCTGCGTTGGCAATAGAAAATGTGCGCTTGTTCGAAGCGGAACGGCACCTGCGCATTGAAGCTGAAACATTGCGAGAGGCCAGTGCGGTAGTTGCGGGATCGCTTAATCAGGACGAAGCCATTAACGAGATCTTGGTGCAATTAGAACGTGTTGTGTCCTACGACAGTGCTTCAGTGCAATTGTTGGAAGGCGGCCATCTTGAAATTGTTGGAGGACGTGGCTGGCCCGACCCAAACAAGGTTCTTGGAATGCAGTTTCCCATCCCTGGCGATAACCCAAACTCTGTTGTTATTCAACAGAGCAAAGCCCTGATTCTCGATCAAACCAGTGAGTACCAGAGTGTATTTAATCTAGAACCTCATAGTCAAATTCGTTCTTGGTTGGGGGTTCCCCTTAGAGTTCGCGATAAAGTTATCGGCATGTTAGCAATCGATCACAGCAATCCGAATTTCTTTGATTCGGAGCATATCCGTATTGCAACTGCATTTGCTGATCAGGTTGCCATAACCATCGACAATGCACGTTTATTTGGAAACACTCAATCAACACTAGCTGAAACTCAAGTGCTTTATCATATTGCTCAAGCGCTTATTCATTCAGAGTCACTTTGGGAGGTATTACAGAATTTAGTTGAAAACATCTCACAATTTCTTCCAGCTCACCTGGCAGCCCTGCATATTTTAGATATTGAGAAGTCGAATATCACGGAAACTGTGATAGCAGGCGCTGTCACAGATGAAATTGAATTAGCAGATTTCGATGAACTAATGGATGGCTTGACGGGGTGGTCGATCAGGGAATTAAAGCCTGCCTACTCGCCAAAGGGTTCCCCAGATCCACGTGAAAGCGCTATCGCACAGAAACGTAGATCAGATGCCGGCTATGGCTCAGTAGTCATTGTTCCTTTGATATATCGTGGCAATGTTCTCGGATCGATATCAGTTGTCAACCGAGATGACCAACCAGATTTCTCCAACCGCGATATTGGCATATTGGAAACGATTGCCAATCAGGCAGCCATTGCAATTGAAAATGCCCGCCTTTTTGAAGAGATCCAGTGGCTGGCAACCACAGATGAGCTTACAGGGATTCACAACCGGCGACATTTCTTTGAACTTGGCCGCCTAGAAATTGAACGCGCCCGTCGTTATGGACATTCTTTGTCCGCGATCATGCTTGACATCGACAATTTTAAAAAAGTCAATGATACCTTTGGCCACAGCGTTGGCGATCAAGTTCTGCGGGAGTTGGCGCAAGTGTGTCTTTCCGGGATTCGCGAATTTGATATTCTTGGACGGTATGGGGGTGAGGAGTTTGCGGTTGTATTGCCAGAGACTCAACTGTCGGAAGCCTGCATCACCGCTGAGCGCCTGAGACAGCTCATCAAAGAGAATGCTTTCAATACGACGGCGGGAGACCTATCTGTGACCATCAGCCTGGGTGTGGCTGAGTTTTCGGATGAAATCACTGACTTGGCTACGTTACTTGACCTGGCAGATTCTGCTCTTTATGTTGCCAAACAGGCGGGGAGAAATTGCGTCAAATTCTCTGTGTAGCTAAGGCAGCCAGAGCTTAAACGTATTATCCGTTCGCCCGACACCGATGATGATCGTGCCGTCGTTTAGGCTGACTGCACCCAGGTTGGAATTCATTATCCCCCCAATTGGTATACTCCAAACTACTTCGGCTCCCTCTGGGGTCCGCTGTATTGCGCCTAGTTTATTGCGTTCCTGATTTGGCAGCAACAACTCCAACAGGCCATCTCCATCAAAATCACCTGCCGCAGCCATATCTAGGTTGCGTGATCCAAGTACATGTGAGGTGTACCCACTTACCTGGGCAACTTTTAATAATCGCTCCTCATCGATTTGAAAAAATTCCACCGTACCGCCAATGTGGGGCGTGAGAACATCGACGAGTTCGGTTTCACCATTGGGACCGAAGGGAGCTGCAGCAATTAGGTGGCGCCACCGATAACCAAGCCCGATGGCATTCCCTGCGACGATCTGCTCGCCACTTTCTGAATAGACGACGATTCGTGCACCGTTTATGCCATCGCTTAGGGTGACGATAATCTCACGCTGCCCATCGCCGGTTAGATCAACCCAGATGGGAGCAATCCCTTCGATGACCTGGCCCTCAGGCACCGGAATTGAAGCGATTACCCGAGGTTCTGGCGAGGTTGCGACCAGAGTGATGCTGGTAGCCTCGATCTTGTCTCCCAAAACGCCGTGATCGTATTTTGTTGTGGGTCCGCTGAGAACCAACAGCCTTCCGGCATCATCGCTGAGGATTCGCGCATCGGGGAGCGCGTCGATGGCCAGGGTAGCCCTGATTTGATCGAGTGCATCCATCAGGACCAATGATCCATCAGATTGGATAAAGGCGCGCAGCCCCTGGTCTTGCAGGTGAACGGGATGTGTGGTCGGGGATTGATCTGCGGAGGGGAGTGAACTCAATTTTGGGAGTCCGTGTTCAATGAACAGGAGCGGCGGGGATCCTGGGGGGAGTTGGTTTGGTGTGATTTGCGCATCACGTACTTCCCTGGGATTGACCCAAAAAGCTTGCACGCGACCGTCTTCCAGGACGACGGCCCAAAGGCTGGTGTCCTCATAGGGTACTGCGACCACCCACACCGGAGTCCCGTCCAAACCCACCTCGATCGAAGTGCCGGCTGGCAAACTGCCGCGTCCCTCCAGTAGATGATTCCCATCAGCCATCAAATGAGTATTGCCGAATACGATCGGAGTATCCGTTTGAGAGACAGTCGTCGGGTTCTGAGTAGGCTCCTCAGCAGCTACAACTACGAGGGTATGGGTTGGCAAACTTTCATGCGTCGGTTGTGGAATGTCCGTTGTCGTACATGCGCAGAGGCTCAAAATGAGACCCAGGATGAAGGTGTATCGCTTCACTCTGTAGTCTCCGGCATGTGAGGTGCCTGCCAGCTTGGGGATTTGTGCACGTGCACAACTTGCCATTTCCCATTGAATTTGACAATCACCCGGCTCTCATTGTGAGAAGCCACTTTGACACCCTCAGGAAGGCCGCTGCTGAGCAAGAGCGTATAGCTGGCGATGGCCGTTTCGCCGAATTCCTGGATGTGCAAGTTCGCCAGATCGAAACGGGTGGGTGGTTTGTCTGATTTCACTCCCCTTTCGACTTCCGAGCCAAAGACCGAGCCGCGGCGCTCGGATTCCGTCATCATGAAATCATGGAAAGGCAATCCATCGATGCGATGAGGAGTCACCCACCACTCGTATAATGTCAGATCAGCGCTGCAGGTCTCGTGGTAGGTGTCGACATCGTTATCCATAATGGCTTGTATATGTCGGACCAGAAAAATTTCGATTTCAGCGTTGTGAGACATGGGTAGCTCCTTTGCCTTAGGAAGAGGGTTGCTTCAAGCACCCCGTTTCCTGGAACTCACTCTTTGCGGTTGATACTGCGCTCCTGGCTGAACCCCTCAGGATAGCGTTTGCGAAGTTTTGCTACATTGGTTTCGCCGATCTGACCTAGAGAGACACCGATTGCTGTCGCAGCCTCCGCAACATACCACATCACATCCCCGAGTTCGTCTGCCAGAATGTCAGGTGAGATCTCGTGTCCGTGAGCCGTAAGCTTCTTGACCATATTGGCAAACTCTCCGGCTTCTCCAGCCAGCCCTAAAGCTGCAATGATCAAACGTTGTTGACCCTCTCCGCCAGCGCCTGCTGTACGAGATGCCAGGGATTGGTATTCGTCGAGTGATAATTTTTTCGTCATTATGTGTTGAATTTCCTAAGAATTCCCATGCGTGGTATTTTGGGCTAAATCATTGATTTGGTTTACAACTCGATCCAATTCGTCCACCATGAAATTGTTATCCAGTTTGTTGAAGGTATCACGCAGGGTACGGTAATACCATAGTGTGCCTTCTTTACCCCCGTTGAACTTCTCCCAGGTTTCGTCACCATCGTGCCGGAGATCACGCAGAATGGAGCGAGCATTGTGGAGTTTGTCGGCCAAGGAAACGCGCCGCGCTGCAGGAGAAGCTTCTTGTAGGTGAGCGATATAGGCTTCTTTGCGCTCCAGCCAGGGTGGTTTGGGATCCTCGTAAGAATCGGTGCAGCTATCGACAATCTCAGCCACTTGCTTTCCAAAACGGGCGCGGATTTCCACAAGAACGTCAATTCCTCCTTGATCTTCAACGGCATCGTGCAAAAGAGCGGCAATCGCTTCGTCTTCGCTCCCGCCGCATTCCAGCACCAGGGCAGTGACGCTCAATAAATGCGCTAAATAAGGGATATTCGTTCTTTTGCGGGTCTGCTTCGCATGCAACTTGGTTGCGTAAATGAGGGCTTCTTCGAAGCGCGGAGAGAGTTTGGGTGAATGGGCCATGGGAACAGTGAGAGTTTGTTAGCTTATCGTTTCCCGATTGTATGCAACAGGGCGAAATTTGCAGGACCTTGGGCTCCGATAGGAAAACCAGCAATCAGTACGACTTCCTGACCCGCACGAATGGATGTCTCAGAGATCATCGCCGCCTCGACATGCGCTAGCATATCTTCGACCGTTTCAGATTGGGGCACCAGGAGGGGGGTTACGCCCCACATAATGCTCATTTGCCGGTATGTGCATTCCTGTGGGGAGAATGCCAAAATGGGTACCCCAGGGCGTGCTTTCGACATCAGGCGCGCTGTTCGGCCGCTCTGAGTGAACACTGCGATGGCAGCGACATCTTTTTCGAGCGCCATTTCGTTGGCCGCTCGGGTGATGAATAGTGCGTCGTCACGGGGCAGATCTGCGCTAATCTGAATCTCTTCATGTCCCCAATCACGCATATGCGCTTCAGCTTGGCAGATGATCGAGCTCATCATTTCCACGGATTTGACAGGGTATCGCCCCACCGCGGTCTCCCCTGAAAGCATCACGGCATCGCTGCCGTCGAAGATGGCATTGGCCACATCGGATGCCTCCGCTCGGGTAGGGCGCGGGTTGTTCATCATCGATTCTAACATTTGCGTTGCTGTAATCACTACCTTGGCGTGGCGGTTGGCCATATGGATGATGCGTTTTTGCTCGATGGGCACACGCTCGGGGGGCATTTCCACTCCCAGATCGCCGCGCGCCACCATCACGCCATCGGCTGCATGCATAATCTCATGTAAGTTATCTAAGGCCTCAGGGCGTTCTAATTTTGCAATGATGGGGATGTTGCACTGATCGACAGCCTGACTGGCGATAGCCCTACGCAAGCGACTTACATCCTCTGCTGAACGCACGAATGATAGGGCAATGGCGTCCACATCTTGCTCGAGACCAAATGCCAAATCAGTTTTATCTTTCTCGGTGAAGGCTTGGAGGGTCAGATCTGCCCCGGGCAGGTTGACTCCTTTATTGGGTTTGAGCGTGCCTCCTAAGACCACCTCAGTCTCCACGGATTGCTTTCCCACAGATTTGACTTGTAATTCAAGATTGCCGTCATCGAGCAAGATCCGGCCGCCAACTTGTACACTGTGGGGGAGATCGGGGTAATCTACTGAGACACACTGGGCGTCTCCTGGAACATCTTCAGTTGTCAAGGTCAATGCTTGGCCCATGACCAATTTTGCCTTACCTTCGGAGAGTTCTCCAGTGCGGATTTTGGGTCCCTGTAAATCTTGTAAGATGGTAATTGGCTGATCGAGCTGCTGAGATGCCTGGCGCAATCGTTCGATGGACAGCGCATGGTCCTCATGCTTGCCATGCGAGAAGTTGATCCGGGCGACATTCATCCCCGCGGAGATCAAACGCTGGATGGCGTGTTCATTCTGACTGGCTGGGCCGATGGTGGCAACGATTTTAGCGCGGCGGTTCATGGGGGCTACTCCAAGTTAGATGTAATTCAATTCTTGGGCTTGCTTTTTCAGCTCATCACGAAATTCGGGATGAGCAACATTGATCAGCGCTTGAGCTCGCTGGCGGATGGTCTTGCCATATAGATCTGCGACGCCGTGTTCTGTGACCACGTAGTGAACGTGGTTACGGCTCGTGACAACTCCGGCGCCGTGTTTTAGCATCGACACAATTCGGCTGAAGTCCTTGGTTTTGCTGGGAAGCGCGATTATGGGCACCCCCCCTTTTGAAAGGGATGCTCCGTAAATGAAATCTAATTGGCCACCTACACCACTGTAAAGCTTCGGTCCAATACTGTCCGCACAGACTTGCCCGGTGAGATCGACCTCAATGGCGGAGTTGATCGCCACCATGCGGTCGTTCTTGGCGATCACGAATGGATCATTGACATATTCGGTGCGATGGAATTCGATCAGCGGGTTGTTGTGCACCCATTCATAGAGTTTCTTGGTGCCTATGATGAAGCCAGCGATGATCTTACCTTGGTGAAGGGTTTTCTGAGCGTTGGTCAGGACCCCAGCATTGACCAAGTCGATGACGCCGTCTGAGAAGAGTTCGGTATGCACGCCAAGATCCTTTTTGTCGTACAGGTATTTGAGCACCGCGTCGGGGATGGCGCCGATGCCCATTTGCATGGTCGCACCATCTGGGATCAATTCGGCGATGTGACTGGCAATATTCTCGACAACTTCGCTGGGACCTTCGCTCCCCATACCCAGTTCTGGGAGATCATAGTTGACCGGGACGATATAGTCTAGCTTGCTTACATGAATAAAGGAGTCGCCTAAGGTGCGCGGCATCTGCTCGTTGACCTCAGCGATGATGATCTTCGCCGATTCCGCAGGGCTTTTACTCAACCCAACTTCGATGCCAAAACTGCAAAAGCCGTGTTCGTCGGGTGGGGAGAGATGCACCAGGGCAACGTCAACGGGGAGATGGCCTTCTTTGAAGAGCAGGGTAAACTCCGAGAGCAGTACCGGCGTAAAATCCGCCCGACCCGCCTGAACGGCCTCCCGATTGTTAGGGCTGATGAACATGGTGTTCACGCGGAGATGCCCTTCCATTTCGGGTTTCACATAATCAGCTGAACCGATTGTCAGCGCTTGGCAGATTTCCACATCTTCAACATTGGATGCATAGTCAACCAAAGCCGCCAAAACAGTGGAGGGTACCGAGCAGTTTCCAGTCAAGAAGATACGGTTTCCCGATTGGACAGCTTTGACGGCTTCATCTGCCGTAACGACTTTATTCTTGTATTGTTCGACCCAACTCATAGCGCTAAAGCCTCCCTTCCAAAGAATCCTGCAAGGTGCTTTGCAGGATCTCTCCTTGATGGGTGTAGAGACCTCGCTTGAGACTGGGCTTAAGCTCCAAAGCTTTTTCCAAACCTATTTCGGCAATTTGCCGGATAAATGGCCAGGAGGCATTGTTGAGGGCATGTGTGGCGGTGCGACCTAAGACCCCGGTAATATTAGGCACGCAATAATGGATGACCTCCTCTTCGATGTATGTTGGATTGCTGTGAGTGGTTGGCCGGCTGGTTTCGATGCAGCCTCCTTGATCTATGGAGAGATCGATAACCACCGAGCGAGGGCGCATCGATTTGACCATTTCACGTGTCACCAACATGGGTGCGCGTGCTCCCGGGATCAATACTGCACCTACCAAAACATCTGCAAACCGGCAAACGCGAGCAATATTGAAAGGGTGCGATACCATTGTTACCACGCGCCCCTCGAATCTGTGATCAATGTCACGTAATCTTTCCAGATTTTGATCAAGTACATAAACAGTTGCCCCCAGACCGAGGAAATTGCGCGCCGCCGCTTTGCCTGCGGTCCCCCCTCCAAGGATGACCACCTCTGCAGGGGGCACGCCTGGAACGCCACCGAGCAGTATGCCCTTGCCCCCAAAATTGTTCTGCGAAAGGGTAGCTGCGACTTGAGGAGCCATGCGCCCCCCTGCTTGACTCACTGGGGTCATCACAGGCAGCGTTCCATCTTCATCTTGGATGATCTCTAGCCCGATGGCCGTGATCTTTTTCTCTAACAGGGTTTCGATCTTGCTGGATTGACCAGCCACTAAGTGCAAGAACCCAGCGAGGATTTGCTCCTCACGCATCCAATCGAATTCGACTTGGGTGGGCCGGGCAACTTTGATGAGAAGATCTGCGCGTCCATAGATTTCCTCGCCACTGTATACGATCTGGCCACCAGCCTGTTGGTAATCATAATCACTGAAGCCACTGCCCAGGCCAGCTTCGTGCTCGATATAGCAAGTATGTCCAGCATCATGGAGCAGGCGAAATGCTGCTGGGGTCAATCCCACTCGATATTCGGAATCTCGACGCTCTTTTGGAATACATATGTTCATAAAGTACCTCAATCGTTAGTGTCAATGTTTGTTAGTTTAAGGACTTACGCAGTTCAGCGAGAAAATGGCTGGGAATAGGGGGTGGAGGCGAAGCCCTCACCCCCTATTCCCAGCCCAATCCGCTTTAAGTGCGTAACTCCTTAGTAAATTAGTTTGGTAGTTTTGAAGTTCCCAAAATCCATTGTGCTTCGAGAGATTTTCTATCTAGGGATTCAACTACCAAACCAACTACCCAACTAACTTCACTAAGATCGCTTTTTGCGCGTGCAGTCGATTATGGGCCTGCGGGAACAGCCTGGAGTGAGGCCCATCAGCGACCTCATCGGTAATCTCTTCATTGCGGTGGGCGGGGAGGCAGTGCATCACGATGGTATTCTTTTTGGCTGCTGCAACCAAGGCTTTATTTACTTGAAAAGGTGGAAAGACCTGCTGACGATTCTTGGTTTCTTCTTCCTGCCCCATACTGGTCCAGGTATCCGTGTAGATCACATCGGCGTCTTTCACCGCTTCATATGCATCGTTTCGCAGGGTGATTGTGCTACCGCTTTCTGTTGCGAATTTGCGCCCCAACTCGATGGCCTCAGCGGGCATATCGTATCCTTCTGGGTTACCAATGACAAAGTTGCTGCCCAATTTAGCACAAATATGCATGAGTGAAACTGCGACGTTATTTCCGTCACCTACGTAGGTAACGTTCAGCCCTTTCATATTTCCGAACTCTTCATAGATAGTCAGCGCATCGGCCAAAGCTTGGCAAGGATGGTTGTAATCGCTCAACCCATTAATCACCGGAATATCTGCCCATTCAGCAAGCTCTTCAACATGGGCGTGATCAAAAACGCGCGCCATGATTACATCTACATAACCTGAAAGCACACGCGCAACATCGGCAATCGATTCGCGTTTGCCTAAGCCAATCTCTGCGGGAGAGAGATAAAGGGCATCACCACCAAAATGGCGCATGGCCATATCGAAAGATACGCGCGTCCGCAAACTGGGTTTCTGAAAGATCATCGCAAGGACTTTGTTCTTGAAAATGGGCTGATTGCCACCATGTTTCCATTCATTTTTGAGTTGCACTGCTGAATCGAGTAATTCTTGCAGAGAATCGGATGAATAGTCAGCGATGGTCAGAAAATCTTTCATGATATTTATCTCCTGAGGAAGAATTAATTAGATTCCAATTGAGCCGTTTTGGGAAGTATATCACGATTGACGTGGAGCCTCGCATGGATATGATCTCTGGGTACTGCAACCTCAGCCTAACAACATTGTGAGGTTGAGGGCCAGATTCGAGCCCCAGTTCGCGAAAATTCATATATAATATCTTTTTAGAATATCAGCAAAATAGTAGATTGTCAGGAATTGTTTTGTTGAATGCACAATTGCCTTCTCTGGAATGAGTCTTTGTGGATTTGATAAGCATACTGTTCCGTAGGCATGTTCGCAAATATAAAAAAGACGGAGGCTTATTATGGGTGCTAGAATTCTCATCGTTGACGATGACGAGATTACCAGGCAAACACTCTCTGAGATCTTGCGCATCGAGAAATATGATGTTCAAACTGCAGAAGCCGGGGAAGTAGCTCTAGAAACGCTTGCATCTCACGAAATCGACCTGATGTTGTTGGATATCCGTATGACAGGTATGGATGGGATTGAAGTCTTGAGGAAGACAAAAGAGATTTCGCCAGATACTCAAGTTGTCATGCTAACTGGACACGGTTCGTTGGATACCGCTGTTGAAGCTTTGCGATATGACGCTCATGATTACTTGATGAAACCTCCCAGCGGTCAGGATGTTCTCAGCAGCGTGGCAAGCGGTTTAGCACAGCGTGACGAGGTCAAACGCAAGCGCATGCTGTTAGGGCAGATTGAGGACTCGGTCATGCAGTTGAAAGACGTTGAGGGGATTACTGCCCCACCGAAACCGAAACGCCAGGTTGTCCCCTTGCCAGAAGGTGTTAGCCTTGATCTGGCGCGACGAGAGATGTGGCGCGGGCCGGTCAAGGAGCGTCTGACACCGACTGAAGGCAAGTTGCTAGAGATCTTTGTCACAAACTGGGGACGTGTGATGTCTCATGGCAATCTTGTATTTTTAGTGCAGGGGTATGAGGTACCTGAATGGGAAGCCCCAGAGGTACTGCGACCTCTTATCAGTAGATTGCGTCGTAAGCTTTCTTCTTTCCCCAAAGGAGAGAAATGGATTTCAAGCGTAAGGGGGATAGGATACGTATTCGATGCTGATCTCCCCGAGTAATGGTCATTCATGTGGGTTCCAGGGAACTTCACTCGAGATAGTGGGGTGACTCAACCAGCTTAGCCAACCCCCCGGAGAGCTTTTCTTCGGGGGAGTTTTTTCTGCGCCAATCAACACCAGACTCAAACACAATAGAATAGTTCCGATCCATTGCCAGATGCCGAGTGTTTCCCCCAACCAAACTTGAGCCATGATCAACGTGATCAGCACTTCGCTCAAGCCCAGGATGGCAGTTTGCATTCCACCGATGTGCTTTACGCCTAAAAAGAGGGTCAAACGAGACAAGAAAGTCACCAGAGTCAACCCGATCATGGGCAACCAGACATTCATCTCCGTTGGGATGACATTATTGGGGGCAAAGAAGAGTGTTGGCAACACAACAGCACTCATTGCCAGCAGTGTATAAACAGTCACTGTAGGCGCGGGCATATCGTAAAGCACGCGCTGGTTGATTGGTAAGTGTAGCGCAAAGAGGGCTGAACCGATCAACATTTGGACAACCCCAATAGGATCGATCGCTTTCAAGCCGGTTTGTGTTAGTAAATATACTGCCGGAATGGTCAATCCCAACCGGAAAAGGGTCAGCCGGCTGGGGGGTTGTTTATCCAGGAATAGCCATATGGCCACAAAGAGGGGGTAGAGCGAATAAAGTAGTTGACCTACTCCTGCATCGATCCTTCCCAAAGCACTGTAATAGAACAACGAACCCAGGCCATTGATGAACCCGGCTAAAAGACAACCAAGCAACCCAGCGGGGTAAATATATAGGTATTGGCGCTTGAAGATGACGATGATCAACAATAAGACCAACGCCGCCAAAATCGTTCGGATCGCCACAACCGTGAGAGGTGCAGCCCCCAGCAGAATAGCGCGCCGCCCAAAGACAGGCGCCATTCCTAAGAAGACAGCCGATGAAAGTGCTGCCATGATCCCTTTCGTGCGTAAATTGGCCATTACAATTTCAGTTTGATTCGTTCATCAACAAAGAGTCGATCTCTTTAACTAACTCCTCGTTTAAGAACTCTCCTTTTTTCATCAGCGTATGGATGCGTCCCCTCAAGCGGGCCTTTTCATCTGGGGTCAGTGTTTTGGCTGTAACCACGATAACGGCAATTGAAGCTGTCTTTTCATCGGCTTTCAAAGCATCGATCACAGCAAAGCCGTCCAATTCGGGCATCATCAGGTCTAAGATGATTAAATCAAGTTCTTCTTTATGAGCCAGATCGATAGCTTCCTTGCCATTGGCGGCTTCGAAAATTGTGTATTCGCCTTGGGATTGAAGAATCCTGCGGATCAGGCGTCGGGCGTGTTCGTGATCGTCGACGATTGCTACGCTGGAATACCGTTTGGGCGTGATCCTGCTAAGGGCAGAGAGCAAACCCTCCTCGGGTTTTTCCTCCGGGGGCTTCTCGGGAATCTCGACATCCTGCACCCAACCCTCCCCCAGGATGATCTTCTCTACAGGCATCGTATGGCCGGTCATGTTGACGACAACTACTTCATCGGGTTTGATCTGTCCAGCGCGAACCATTTTGATCAGTCCGGCAAATGCGACTGCAGAGGCGGGCTCCATAGATAATCCCTCCATCTTGGCCAGGACGTGAATGGCCCGAAAAGCTTCTTCGTCGGTGACACTCTCGAAAGTGCCGCCACCTTCTTGGAGCATCCGTTCCTGCAGAATTGTATACGTATGGCCTGGGTCACCCGTGGCCAATGTAGCAATATGAGTTCGCGGAGATATCACAGGTTCTGCAACATCACTTTTTTGCTTCCAGGCGTGAACCATCGGCGCACAGCCCTCCGATTGGATGTTGGCAATAGCAGGGATGCGGTCGATCAACCCCATCTCTCTGAGTTCATTAAAACCCTTGAGCACACCTACGGGCCCAAGACCTCCGCTGACTGCTTGAATATACCAATCTGGCACCACCCAGGGAACTTGAGACCCTTTGGGTCGTGTTTCCAGCATAGAGGTCAATTGCTCGCTGATCTCAAAGGCAATGGTTTTCATCGCTTCCAATGCAGGGATCGAGCGGACACCGCGATCTAAATAAGAGCCATGATGACGCTGGTCAGCGAATTCCGATGCCAGCTTCTTTGTCTGGTCATATGTTGCGGTGACCTTGATCACTTGGGTGCCATAGATGGCCACTTCACGCATTTTTTCTGATGGCACCAAGCTGGTGAGGAATGCCCAGAGTTTGATCCCTGCTCGAGAAGTATATGCCGAGTAGGAAATCGCCACGTTGCCCGTTGAAGCTAGCACCGTTTCTGTGATCCCAGCTTCTTTAAGGGATGTGACGGTTATGGAAGCCTGACGATCTTTAAACGAACCAGTGGGGTTTTGGCGTTCGTCCTTGATGTATAAATTTGGAATCCCCAGCATGGTTCCTAAATTAGTCGCTTTGAGCAGGGGAGTGCCCCCCTCTCCCATACTAATGATTGGGTGAGGTTCTTGGATTGGTAATAGTTCATGATAGCGCCAGATGTTGAATTGTCGACTCGGAAGGTCTTGAAGAATCCTTTTGCCTATTGATTTGTAATCATAACGCGCTTCTCTCCACCCACCACCGCATGCGGGGCAGGTAGAATCTTTAGGCGAATATGAGCTTAGATGCCCGCAGTCCAGGCATTCAGCAATGACGTGTGAATACAAATGGATCTCCTAATGTAGGTATTTTTGTAGGAAAGAAGGCAATGAGAAGGACAGCGTACACAGCCACCATTCCGGATGATTAATTTCGCAGCTATTCTTCGTCAATTTGTATGCGGCGCAAAGCATTGACCAAATCGTCTTTGAGAATAGGTTTGGGTAGATATTCGACTGCACCGCCTTTTTGGGCTTTTTCTGAAACATCCTGCAAGCTGCAAATCATGATAGGGATGTCTTTTGTATCTGGGTCTTGTCGAAGGGCGTTGAAGATCTCCCAACCGTCTTGATCGGGAAGATTTGTATCCAGCGTGATAGCAAACGGGCGCAGTTCACGGGCCATTTTTACGGCCTCGTTGGGTAGCAGTACGGAGATGATTTGAAAATTTGTGTCCGCAAGATAGCGGTGGTACAACTCCGTCACTTGAGGATCTCCATCGATTGCTAAGACTTTCTCTTTTTCCTCGGGGAGTATAGGAACGGTGAAGTAGAACGTGCTTCCTTCACCAGGGGTGCTGTCGATGCCAATATCGCCATCATGCAGATCAACCAATAACCGTGATATCGAAAGTCCCAATCCGGTTCCACCGGTCTTGCGCGTAGCTGAACCATCGACTTGTGTGAACGGCTCGAAGAGATCCTGCTGATCTTCCTCAGCAATTCCAACACCGGTATCTATCACACTAATAAATATTTCGGGACGTCCATTCGCTCCAACCTGCTCTTTTGCAGCAACTGTGATACTCCCCTCGTCGGTGAATTTGGCCGCGTTAGAAAGCAGATTTAGCAAGATTTGCCGAATCCGTGTGGGGTCTGCATGGATAAAAGGTATGGTCTCCGGAATATCCTTTCGAAGATCAACAGGCTTATCTTTAATCAAACCACGGGTTGTTGATAGCACGCTTTCGATGATCTGCGATAATTCAATATCCTCAAAGGCCAATTCCATCTTACCAGCCTCAATTTTAGAGATATCCAGAATATCGTTGATCATGTTCAAGAGGTGTTGGCCCGCGTTATAGATCGCGGAAAGATCCTGTTGCTGTTGCTCAGTTACCGGTCCATCAATCCCTTTCATGATCACGCGCGAAAAGCCAATTATGGAGTTTAGTGGTGTGCGCAGTTCATGAGACATATTGGCCAAGAATTGCGATTTCAATTGGTCTAACTCACGCAACTGTTCGGTGATCTGGCGTTGTTCTTCGTAAAGACGGGCATTATCCAATGCGACTGCGGCTTGGTTGGCAAGGGTTAGGGCGAGATTTATCTCTGATTGTGTATAGTTTCGTTCTTCATCCCAACTTTCCAATTCCAGCACACCAATGGCCTGGCCCTTGATAGCCAATGGCAGAATGACTAAAGTTGTCGTCTCGAACTCACGCATATATGCTAATTCTGCCGGGTCAGCATCAGGATCACTAGCGTGAACAACCAGAGGTTGCAGCGTCTGCATAACTTGCTTGGTTGCTGGGAAATCGGATAGTGAATGAACCATGCCGATTTGATCTTCCCTAATAATCTTTCCTTGTTCATCTTGAGAAACAAGATCAACGATCACGTCAAGACTGTTCGTTGTGGGGTCGTACAAAGAGATAGAACATTCTGGAATCTGCATTACATCAACGAAATTGCGTGCAACAGTCGTGGCGATATCAACAACTTCAAGGGGGCCTGAAGATAGCGCCTGGCTGACATCGAAGAGCAGGGACATCTCCTCGGCAACTTCCTGAACCCGTTCGTAGGAGCGGGCGTTGAGAATGGCCACAGCAGCCTGGTTTGCCAAGGTAGCCATAAGATTGAGTTCATTCTCATCAAAATCTTCGGCTGGATGATTGCGACTTACCGATATTGTTCCCAAGACCCCTTCAGGGCCTACAATAGGGATCGTGGCGTTAGCGGCAATCCCTGACGCTTTAAATGCTTCCTGGGCGTGTTCTTGAAGCAAATCATCATCCGCTGACACTGCAAGTGGTTCTTGCGAATTGATAACTCTTTGTGTCAGCGGGTAATCAGAGAGATTTAGGGTCTCACCAATCTCTGGCGCATCTACACCACTCGGAAAAACACCGATGCGGATAAATTTGTCTTCATCGATAGTGAAAACGCTGGCCGTATCAGCTTGAATTGCCGAAGTCATGTATGCCAACAATGTGTTTACAACTCCGCTTAAGGTCAGCGCGGCGCTAAGCCCAGATGTGGTTTCTTGAATTGTGGAAAGGTCTGCCAACTGATCTTGAGTTTGTGCGAAAAGTTGGGCATTTTGAATGGCGATAGCTGACTGACGAGCTACCAACACCAGCAAATCCTGGTGGTGAGTGTTGAATACTCTCGGGTGGCTAGCATTTTGGGTAGCAATGACACCAAGGACTTCGTCACCGATCAGCATCGGCACGCCCA
This sequence comes from uncultured Anaerolineales bacterium, assembly GCA_964438295.1. Taxonomy (GTDB): domain Bacteria; phylum Chloroflexota; class Anaerolineae; order Anaerolineales; family UBA11858; genus NIOZ-UU35. Next base: position 30,115 of record CAYTKR010000016.1, read on the forward strand.
GCCAGGATTTGGCACGCTCGCCAACTATAATTTCTTCAAGACCCAGCGTAGCGATGACTCCTTCGACATCATCATGGATCAATAGAGGTTCTTTGCTATCGATGACATGCTGGGTCAATCCCTGGCGCTTTTTCATGGTGGGGATTTGGCTTGCGGCATTATTCTCGATTACTAATGGGAAAAAGATCATTTCTTCGTTTGCATCATAAAGAGAGACGAAGAAAAAACTCGTATCCATGAGTTGTGATGTGTATTGGTAGATTGTTTGAATGATTTCGTTGATGTCAAGCTGGCGACTCAAGGCCAGGCTCATTTCATTCAATATCGATAATTCAGATGCGTTCTGCTGAGTCTGGTCGAAAAGGTTGGCATTTTGCAGTGCGTTGGCAACCTGGTCTGCCATCGTTTGGAGAACAGAAATATCTTCTTCGGAGAATGCGCCTTGTTGGGCACTTTGAATTGTCATCGCTCCAATCACTTTGCCGCGGCTAATTAGTGGGAGCGCCATTTCAGATTGTGTCTCTGGCAAAAGTGGATTGACAAAGCGCTGTTCTTCGTCCAGGGCTAACAAGGAAATGCGCGCCTGGGTTGTGGAGATGGCCTGGCCAACCATTGAGCTACCACCGATCTCAAGTTTATGTCCTTGTTCCATCTGGATGCTGCCAGCCTCACCGGTACCTGCGCGCAACACAGCCCATTTGCCAGCCTCTCCGGTCTGAGAGCCATCTTCATCGGTTAAGAATATGCCCGCATAATATAGATCGAAGCGGTCCCGGATCAAATTTACAGCCTGATCAATTAAAGGATTTGGCTCTAGGATACTGCTGGCTGCGCGCGAAATCTCCGCAGCGGTTTGTAACTGGGTGCTTCTGGTGTGAACTTGCTCAAACAGCCGTGCTTTCTGGACAGACGTTGCCGCTTGAACCAGGATGGTTTCCACAAGTTGGATTTCTGTTTGGGACAACACACGTCCTTCATCCAAGATATAGATGCCCACAGTTCCAAAAATCTCATCCTGGAGGATCAGTGGGAAAATACCCATATTCTGGACATCCAGTGAGCGCATCAGGTCTTGGATGGAGGCGATAAGCGGGTTAGTTTGAGGATCTTCGATGATGATGGGCTTCTTGGTTTCGAAAACCTTTTCTGTCGAGGGATTGCCTTGAATTGGAATTTTGTAACCAACGACAAAAGGATTTTCTTGGCGCGGGGAGTAGTCCGTCACCATCGTTAAAGACACTTCATCAGGGTTCACCAGGGCAATATTTACTTGCAAATCGAGGGCATTGGCCAACTCGACAGTCACTGCTTGCAGGCTTTCATTTACGTCCAGGGAAGCAGCAACTTGAGAGACGACACGGTTGATCAGTGCCAGTTCTTCAGAACGCTTTTGGGATTCTTCGAAAAGAGTGGCGTTCAAGATCATTGCGGATGCCTGATTGGCCAGCAATTGCGCCAGATTTTGCTCGTTCTCTGTGTACGGGCGATTGGGTTGGCTTCGTGAAACCACCAGAGCACCCAGGACCTGATTCTGAGCGATCATAGGCGCTGAAAGACCCGAGTGGAAAGGAACGTCTTCAAATTTTAAGGAACGGCCTGACCAATTGTGATAATTATTAATTACTTGAAGTTTTCGTTCCTCGAAAGCCTTACCGGTTAAGCCTTCTCCAGGTTTTAGTCGACGCCCCGTGATGTCATGGCCTACAACCTGATATGTAATCACCAGTTCGAGCTCTTGGTTCTCTTCACGCCACAGCCAAACCCCGCCTCCATCAGAGTCGAGCAATTGCATGGCGCGCTGTGACATGATATCGAGCACAGCATCCAGGGCCAATTGCTGTTGGGCGATATCCAGGGTGACTTCGTGTAACATCGCCATTTCCCGAGCCCGGCGTTGCTCAGTTTGGAATAATTGGGCATTCTCTAGCGCAAGGGATAATTGGTCCGCGACCTCCTCCACTAACCTCTGCTCTTCAAGACTCCATCGTCGGTCTGGGTTTTCATCAATGAATTCTAGCAACCCCAGCGCTTGATCCTGGAGTTTGACAGGTACCGCTAATTCCGCTGGATGATTTTCGGTTGCTTCATGGGCCACTGTCTGACGTGATTCCAGACTTTGGCTTCCAACTGTGGAATGGGGTGACGAAACCGAGTAGATTTGATCGCCCTCGATAGCAACCCCATCGTTTATAGATAGAGTTGAGATGCTGACTGTGCCTGTGGCTGTCGAGGCTTCTTGTACCGACGATGGTTTCGGTTGGGTAATTTCCCCTTCAATAATCTGGGTGAAGCCGCGCCAGTGTTCTTCACTCCCATCATCTGCTGGAGAATAGAAAACATACATGCGTACGCTAACGGCGTTATCGTCAACATCGAGAAACTGGAGGGTGAGTTCGCTTTGAGCGTGTTTTGCATCCAAGGTGGCTGCGACCCGAGTTTGGAATCCAGGTACTAATCTGAAGGTGGCCAGAGGTTCCCCGATGAGGTCAGCAGCCCGATAGCCCAAGACTTCGACTTCTGGGCTACAATGTGAGTACATACCCTGAGAATCTGTCTCCCAGGTCCAACCGGGAATATTCTCTGCATCTTCTGGCAGAGGGGTGATATCTTTTTCCAGATCAGCGAACAAGTCGCTAAGCCGCTTGTTCAACTTTTTCGGATCGGACATATTTTGGTAACTCCTGAGCCAGGTCGCGATATTGCCCAGCGCTGCGGGTATTCCTTGCAAAGTGAGTGATTGGCACCCCCGCAATGGTACTATCCCGTAAGCGCGTATCTACCTGTATTGTTGTATTGAATACAGCGCCTTTGAACGTAGAGCGTAGTTGCTCGCTAAGGGAGATGTGAGATCCTACGCGTTGATCGAGCATGGTTATGAGAATGCGGTAATTCAACGTAGGATTTTCTTCAGCTCGAATGGTACGTACAACCCGGAGAACATTACGCAACGAATAAATCGAAAGGAATTCTGGATGGGTTGGAATAATGAGCATGTCGGCCGCGACGAGGGCATTCGAGGTCACTGCACCTAATGATGGTGGGCAATCGAGGATGATCGTATCGTACATGCGCACGCCCTGTAGAGTTTCTCTGAGAATATGCTTATAATCTTTTCGAATTGGCATAAACCGTTCAGCCAGTTCCATTTCGAAATTTGATGGCAGTAGATCTAATCCAGGGATCGAGGTCTCTCGGCTGACGCTAACTGGCGGGGCAAGGTTGATGAGAACATCTGCAATGGAGCGCCGCACTTTGTGAGGGGGAATTCCCAATGAAAGTGTTAAGCTGGCTTGGGGATCCATGTCGACCATCAGGACTTCCTGACCTAGTTCGACCAGCGCTCCTCCTAGAGAGATGGCTGTGGTAGTTTTGGCGACGCCCCCTTTTTCGCTGGCAATTGCAATAATTTGAGTCATTTCAGTTTTTGATATCTTCGGATATGTAAGACTAGCTTAATCCTCTTCTTCGGCGGATTGGATGAACATCTGGGCCCGTTTTGCTCGCAGTGCTTCGCGCAATTCGCTGACCGCAGTTTGGAGCATTGCTTGGGGGGTCTGTGTTGGCGCGAATTTTTGTGGTAATTTCTGTTACCAAGCGTTCGCGTTCAGCTTGCTGCTGAGTATCCCTATAAAGCCGGGCGCTCTCCAGAGCGACCTCGAGCTGGTTTGTGAGTGTATTCATCAGTTCGAGCTCAGCCTTGCTCCAGGTATCTTGTGGTAAAGGTTTGTGAGCCTGGATCACGCCAATGACCTCTCCGCGCTCTTTGATAGGGATCGCCAATCGATTTCCGTTAGAAGTTGGCTCTCCCAGGTGAAAAGCGTTTTTCATGAAATCATCCCAGGAGTCACCATCTCCTAGAATGCCTCTTGGGTCATAGCGTTTTTTCAGTTGATTGCGTCGAGTGAATTCTTGCCATGCTTTCTTACTGGATTCGGTGAAAGCACGTTGGACGATCTGTAGATTTGTTTGAGATTCCTGGTACAGTTGGGCATTGTAGATAGCGATGGCCAGTTGGTCTGCCATAATTTGTATAATGGCACTATCTTGCTGGTCAAACGCATTCGGTACATTGCTCTGTACATCAAGCACCCCTATCACTTGCCCACGCGCGATCAAAGGAAAAGCCATCTCCGATTGGGTTCCTGATAATTCGGGAACTGCGCTGAAGATTGAATCTTGCCCTACATCGAGCGCGATGTAAGCTTCAGCCCTAGCCATAACATATCCAACGATGCTGGTTTCTTGAATTGGAAGTTGAAAGCCTTTGCTGATCAGTTGTTGACCGCCCTTAGAAGAAGCGGCTTTCAACACAACGTCATCGGAAACTTTATCGGCGAGATAGATTGCCACATGATAGAAGCCCAGCTCAGCAGATATTTGTTGGACAGCGTGAGAAAGCAACTCATCAGGATCTTGGATCGAGACAATTTCGCGTCCGATGGTTGCAGTGGCTTCCAGTTGAGAACTGCGTTTTGTAAGGCTGGCAGTGCGCTCTTCGACTTGTTGCTCAAGGGTGAGTTGGTATTCCCGGAGTTCCTCGGTGAGCTTATGGCTTTGATTGAGAATAGATCCCAATTGCGGAATTACAAAGTTCAAGCTAACGTGGACGAGCACTTGCATCATCGTTAATGCTAACGTACTGATAACCCAACTTAGCGGTTCCGAAGAGCGCGCTTCGCCAGGAATTACGATTAAGCCCATTGAAAAGATCATCCCGTACCCAAACATCACCAAAAATGAAGCGACCATCATTAGAACGCTTTCTCGTCGCCCTAAAAAGATGCTTGCCAAGAAAACTGTGCATAATAAGAAGAGCCGCCCACTGCCGCTTAGTCCATCAGCGATAAAATCAGTGAATCCCAATGTGAACAGTAGAAATACCAAGGACCAGGAACGCAGTCGGTAACTTGGTGTTTTCCAAAAAGTGAACAGCAAAACAGTTAAATAGGTAATGCCATACAGAGGGATGAGCCACTCATTTGATGATTCGATTGCTTCGAAGCTGCCAACACCCGCAGTGAGCAACCCTGCAATCGACATCGCATACAGGAATCCCTGCATCAGTTGTTCTTGCAAGGCCGATATGCTCTTTACTTCCTTATCACCTTTTGGCGATGTGGCCTGTGAAGTGGTCATTCTAGCTTTCCTGTGGATCTGGTGGCGGGTTACCGAGATGGATCTCGACGGCGGCCAGACTCATTGCCAAGCCAATCTCTTTAACGGCGGTTTCCAATACAGTCTCAATATTCAAGGTTTGGCGGATTTTTGTGGTCACTTCAGCAACAGTGCGCTCCTGTTCGGCACGGCGTTGTGTGTCTTCCAACAGACGTGCGTTTTCAATAGCCAGACCCATCCTTTCAGCAACCGACTCTGCTAAGGCAGTGGTTTCGGGCAGTGTTTCGTCCTCTTCGAGTCGAAGATTGAGTGTACCGATAACCTTTTCTCTCATGCGGATAGGAACGCTTAGTTTTGAATCTTCGACAACCTCGGTTTCAGGGATTGATAGTAGGTCATCTCTAGGACCATCATCTGTGATTGGCTCGATACCAGCACCGCGATATCGAAACCCCAGAGTTCCCCCAGATTGTTGCACAACAGATTGCCAAGCATCCTGGGTGTATTTTCCAGTAGCAACTTCCAATTCCCGTAGGGTTTGGCCCATCTCTCTCAGAAGGCGAGTGTTCGAGATAGCAACGGCTAATTGGTCGGCCAGGGTTTGAAGCACCGAAACAATATCCACATCGAAAGCCCCCTCTTCACGGCTGTGCACGTTGAGTGCGCCGATAATTTGATCGCCTACTCGCATGGGTAGCGCGACCTCGGATTGTGTCGCTGAAAATAAGGGGTTTACTGGGTGTTCTTCATCTACACCAACTTTGAGGTCAATGCTTGGTTCTCCTTTGCCTGTAGCCCACCCGACGAGACTGGTGTCGTCCAAGATCAGGCGAAAATCCTCTGCCAATAATTGCTGCCCAGCTTTGCCGGTTGCCGCCATCAGAATGGCTGAATTTTGGCGTTCGTCGATCAAATAAATTGCAGTGTGGTAGAACTCGAAGCGTTGACGAATTAACTCGACAGCGTTGGTGAGTAGCTCGTCCAAGTTTTGCGTTGTGGTAGCATCTCGGGCAATTTCGGTTGCAGTCTGAAGGTGGATGGTGCGCTGCTCCAATTCTGCGGTGCGCTTACGGACCATGTTCTCAAGCTCTTCACGTCTTATCCTAAGTTGCTCGTTGCGGTCGAGCAGTTCTTGTGAGGTTAACTCTAAGGAACGCTCAAGCAAAGCACGGTCGTCGTCTGCCTGAACATAGGCCGCATCGATGGCCTCGATGAGCCGTTCTAATTCCTCAGGGATGTCCTGATCTGATCCTAAGAAGCGCCTTAGTTGACGCTGGAGTAACCTGTGCACCTGCTATTTCTCCATGAGAGTCGTAATGGTCATGGTTTGGTTATGTAGATCGCAGTTGGCATTGGGAGCTGATGGGCAGATTTCGCCATAGGAATAGAACCCTGTCAGGGTGGTATTCTCACCCAAAACCTCGCGCACGCTTTCCACTTCATCTTCGACCATCTGCTGCAGGACGAGTTTTCTGCCTACGCAACTAATTAAAATCGCCAGATCAGGGGATTCTTCACCGCCGATTTCGAAGCTAGTTTTGGCAGCACCATAGGCTCCATCCACCAGACGATCGAAATTTGCTTTCATAAAACGTGCGTAGGCTCCTTCGGGAACATCGCCAGCAAAGATCATACTGCCTGCATCTTCATCAATCGATAAGATCGTCCGCACCAGCTGTTCTGGGTATTCTTTCGATCGGATGCTGAGGGGGAAGAGCAGAGCGCTGGAGGGCAGATCTTCTGCATGGTCCCCAAGGTAATTTTTGTAAAGGGCCAGGGCAGATTGATCATCCAATTCGAAAAGCACATTGCCATCTGAGCGAGTGATGAGCCTCTCTGGCCCAAAGGGATCCCAGCCACCCATAGAGCCATAACCGATCTTGAGACGATCTCCATAAAATCCTACTACTGCAATGTTCTCTGCTTTTGGTCCGCTGTTAAAGACAACGATCGTTTCTTCGAACCTGGCACCATCCCCGGCCAACCCACCTGTGATAGCCACATTGGCGGGAAGGTGCTTGGCTAACCCCCGAACGAGATCACTGCCGTTAGTATGCGTGCCCTCTGAAATTACTAAAACATGTGCTAGGTTCTCATGGTCCAGGGCTTTGGCCAGTGCTTCTCCGGCTTTGAAACTATCCATATCGACATCGGCCAGTTTAACCAGGGCACCCTTAACGTGAGTGTGTTCGAATTCAATGGCGGTAATAACCAGAGAGTCATCAAATACGCGTGTTCCACTTATTTCTCCAGCAGTAGAGCAACCCACAATCAGTGCGTCGGGATAGGCATTGCGAATGTTCATGATATGCCCAGGTTCTTGAAGGACATCCCTGGAACCGAAAGCAAGCACCCATTGGGCAGATACAAGTTTACCGGGTGGGTCTGTCACCCAATTTTTCGATTGTCTCCAAGTGCTCTGTTCGATTTGCATCGTAGGTGCTCCTTTCTCATCTAGCAAAGCTTATTATTCAGGGTTTATTTGAACAGATACTTCAGTTACCCCAGCAAGTTGTCCCAACTCGCGAACAGCCATTTGAAGCACGGTGTCGATGTCGAGGGATTGGCTGAAACGAGCTGAGGCCTGGCTGAGAAGTTCCTCTTGGGCAGCCCGGCGCTGCGATTCCTCGAGTAGGCGAGCATTTTCCAGGGCAACCGCAATTTGGGTGGATACTTCATCGGCCAGCTCTCGATCATCTATAGTCCATTCGGCCTCATCAGGGTTTCTGCGTAATGCAATATCCCCTAAGGATTGGCCTCGCAATACGATCGGGATTAAAAGATGTTGGTAACCTAGATCGTCGATATGAACTTTTACCTGATTTTGGTCTGATGTCTGGAAGACGCTAATTTGGTCTTGAGTAGCTGTTTTTACCCTCACCTGATCGAAATGATAGGATTCTTCCTTACTTCCCAGTCTTTGTTGCCAGGCTTTATCAATGTGCTGGCCGTAAAGCAATTGGAGTTCCTGGACCGTCTGTTGACTTTGATCCAGCAGACGGACGTTGTCGATGGCCATTGCGATTTGATCGGCCATAATCTGTAGAACTTCTACTTCTTGGGTTGTAAACGCGTCAGGTGACTTCGATTGCACATCAAGAACGCCGATAACCCTTTCCTGGCTCCTCAGAGGCAGCGCGATCTCAGAACGAGTTTCAGAAAGATCGGGATTTTTGAAGAAATAATCGTCTTCTCCAACATCAAGGGCGATGCGCGGTAGCCCTGTTTTGGCGGCATGTCCAACGACACCCCTTTGACCAACGCCAAGCCGATGCCCTCTCATGAGCATACGCTGCCCGCCTTCACTGTTGGCTGCCTGTAGAATAGCAAATTCATTTTCCTCATCAATGAGGAAGATGCCAACATGGTAAAAACCAAATTTGTTGGAGATCATTTCGGTAGTATCTCGTAATAAAATGTCAAGGTCGCGGATGGCTGACGCTTCACGGGCGACTTGGGCAGTAGCTTCGAGCTGTGTGCTGCGGTTGTGAAGCTCGATGGTTTGCTCTGCAACCTGGGCACTCAAGGATTTATATAACTCTGAGAGTTCTTCAGCCATATGGTTAAACGTTTGCGATAAAACACCAATCTCATCATCCCGGATATCCCCGACACGCTTTTCCCAATTACCTATTGCAAACTGGCGTGTAGTTTCGGTGAGTGTTTTTATAGGTCTGGTGAGCCAATTGGAAATAATCCAGAGGATGATGCTGAGCAAAGCGATTAGCACGACGGGCGAGATTAGGGCGAGTGGAGTAAGCGCTTGCAGTTTCTCGAAGGCGATCGCTTGTGGAACGTCGATGGTCAAACCAGCCCCGAGGGACTCTAGCCATCTGTATCCTGCTATGGATTGAGTACCATCAAATGAGCGCAGGTAAAGGCTGGCTTGTTCACCAGTATTATCGAGTGAGTGTTGATCATTGAGATGAATTAAAGTATTCACCTGCGATCGTGAGGGAGACAAAACAGCCAACTCATCGATGCGATAATCCAACCCAAGAAAGCTCCCGTTCTCAAGGACGATATAACTGTTTGATTGGGGTAAGAATTTCGCTGTGAATGTCAGGAAGTCGAGAAATTGTGAATTATTTAGAATTCCTATCAGGTGCCCGTTTATCCCCCCTGCTCCTTCGATTGGCACGTGGGAGAAGATCATGATTTCTTCGTTGGATAGGGGAGGTACCGCATGGTCGATAAATGTACCGGGTACATCTGAAAAGAGACTGTGAAAGTGTGAACCTGTTAGATGTTTGCCTTTCCAAGCTGATTGCGTTGAAAGAACGATCTCACCCGATGATGACAAGATCAAAAAATCGTGAAAATTTACGCTGCCCCGCTCTGCATTTAGTGATTCCAGTTGATCCAGGATCACCTGGTGGGAGGCTGAGATCTTATTTCGTCCACCTGTCTCGTTTGCAAGCACCTGATCGAGAGCTTTCATCACTGATTCTTGTTGCAGAGTGGCATCCAGCCGTATTTGTGCGGTTGTGACCCAGATATCGATATCCGAATCGATAATTTGCAAGTATGAATCTACCTGATCGTGAAATTGTTCTATGAGTAATGTGCGCGCTCTGAAGAAGATGATGCTCCCAATGATGAGCAGCGGAAGCATTGATAGCGGGATCACCACCAGCAAGAACGTGCGCTGGATTCGCCCGCCAAATCTTTCTTGGGATTCAGGGGTTCGTGATTGTTGGTTATCTATGGCCATAGATTATTACCACCATCAATTCTATTCCTCCTGCACATCATAGACATTTAACTTAATCATGCCATCAGATGCACCCAAGGTTTGCCCTAACTCCTGCAGCGCAGTGCGCAAGATCGCATTAACGCTAGTTGATTGCCAGATTTTGCTGGTGATCTCAGTTACTGAGCGGTTATGTTGAGCAGAACGTTCGGTCTGTTTCACAAGACGAGCATTTTCTAGTGCCAATGCTGCCTGTGATGCGACTTGAGTAGCAAAAGCCGCCTCTTCGTTTGACCATGTGTCTTGGTCTCGTTCTATACTGATCGTCCCAATTACTTGATTTCGCAGCACTAACGGGATTTCAAGCATTACAGATTGTGCATCAGGAGTTGAAGAGGAATTTTTAATTTCCTCGAATTTATACTCTATAGCGCCTTCGCGGGAGATTACGTCTGTCCATGCCTTTGCCAGATATTGCCTGTGAAGAACGTTAATTTCGTCGAAACTCTCTTGAACCTGGTTGAACAGATTGGCGTTGCTTATAGCTGATGCCAGGCTGTTCGCAATGCCTTGTAGCACAGTGATGTCGTCCTCGTCGAAAGCTTCTGGCCAGATAGATTGGATGGTTAGTGCGCCTAGCGCGCGCCCCTCACTAATCATTGGAAGCGCTAATTCAGAGCGGGTGGATGGTAGGTAGGGATTCTGGAAGCGAACGGCATCGTCACCAACATCCAGCGCGACGCGGGCCTGGCGATTGGAAATCGCCCAACCGATCATGGAAGTCCCTCCAATCCCCAGTTTGTGACCTTCCGCAACCATGCTACGACCAGCTTTGCCAGTTCCCACTCTCAATTCAGCGAACTGTTCAGTTTCATCGACCATAAACACGCCGACATAGTACAAACCGAAGCGGTCTTTGATCAATCTAATGATCTTGTCAAAGATCGTATCTGGATCGAGTTCGGTAGATATGGCTTGTGTGATCTCCGCAGCAGTGCGGATTTGAACTTGGCGTCTTTCGAGATCGTTGGTACGTTGTTGCAGTTGAATGCGATCATTTTCCAACTCGTCAGTGAGTTGATTGGCTTTTTCGAGGTTGACCATCAGACCGTTGATGATCACTCCAAATGAAGCCACAGCTAAAATGCTGATCGTGAGCAAAGGTACGCTGGTAGATGTCCAAGGAAAGAGCGTCGTTGCATCGAGATAAGCATCTAGGTTTGGAGCCGCGAGGATATGTTGGTTCATCAACCAACCCATGCCCAAATAGGTGCCTGTAGAGAAAATAGCTGCTGCAACCCCCATCCGTGTCCCCAAAAAGACTGCTGTGAGTAGCGAGAATCCCAGCCACCATACACGCGCGTCGCCGGCAGAGGCGTACTGCAAGGCTGAAAATATCCCCACGACGTAGAGAAGCACTAGCAGTGTGCTTGCACGCAGCCCATAGTGGATCTTTTGGAACACGGCGATGACAAGCAGCCAGACATATGCAATGGAATAACCCAATGTGAATAACACTGAGCCAGACCGCAATGCAGGTGTGATGTTGATAATGAACGCTGCGCCACCGAATATTGTCGAAGCGATGAGAACGGTGTTGAGAATACGTAGACGCCAATATTGGAAGCTGTCGCCCCGTTTTGAATCCCGGTTATCGAGGATGTTGCGGAATAAAGTGTTCATGCAACAGTCTCCTCTTCACCGCCATCACTTGATAAGATTGGCTCTGAAAACTCTGGATCAACATCGATCTTGATTTGGGTTCGTTTAGCCCCGAGTGCTTTGCTTAGCTCTTCAGCTGTGGTTTTCAGAATTGCCTGCATATCAGGCGAGCGGCGAAGCTTGCTGGTGATCTCAAATAACTTGCGTTGCTGTTCAGCGCGCTCCCGTGTGCTATCGAGCAAGCGGGCATTGCGTATTGCGATTGCGACTTGTGATGCAAGGGTGACCAGCAGGCGCATATCATCTTTGTCGAAGCGGTGCTCATTTTCAAGGTCTTGTACAACAATGGCGCCAATGGGTTGATTGGATACCATCAGGGGTACTCCCAACCATGATTTTGCTAATCCACTTTCGCTGGGTTTGGCTCCCAATGCCCGGCTGCGGTTGACGGTATCTTCGACGATCATCAGTGGCTGTTGAGTGCGGATGATAATCGAAGTCAGACCCTCACCCAATGGGAATGGGGGCACAGTGGATATTTGCCCACCCTCATTGAGGTATGGAATTTCGATGATGTCTGTCTCGGCATTGTAATGGGCGATCAAGAAATTGACATCTCCCATAACCTGAACGATTTGACGGTGGATGATTTGGTAGAGAGTATCTAACGTGGTTTCGGTTGAGATGGATTGCCCCACGGTAGAAAGGGTTTCCAATTCAACCAGGCGTTGCTGAATGTCTCCCAGCGCATTCACTTTTTCGAGAGCCGTCCGGGTGATGTCGATGAGGCTAGTATATGGTTCGATGGCAATTTGAGTTAATCTGCTGGCATCGAGAGCCCCGAGAATAAGTAATGCCATAAACTCGTTGTCTGGCATGATAGGTAAGAGGGCAAAACTTTGACAACCCATGCTACGCGGCACATTGATGAGCCTATCGGGTAAGTTCTCGAACTGTTCGTCTTCGGTCACAATCAAGGGTTGTGCTGTATCAAAATATCCAGCCAATTCCGAAGTCGAGATGGAAATGTTTGGTAACTTGGTTGTAGACTTTCCCTTTAATTGGGTTGATTCTGTGCCTCTAATGGGATCGATCATCGATATTCCCACTAAATCATCAGCTTCCACGACGAAGAGAGCAGAAATGAATGGAGCCTCTTCTAGTGTGTTCGATAACGCGCGGAAGACATCTTCACTGGTTCCGGCCTCAGAAACCGTGTGGCTGGCCTGGTAAAGCGCTGAAGTTGCTCGTAAATCAATCCTGGCAGATTCGAGTAAGTGGAAGTTCTGCAGAACAGTTGAGATTTGGTTTGCCAGGGTTTGAAGGGTTTCAATACTATCTGCTCCAAAAGCATTCACCCGGTTACTCTGCACATCCAATATGCCGATGACATTATCACCTACGCTGAGAGGAATTACAACTTCCGAACGGGTATCTGGCAGATCAGCAATGGGGAGGTAGAAAGGGTCTTCTTCGACATCGGTTGCTACATAATACTGATTCGTCGCTGATACCTTTCCAATGATGGATCCATCACCAACAGGCAAGTTTTCATATCCTAGTTGAACCGAAAACTGAGAAGTTTTGCTGTAGGAATCTTTGAGGATGGCATTCTCTTTTGCTTCATCAAGTAAGAAGATCGCTGCATAATAGTAACCAAATCGCTCAACGATGAGTTTGACTGTCTGGCGTAGAACAGTCTCTAGATCAGTTGCAGAGGTCGCCATGCGCGCAACCTCTGAGGCCGTGTGCACTTGCTGTGTACGAGTAATGACCTTTGTTTCCAATGATCGGTAGAGCGAGCTGAGTTCATCAGCCATCTGGTTGAAGGAGTTTGCCAGCATACCTAATTCATCGGAACTGTTTACTGGGGCGCGTCTCTGCCAATCGCCCTCTGAGAAATGTTGTACTGAATCTGCAATTTCTAGGACTGGTTTGACAATCCGACGAGTACCATACCAGGTTAGCAAGATAGAAACGAGGATGGTTAGCGCAAGCAATCCTCCTAAATAGGGTAGATTTTGAAGCTGATTGATCGTAGTTGTAATCGGGATTTCGATGACCAATCCAGCTTTCAAGTCAGGTAGGGGCAAATAGGCTGCAATGACTTCCTGGTTATCGAAGGATATGAATTCAATTACACGCCCTGGAGGGTCTGTGAGAATTGAATTGAATAGTTGGGTTTGTTCTGCACTGGGTTGAAAAGTCGGCCCATCGATTTCTGCTTTAATATTTGGGCCAATCCCCACGAACGATTTATCCTGGGTGATAAGATACATCCTGATACCGAGGAAGACAATTTCGTTGAAGAGTGCCTCGAAACGTGATTGCCCTGTCATACCCCAAATTGTGACTAAGTGCTCTCCATCGGTGGTGTAATATGGCCTGGCTGTGAAAAAGGCCAAAGATGTGTAAATGGGTTCTGGGTTATATTCAGCAATAAAGGCATGTTCGGTAGATAGATCTTTGAAATAAGATGTATCTGCCAAGGATGTGCCTTCGAATTGGCGGTTCGAGGCAACCAGGATTTCTCCGTCAGGGGATAGGATGAAGAATTGGTGGATGAGTTCAGTATTTGAGTTGATTCTTTCCAAATTTAATAAAATCAGTTCACGTGCTACGAGATAATCTAAATCTTCCCGATTACTCTGTTGTCTGACGACCTGGAAGGCATCGACGGTAAGTGGATCGATATAGAATTCATTTAACCTTTCTTCTCGGGCCTCGACCCACAAATCAATTTTCGCTTGTTGTTGCTCTTCGATCGAAAGGAGGGTGCTTTCAATTTGGTTGCTCAATATTTGCCGCGAGCGAGCGTATATTATCCCGCCCATGATCAGTAGGGGAACCAGGGCAATGGGGATCAACACCGAAAGCATTGTGCGCGCTAATTTCCCGCGGAATTCTGGGGTTGATGCAGGAATAGCTTGTGACATGCCAGACTCCTCTATTGCTTATCGAATGCATCTCGCGAAATCGTTCTACTATCATTCCCACCTCGATGACCTGAAGAATTTTTCCCTTTTGGGGAAAATGTGCAGCGTGTTCGGACTATTCGAACTCCCAGACAGGCTCACCAGTCAAAATACGACGGATTTGCTCAGGGAAGCGGTCAGGATCTAGAGGTTTGCCAATAAATCCGTCGAAATTGGCTTTTCTGGCTTTGTTCATCTGTTTGACACTGGCTTCTGCAGTGACAGCGATCACGGGCGTGTCGCGAAGAGTCTGGGATGCTTTGATCTTTTTCAGTGCGCTATATCCGTCTTCATACGGCAAGCGAATATCTAACAGGATCAGATCGAGGCGTGGGAGAGTATCAGCGTATTCAACAACCTCATAACCTGAGGTTTTCCATTCACAATGAATTCCCATGTAGCCCAACATACGGGCGATGAGGACGAAATTGGAGACGTTATCCTCCACAACCAAAACGGTCGCTCCTTTGGAAATATCTTTCGAGCTAGCTGGTTTTTCTTGGGTATCAGCGGTACCTTGGTTCACGGTTTCGCCTCTTGAAGCAATTGAGCAATTTGTTGGGGAAGAGCGTCTACATCGATAGGTTTTTGGATATAGCCATCACAACCTGCGTCGAGTGTGCGTTCGCGGTCGCCTTTCATTACGTTTGCTGTTAATGCGATGATGGGCACCTTTTCCATTTTGGGAATCTCTTTGAGTTGACCCGTTAACGTATAGCCGTCAATCTCTGGCATGTTAATGTCCATCAAAATGAGTTGAGGGCTTTCATTTTCTAAGATAGTAATGGCTTGTTTGGCGTTTTCGGCCTCGATGACCGTATACCCTTCGGCCTCGAGTACCCGCCGTACGAGCAGACGATTAGAAATATTGTCTTCGATGTAAAGTATGGACGTTTCTTTAGTCATATTCGGGTATTTTTTGTATATTTTATCGTTTGAATTCTACCATGAATGAAGACTCGTCGATTTAACAATAATGTCGGTTCGAGGTGTCAAACAAGCATTTATGATGCTGAAACGATCATATCTGAATTTGCACAAAATCGCTGCAAGAACTATACCCTTTAAGGGAAAAAGTCCGCCAAAGTATGCGGACTTTGAGAGCGGGTGGACGGATTCGAACCGACGAATGGTAGCTTGGGAAGCTACTGCCTTACCACTTGGCGACACCCGCAATGTAGTTGGTATTATACCGAATGGGGGAACGGGGGGCAAGACTTTTCGTCAGGCTCCAGGGCGATAGCGCCATTTTTCGCCTAAAGTTGCAAAATCTTTGCCACTCAGGAACATAATCGGTTCTCGTTTCTTAGGAAGGATACTCCCATGAGTAGCGACGACATCCAAAACGAACAACCCAAATTCCCTCGAAAGGCCCTCCAGTTCTTGATGCACTACAGTTTCAAAGGCGCTATCCGCGCCGGCAACCATTTTGGTATGCTCCATTCTTTCAGCAGGGATCAATTCGAAACCAAGTTTTTTGGCTTTATTTTCGTATCTGCCGGAGATATTGCCAGCTTTCACAACTCTTTCTCTATCACACCAGGGCACAAAGTGCAAAATCGCCTCTCGATATAACTTGAGCAGATCGTAGGTGTAATTCCCCATTTGCATGCAGATCAAAAATCGGAATGGTTCCTTCGAGATGACCGTCCAATAGCCCAATGGCATCATATTATCCGCCACGGTTACCAGAGTTATGTGCTGGGGAAAGAATTTGGTGTTGAAAAGCTCTTCTTGTGAGGATGGTGGTTGCATGACGATTGTCAATCCTTTGAGAGTATTCCGTGAAAAGCTTGGATAGTAGAGTAATTGTAGCACGTCAGATTCTTCACTCTCATACCCCAATATCTGGATAGCCCCAAGGCGTTTCCCAGAGAGCCCTCTCGTGGGCAACCTAATTTTTATGATATATACGGTATAATATTGTCAAATATTGACAGAAATGATCCATCGTTTCTGGCTCGAGCGAGGAGGTTGTTATGATAAAGTTCACCATGTTCCATCGGGAAAAGGATACTCGAGAATTCGCAAAGGGCGATGTGGTCTTTAAAGAAGGCGACCCAGGGGATGTCTTATATGCGGTGTTAGATGGGGAGGTCGAACTGAAATTGCAGGGTGTCACTGTCAATAAGGTTGGAAAAGATGAAATATTTGGCGAGATGGCATTAGTAGATAACGCACCTCGCAGCGCAACCGCACACGCCATTACAGATTGTAAATTGGCAATTGTTGGTGAAGATCGTTTTGAGTATTTGGTACAACAAACGCCAAATTTTGCTACTCAGGTCATGAGTGTAATGGCTGAAAGATTACGCAAGACAACCGAAATCTCGATTCAGGAGAAGATCAGGAAGGTCAACCCAGAGCTCTTGGATGCACTTTTTGCAATTGATGATTAGAAGGAGTAATTCATCCTAAATCTTGAAGTAATTGCTAGTCAAGGAACAGATATCCCCGAAAGAAGGGTGTGCGCAGAGGGCTACGCCCCCAACGCACACCCTTCTTTCCGTAAACATTAATTTTAGCAATCTTAATCGGATTAGGGTCAAGGATCTGGATGACTCCAACCAGTGATCTAAAGTTTCCCCCAAATATCGAGAATTACCTGCCACCGGACTTATGGCGTAAGTTAGCGAGTGGCGACCCTCAGCGCAGGTTGCTGATCCAAGCCTTGGATCGTCTGCGTTCACTAGTTTACCTGCTTTCGACCTTCATCCCCAGCAATATCGTTCAAGACAAAATGAAACAGGCTACCCCTGGCCTGGTGAAAGGGGAAATGCTTAGCGGCAGCTTAATATTTGCTGATGTGAGTGGTTTTACCGCGCTCTCAGAACGTTTGGCTAGCTTAGGACCTGAAGGCGCAGAACGGCTGACAGCCACCATGAACGACTACTTTGGGGCTATGCTCGATGTTGTGGCCTCGTCGGGGGGCATATTGTTGAAGTTCGCCGGCGACGCCATGTTGGTTTATTTTCCAGAGCAAGAGAAGAATCAACAAGCGCAATGGGCTGTTCGGGCTGGTATGCGGATGCTGCGAGCTATTGAAGAATTTGCCCATATCGAAACCCCCGTTGATACTGCCAGTTTGAAAATGAAGGTGGGCGTATCGACAGGGAACTTTTTATCTGCCAGCGTGGGCTCTGCAAAGCGCATGGAATACGCCATTCTGGGTGATGCTATCGCAGGAACCATGGCAGCAGAGGGCGCTGCCAGTGGTCCCGGCCAACTGGTGATCAGCCAATCTACGGCGGATTGCATTGACTTGGCCTCTTCACTGCAAAAGGGCTCGCCAGGTTTCTACCTCGTTGATCTGGATGGAGAACAGGAAATCGACGATTTCGAGATCAGAGCTGAAAGGCGTCGCGCCAGAGGGACGATCCCCTTGGATGCCAGTCCAGAAGCGCTGGTCGAGCAAATGGCAGCCACGTTGGATCAAATTCTCGCCCTGAAACCTTATATTGCAGAAGAATTGGTTGAGCGCATTATTGCACATGCCCAGGCGCGCAAGGTTGAGAGCGAGTTTCTCACAGCAACGGTCCTTTTCTGCAATTTTGTGGGCCCAGAATTTCTGTTGGAGCGCTGGGGATCTGATGGCATCAGCAGAGTTACGAATTTGTTGAGCTCGTATTTCAATATGGTCAGTGATGTGATCACTCGCTATGGCGGAATCATCACCCGTATCGATCCCTATAGCAAAGGCACCAAGCTGCTGGCACTCTTTGGCGCGCCAGTCAGCCATCAAGATGATCCCATGCGTGCAGTCCGGGCCGCCTTGATGATGAATATGGAATTGGAATTGCTCAACGAGCGCTGGCGCAGTAGAATTGCCCGTCACTTGCCAGCAGATTTGGATGGCCCTTTGATCCAACACCGTATGGGTATTACCGTAGGGGAAACATTCGCCGGACAGGTCGGATCGATAAACCGGCGTGAATATACCGTCATGGGGGATGATGTCAATTTGTCTGCCCGCCTGATGGGTGCCTCTGAAATGGGGCAAATTCTTATCAGCCAACCCGTATACGAAGCAGTAGCCAGGTTCTTTTTTCTGTCAGAACTTTCCCCAATTCGAGTCAAAGGGAAGAGCAAAACCATCCCCATTTACCAGGTTGATGGTCCTCGAACCGATACGTTGCTCAATCGTGTGCAGCAGCGGGGCAAACTGGTTGGGCATGAACTGGAACTATCCCGTGGGGAAGCCCTTCTCGAGAAAGTGTTTGATGGAGAAAGCGTTTATCTGACCATCCTGGGTCCGGCAGGTATCGGAAAAAGTCACCTTGCAGATGTGCTCTTACAACGGGCAACATCCAGGGGTGCTGAAGTATTTTCCTACCAATGCAATTCCTATAACGCCGAAATTTCTTACGCCTGCTGGAGTGGTGTATTGCGGGCTTTGGCTGGAATTACTTCTACGGACCCGGTCTTGCTGCATAGAGAGAAGCTGGGGCGTCTGATCAGAGATTTGGAGATCCCTGAT
Source organism: uncultured Anaerolineales bacterium (assembly GCA_964438295.1). GTDB lineage: Bacteria > Chloroflexota > Anaerolineae > Anaerolineales > UBA11858 > NIOZ-UU35. The sequence goes on from CAYTKR010000016.1 coordinate 49,037, forward strand.
CAGCATACCCCGCATTTGGCCAGACTGGTTGGCTTGACAGCCGATGACGTTTCTGAGATGTTGCGAAATCTACAAGGTGAGGCTGAACCCGAGGGCCAAGAAGACCTTCTCAGGGATATTCTTCGTGGCAGAAGAGTCCGGAAGCAAGGTCGCGGCCTGGATCTGTTGAACCAGCTCGAAGGGGGTCAGATATCTGCAACCAAGTTTGCCAAGCGGCTGAATCCAAAAGAAAAAAATGCCTTGTTCGAAGCTTTGTCCAGTTTAATGCTTCAAGTTCTTTCCAGGTCACCTCTGGTGCTTTTCTTCGAAGACGCCCATTGGATGGATGAGGCTTCTCGAAACATGTTGCCAATGTTGGCGGACGACTTGGGCTCTCAATCCTTGCTGATCTTGTCTTCACAGCGTGGGGACGAGGACCAATCTCCAGATGGCGAAACTATCCGTTTGAAAGCCCTTGATGAAAGGGGTACAGCTCGCTTGGTCGCCGAAGTTTTGATTTCTGATCTCACCGACATCATCTACCAACATAGCAAGGGCAATCCGCTTTTTATTCGTGAGATCGTTGCTTGGGTGCAACAAAAATGGCAGATCAGCACTACAGAGGTCGTCAGCGCGTTGCAGACATCCGATGTCCTGCAAAATCTAGTGCTCAGCAATCTCAAAAATCTACCCGAAAGTCAGAGGGAAATTGCCAGAGTTGGCTCGGTCATCGGTGAGGAATTTCGGGTAGGAGAGATGCAAGCCCTGTTGCCGTCATCATTTGATACGGTCACGTTGCATAATGACCTGCGTGAACTGGCAGAAACCGGCGTGATCTCATTGATCGAAGCAGGTATTGACCCTCGATACGCATTTCAGCAGAAGCTTGTCCGGGATATTCTGTATCAGAGCTTGCCCTTTGCCCGACGTCGCGAACTACACACTCAAATAGCCGAGTATCTGGTTTCGCCGACGACACATCGCAGTGCGCTCCATGAGAAGATCGGTGCATTTCTGAATACTACTATTGATCGAAACCCCATTCGAGATGCGAAAATCGTGGCATTCCATTATGAGACCGCCGAAGACTGGGGGAAGGCGGCCCAAAGCTTGAAGCGTGTGGCGGATCTTTTCGAGGAACAGGGTGCTCATTCAGAAGCAATCCAAACCTATGATCGCGCCCGCTATTGTTTGAAGAATATGCCCTCCGCGGAAATTGGATCGGAATTAAAGGAGTTGGAGCAATCGATTCTTGAAGGTAAGGGTGATTCTGCTCTATTGAGTGGAGATTATTCCCTGGCTGTTTCTTCCTATAAGGATGCGCTTACCATTTCAGAGGATACTGGAACCCCGGAGGGTACTGCTGGTTTACGGTGGAAGCTTGCTCTTGTGTTGCCGATGGTAGATCAGGCAAATGAAGCTAAACATATGCTGCAAAGATTGCTGATAGACAAGGGCGACTCACCAAAATCTCTGGCTGTAGCTGCGACATTGGCCTGGTTGTATTGGCGCGCCGCCAAAGACGAGGTCAGCCCCTGGATCGAAAAAAGCAAAGCCCTGTTACCTGAGAACCCTGAACGATGGTATTTGGGCGTCGAGGCCTTGCTGGATGATCTCGCGGGCCAATGGGGTGCCGCTGCTGAGAAATATATCGCTATCGATCAGCCTGTAGGCGCGGCGCTGGCCTCCATACGACTAGGCGATCATAAGTTGCGTGATGGGGCTCCTGAGGCCAACAAACAATATCAGGACGCCCAAAGCATATTTTCTGAGTTGTTGGAGGGGGAGAGGGAAATTGGTATCGCGCTGACGAACTACCGCTTGGCTGAATTTGCTTGGCGCGAGCAAGATGCGGATGCGGCGCGCGAATGTCTTAAAAAAGTCGGATCCTTGCTCGATGCATGTCCTGCAAGGATCCGCGAAGAAGGGCGAGATTTGATCATCAGGGCTTTGGAGATCATCAGTGCCGGTAGCACAGAAGTCTGGCCTGATTGGCACTGGGGGTCTTATGATGACGGGTATAAGATCAACCTGCTATTCCACCCCTAATTGCGTTTATAACTCATCTAGACGGAGAGCTGTTGAAAACAAGTGAGCGCAGGGACAAACTCCCCGCGCTCACTTGTTTTCGGCAGAATCTATTCCATGATACCTTCAGCCATCTCCTGCAGAGACTTTGTAATTGGGTGATCAGGGAATTTGTCTACAAACACGCCACCACTGGCCAGGGTCATCATTTCATCCGAGTGAGGCAAGATAGCAGCCACCTCACAATCATACGCCTCTTTGACCATCGCTTCAACTTCCGAAGAATCAAAGACATCCGGCACTTTATTGACGACTAGAGTCATCATTGGAACTTGTAATTTGCGAGCTACTTCCACAGTCACGCTGGTGCCCTGGTAGTCCTGCTGGTCGGGTCTCAGGACGATGGCCAGAACATCGGAGATGGCGATAGAAAGCAGCGTCTCCTCGTTGAGCCCCGGGTGTGTGTCGATGATCAGGGCATCCAGGTTGAGGGCTTTGATCAGCGCCTGAAGGCCATCATTGAGATGGCTGATATCGTAACCTTCTCTCAATACGCGGGCGATCTCAGTGGCATCGATGCTGGAGGGGATCAGATAAATCTGTCCCTCGATATCCCCTTCGAGCTTGTCGGTCATATCATAAGCGGCTTGTTCGATCTTGCAGTTGCCCCATAGATAATCGTTGAGCGAATATTTCATTTGCTCATCTTCGAAGCCAAAGAGTACATGGATCCCGGGGGATTGGATATCCGTATCGACCACACCAACTCGCCATCCTTTGGCAGCAAGCAAAACAGAGACGTTGGCAGTTGTGTTGGATTTTCCAGTTCCGCCGCGGAACGAGTGGATGGATATGATTTTCGACATGACCAAACTCCTCGTGTGAAGATATCAGACTCAAAGAGCGATTTCTTTATGCTGGTAATTGTAGCACGTCATATAGCTCTGGCGCTATGAACTTCTCTTTTTTCGTCGCATTTCTTTGGCCTTGTTTTCGAGATCTTTGAAGAAGTCGCTTTCGGTGATCTCTGCGACCTGAGCTTTTTGTTTGGTTCTATCGATCTCGATATTCAATGACAAGACCTGGTTCTTCAATTTTTGCACACGCGTCAAGATGGCCTGGGCCATATGCACAAAAACGCGTGCCAGATGGCCGAGTTCGTCATTCCTTTTAGTAACAGTTGAGAGGCTATCAGGTTCAAAGGACTCGTCTTCTACAGCCTCGGCTGCTTTTTCCAGCTGAGCCAAAGGCGCGGCGATGGCCCTCGAAATCAAAAGACTGATGAGAATCACGAAGAAAATCCCACCCCCAAAAACAGTCAAAACAATTCCTTCAATTTGGGTGATGTTCTCTTCGACTTTATGAAGCACATTATCGAAATTTGTGATGGATTCATCGGTCTCCGCTTTGATATAGGTTTCGATGATTGCCAGATCAGCGAGCATGGCCTCCATTAGGGGGGCTACGTCTTGAAGGTAGAGGTTCCTGGCATCTTGGAGATCGCCCTGACTGGTGAGTTGCATGATTTCGAGCGCATGACTTTCCAGGGATTTGTGTTCAGTTTCTAACTGTTCGATGGCGTTTAGGTTCGTTTTTAAATGATCGAAATGTTCGATGTCATTTGATGTTTCGGTAAACTCCATTTGCTCCTTGATGCTTGTTTGGATGACGATGAAGTTTGCGTCGAAATTTTCGAAACATTGCATCAGGCAATCATCTGCTTCTGGGAGACCTTGAGAAAGCTTGTCAAGGGCTTGGTTGGTTTGCTCTAGATTCAACTCCATGCGGAGTATGGCATCGATATCGGAAATTGAGTGTTGAGCTGTGAACTCAAAGAGTGTATCCAGCGCGCTGACATCCTGGCTGATTTGCCGCCAAACAAAGAAAACATACAGGCCTAAGATAGAGAATATTGTCAGGATGCTGAGAAATCCCAAGAGAATGCGGTGTCTGATTTTCATACCATCAATTCATATAACAATTCCAGAGACTCAAAATTTAGATATTTTGGGTGATTATAGCATCCTATGGGGATAAATAATGGGTATCGTTTATAATTGATCAGGAAAGTAGAGTATATCTCTAGCCAGAGAGGGCATTACTGATGAAAATCTTGAATTTCCGTCCCGATGAGCGCAAGGCCTTATTGTTATTCGCTCTAATTATGTTAGTCAATATGCTAACCCTAGAGGCCACTTTTGTGGTCTCGACGAGCGGATTTCTTGAAACCGTTGGGGCGAATCAATTGCCGTTATTATGGATCGTGGATATGGTCTTGGTTTTGATCGGGACTACCATCAGTATCGCAGTCATTGACCGTTGGCCTCGCAAAAAATTGCTCAGTTGGATCCTCTTCGGTTTAGCTTTTTTCTATTTATTCATCCGAATGCTATTCTCATATGGCGTGCCAACATGGGGGGCTTTCCCCGTTCTGTATATGATCGCTGAGCAGCAGGTACTAGTGATCCCCATCGTGTTCTGGGCCATGGCCAACGATATCTTCTCTATCCAACAAACCAAGCGACTCTTCCCGCTGATTGCCGCCAGCGGCGTGATCGGTGGAGTGGTGGGGAACTCTTTAGCAGTCAGTCTGGCAAATTATTTTGCTTCGCGTGGCAGAGAATCGTATGAATTGTTGATCATCAACGCCTTGCTCTTGTTCACCATGTTCGTGGTATTCCAAATCATCGGCCGGCAGATTCCCGCCAATGTGCGCCAAGCCCGGGAAGATGATCCCTTGAAAGACATATTTGCCGATGGCTGGGATTTTGTCCGTAATGTCGACGTATTTCGGTATCTGGCCATTGCCATGCTAGGGGTAGGCTTTGCCCTCACGGTAATCGAGTTTAACTTCTTGGATGCGCTCAATGCAAATTTTCAGGGCGCACAATTCCAATCGTTCTATGGTGTATATCGGATTGCCCAGACAGTATCTATTGTGCTAGTGCAGGGCTTCATAGCTGGCCGGTTGATCAATTTGTTGGATCTGAAGCGCATATTTACCTTTTTGCCAGTTGCTTGCGTGTTGGTCATCCTCGCCGCACTACTGATCCCTGGGGTTATTGCTATCGCTGTGGCCAGGCTGTTTGGGCGCATGATCCTCTTTGGGATCGACGAACCCGCCCGAAAGTCGCTGCAAGGGTTGATCCCCGATGAAAAACGCGGCCGGGTTAGCTCTTTCCTGGATGGCTATCTATATGCTAGCGGGACGATCGTTGGTTCTCTTCTTCTGATGCTCTTATTATGGGGTGTGAATGCTGGGTGGTTGCCTGCAGGATGGGACACAGGGTTGTATCTGTCTATTGGTGGATTGGCTTCTCTGGTTTCAGTGTGGGCAGTGCGAAAGCTTTGGCTATCTTATGATACCAGCATGCTCGATTGGCGTTTGGCCAGACGCAAACGACGCAGCAGCGTATTGGATTTTTGATGGAACAACCTGAGCTTATCTATCATGAGATCAAGCCTGATGAAAGCGAATTTCAGGATGCACTTCTTGGCTTGTTCAGGGCAACATTCCCTAAGTATTCGCGCTATGTGCCCCATATCAAGAAAAGCATGAGGGTTGGGATGGCACTCAACCCGCGTCTCATCCCACATCATTGGTTGATCATGCAGGCCAACCAGCCAGTGGCCTTCACACTATTCAATTACCTTATTGAGAGTAATATCGGGTTTGGTCGTTATATCGGCGTTGATCCCGATTATCGTTCTGCGGGTATTGGGTTCGAGATCATCCAACATACGAAAAAGCAGATTTGTGTTGATTCTCAGAATCATGCCAATCCTGAGCCGATTGGGTTTTGCGCTGAAGTTGAGTCTCCTGCCCTGGCAACAACTGAGCAAGATAGGGAGATCAATCAGCGCAGGATCGATTATTTCATTCATAAGTGCGGCGCGCTCGATTTAGCCGTTGATTATCTGGAACCCGTGATGATCCAGGATGAGTCGGCAGAAGATGTCCGTTTGCCTGCTGAACCAACACCCATGCACCTGATCCTTCATCCTGTCAGCGACGACACCCATCAAGTCAGCCCAAAAGTGACCAGGGAGATCGTTTCAGGTGTACTATTTGACCACTATCGTCTAGATCCAGAAGACAGAATCGTCGCCACGATTCTATCTTCTATCCCACCAGCGGAGGTATGAGAATGAGTGAGAATATGGACCAAAGAAGAAGGTTGTACCTCAGTATCCGACTGAAAATGTTGATCCTATTCACATTGCTGTTTACTGTGGTTTTCGCAGGCGCGTTTTATTGGTTCTATACTTTCTCGACGCAACTAGCCCTGGATAATCTATATCAGAACTTGCTGGCTGCAGCTCACACTGCTGCAACGGGCATCGACGGCGATGTACACCAGGCGCTTTATGATGACCCCGTCTACGATGAGAGCCAAGAATGGCCCGCAGGAATGGAAGATGAGCGCTTCTGGGAGATGGCGACCTGGTTGCATTTGATCCATCAAAGTAACCCGCGCGCCTTTGTGTATACCTATCTTTCTCCAGAGCCCGGGGTGGTCGAGTTCATTGTCAGTATGGGGGCGGTGATGGACCCAGTCGCGGGTGCTCCTTTTCGCGCACCCTATCAGCCTGGTCCAGAATCCGTGATTTTGGAGGGCCTCAAGGGAGAAACTCTCTCTAAGAACGTCGTTCAGGACGAGTGGGGCGCCTGGGTCTCTGGTTTTGTGCCGATCTACAATTCGCAGGATGAAATCGTGGCAGCGTTGGGCGTCGATTATCAGGCCAACGATATCATCGAACTTCAAGACCGCATCCGCTTTGCCGCAATCCCGGCCTTTATTATTACATTCATTGTTTTGTTAGCCTCGGTGTTGGTGATTTCGAATCGGATTGCCGCCCCAATCCGATCGCTTTCGAATGTCGCGGTACGCATTGGTGAAGGAAAATATGACCTGGCAGATCAAATCAAAGCCTGGACTCGAGACGAAGTATCGACCCTAACCGAAATATTTAATCTGATGGTTGAGAAAGTCAGAGAACGTGAGGAGAAGTTGAAGAAACAGGTTGCCGCCTTGCAGATCATTATCGACCGAACCAAACAGAAAGAACAGGTCAAGGCCATCACGGAAACGGATTTCTTCCAGGAATTGCAAGATAAAGCCAGCGAAATGCGCCAGCGCCATAAAAAATAGGAGTATTTCGAAAAAGGGTAGGCGATTTACCGCCTACCCTTTTTCTATTTAAAGTTCCTCGTACCGTTCAATATCGAAACTGAAGATCGTCGCTCGCCCGATATCGACTGATAAATCGTTGATCGTTGGATGGAAAAAGCCTGAACGCTTCTGACAACTCGCTTTTAGGGCTTTGATCACAGCATCTTTGTCGTTGGATGGGATGCCCAGCAAAAGAGTAGTGATTTTTCTCTTCAAGAAGCCGCCTGTACTGGGTAGGCGGGTGACGGAAACTCCCGCTTTATTTAAAGCATTGACTGCGCTTTCAGCGTCTTGCTCTTCGATAAAGACGGTCATCAGCTTTTCGGCGGGGCGAGATTCATAAAGCGTAGGGTATTCTTCCGAGTTAGTTAGGGCTGAATCGACTTCCCCAATCAGGATCGAGAATGTATCTTCGGTGATCACGCCGTCCATCAGCAAGGATCGGAAGGCTGATCGCTGTGCCCGCAGGGCTTCTCGCCAAGCCGTATCGAACTCTTCCGCCTCGACGCTGGGATCGATTTTCATCATTTCCCCGACAGCCTGAGAGAGCGCCTCGATCCGGCGTTCCAGCAAGGATGAGATCGATTCCCAGGTGTGGCGCGAGATCAGCCCTTCATTGAAGCGTTGTTCTAGATGGGCGTACGCCACGCGTGAGGCCACGGCACGAGCATGCCGGCGTTCGTATTCGTCCTGGGTTTCGGTGCGCTGGCTTAATTTCAATCGACGCACCAATGGTCCCATGCTACTGCCTTGTACCAACAAATTGAACAGCATCACACCGAACACCATCGCCTGTAATTGACCGCGCGTGTCTCCTAAAGATGCGGGCAGGGCTAAAGCTAGGGCTGGGGCTAGTGCGCCGCGTAAGCCTCCCCAGAAGAGCACATGCTGCCAGCGGAGCGGGATATCTTTGCTAAAAAACCTCAGGCTGTAAACAACGAGCGCGCGTGACGCTAGCACAGCGGTAATTGACCAGGCGATCACCTGCCAGTTCTCCACCAGCATGTTGATCTCGATTTGCAGACCAATTAATAAGAAAACAAAGTTTGTGGCAATAAATGCTGCGTATTCCCAAAAATTGAAGACCACAATGCGAGTGGTTGGTGACATGCCTCGGGCACCGATATTGCCGTTGACCAACCCCGCCGCCACCACGGCCATAACGCCGCTCACAGAGATATTTTCTGCTATCAGATAAGCCGCATAGGCTAAGACTGTTGTCAGCGTGGTTTCGAGCAAGTGATCATCGATGCGGCTGATGATTTGAGAGAGCAGAATTCCCAAGATGAAGCCGATCGCCAGTCCGCCCCCGGCGATGCTTACAAATTGGGTCAGGCTATCGACAACGCTGAAGTTTCCCGTGAGAATGACCCCTAAGATCAGGTTATATAGCACGATCACAGTGCCATCATTGAGCAGGCTTTCCCCTTCGAGCAGAACTTGTAAGCGTTTGGGTACCCCAAGGGATCGGATCAGGGCTACAACGGCATCTGGGTCAGTGGCAGCGACCAGCGCGCCAAATAGCAGGGCAATCTCGAAGCTGAATCCCGCGCCCAGGGTGATCAACCCCCCTACAAAGAACGTAGTCATCAAAATGCCGGGAATGGTCAGGATCAAGATGGGCCTGAGATTGCGCCGCAGGTCGTCGAAGTTCAAATGGTAAGCTGCTTCGAAAACAAGCGGGGGGATCAGAATGCCTAAAATCAGATCAGAAGTAATTTCGAGCTGAACCTGCCCAATGATGGTCAATCCCAGACCCACCAACACCAGACCGACCGTATAAGGCATGCGCAATCGACGGGCGGCTATGCCTACTAGGCTGGCCAGGAAGAGCAGTAAAACGATTTGTCCTTCTATGATGGGTAATTCGCCAGTTGACATAATCAGGTGTCTCTTTCCAATGTTGGGCTTGGTTCTAGTTTACTACGTTGTACTATGCCCTGGGGTCTTCTGCTTCAAATAAGCGCTCGAAACCAGGGTAAGGAACCAGTGGAATGAGTTCGAAGTAAATTAAGTTCTCTTTTACCAGGGGCAGTGTCGAGAGGATCCTGTCTGCTTCTTCGACATCTGAGCATTCCAGCAACAATACGGCACTGCTCTGGTCAGCACGGAAGTAGATTTCTCGAATGTGGCTATTTTTATAGAGTTCCCAAACCCTGCGTGTTTCCGCTTTGAGATGGGGTTGGAAATCTGCTGCGGTCAAGTTGGGATTTTCATGTTCGAGCGCTAGTATTTTCATTCGGTTTGCTCCATCATATGTTCGCTAATTCGAGATTCGACGGAGGGAATGCCAGCAATGAATTGCTCTATATGGATATCTATGTTAAGTGCAGGCCATTGTATCCGTGTTCCATCGTGTTTAAGTTGCCATTCCTCGCGCGTTTGCTGCGAAGCGTTTTGTAGCTCTGGATACCAATCCAAAGGAATTCGAATCGATCGGGAGTCCTTCAAGCCCACGGTCATGTCATTCCCCTCGAAAGAGATCTCGCTTGCCGAGGTCGTTCGCAGTTTACCATACGACAGCATACGAGCATTCAGCCAGAGGTAAAAAAATCCAGCCAGCGCAATCAGCATTTCGATCACTTCAGAAAGGGTGACCACTAGAGTGTCGAATTTTGTGTGAATGGAGACAAAATCATTTACCAGGTCAATGCTACCTACGATTGCAATGATGAGAAACCAGAGTATCAAAATTGCCGGAACACTCACTTTTCGAAAGGCATTGTATGAAAATGCCCACATGCCGATAAAGCCTCCGATTCCAAAGGCTACAAAGAAAAACTCCGAGTTTCCCTGTAAGCCCTGCAGGTTGTGGATCGTCATCTCTTCCTGCATATTGCCATAGACAAAGGATGGGGTGGAAAAACCAAAGAAGGTTTGCCCCCAGGAGATTTCCTCCATGCCAATAAAAAGCATTCCCAGGGCAAAAATGGAATAGAAGCTGACCAAAATAAATCCTTCTCTGCGCTTCCACCCTTGCCAAACAAGCGTCAGCCCAAGGATTCCTGCAAAGAAGTAACCAAAGAAGGTGATCAGTTCTACAGGGTAATTTTCCTCGACCATGAGCAAGGCAAATGGGCGGGTCGCCCGGGGAAGAAATATGCCCAAATACAGGATGATGACCACAAGAGGTGAGATGAAGATGGTCAGGATTGCGGGATGGGAGAGATTATAAACAGATCGGGCAAGATTTTTGTGAAATAGAAATTTTCTCTTAAAGCTTTGCATGCTTTCACTTAGGGTTCGTAAGTTCAATCGTGGTTTTGCAATGGGAAACTGTATTCAGGATTTGAGAGCAGTTTATCAAACATCGAGGATTTATAGTTTCGTTCTTATGATCTTCACAACGATCCCTGATTCTGTCGGGTCGATGCAGCGAATGAACTCGGTGGTGACCCCCTTCTTGTTGAACACTTTTACGTAAGGAGTATTATTGTACTGCCAGCCGAGTGTCTTTCCAGCATTCAAGGCCTCGATAATTCCGCTCATACTGTCTAATAACCAGGGGCAGATTTTCTCATTATCTTCTGGGATTGAGAAGCGGTGTCCTTGTTGGAAGCTTTTTTCACCATCGCCGCGGTACATCCAGGCGCAGATGCCTTCTTTGACCACATTGGGATAGATGATCTTGCCCCCTTTTTTGCGAAGCTGCCCCCCTTTTCCTTCATAGATCTCCATCTCAAACTTATATTTGCTCATTTTGTCCATCCTCAAGAAAAATCTGTTGAATTAAATCACCTAGCCACCTATCATTTTGATGGATAGGGTGTGAAATGAAAACGTAAGGGATGAT
>CAYTKR010000017.1:0-59962 GCA_964438295.1 uncultured Anaerolineales bacterium
TTTAATATTCATATAGAATTCTATAAAATAGATTCTTCGCTCCGCTCAGAATGACAATAGTAAACTCGAAAATCTTACGGACCCCATCGCGCTTGCCAATCGGGCCGCGTGTTGTCCGTCAAGCGGCGAATATCGCTGCCATCGGGCCGCATAATGTAGATCTCGTTATTACCATGTCGAAATGAGGTGAACGTAATCCATTGTCCGTCCGGAGAATAGCTGGGGGCCAAGTTATCGCCGCCAGCGGTGAGTTGATGCAAACCCGAACCGTCGATATTGATCAGGAAAATGTCATGATCCCCTCTCGGGCCAGCATAGAAGGCTAATTGACGTCCATCCGCTGACCAGGAATGTCGCCCGCCCATCTCTGGAAGGTCGGTCACCTGACGGATTCCGCTGCCATCGCTGTTCATCACGTAGAGTTGGCGCAAACCACTGCGCGAGGAGGCAAAGGCAATCATGCTCCCATCTGGCGACCAGGTGGGGTCGATATCGTCATAAGGGGAGTCGGTCAGTTGGCGGGGGTTGCGTCCATCGAGGTCCATCAACCAAAGCGTCTGGTTGGGGCCGATATCGTTGGCGAACAGAATTGTGCTGCCGTCGGGCGAGATCGCAGGGGCGAACGCTGCACCGATGTTGTGTGTCAGCCTGCGTTGGTCGCTGCCATCGATATCCATGCGGTAGATCTCGAAGCGGCCGTCTCTGCGAGAGGAGAACACAATGGTCTGTCCATCGGGGGAAAGCGAAGCATAGAAATCTGTCGCCGCGTTAACCGTCAGACGTTGTTGACTGCTGCCATCGGCAGACATCAAGCAGATCTCATCATACCCGTCGATGTAACAGGTGAAGACGATTTTCCCCTGAGGCGAACTAGTTGTAGATTCGAAACCTGTTGGGGTTGGGGAACCCGTAGGCGGAGCTGAGTCTGCTAATGGAACGTTCTCCATTGCTGGCGTGGGACTGGCGAGGTGCCTTGCTGTGGCAACGGGTTCGAGTGCAACATCATCAGGCTGATCAAAGCGTCGGTTCAGCAACCAAAAACCAGTACTCAAGGCAACCAGGCAGGTCCAAACGATCAAGCCTACAACGATAATCGCTACGAAACTCTTGCGATGATCCACTTCATTTGACGAACTCATGGGGCAAGCGTATCATAAAAGAGTCAAAGTTCAAGATGTGATCCACCTGATTTAGGGGTACGTGGGACGCTTCGCATCCCACGTACCCCTAAATCAGGATAGTCTCACGGCGTTTCCCAAAACCCGTGTACCAATTTGAACTAATCTTATCCACTTATGGTATAAAACGCATAAGAAAGAGGAGCCTCCCATGCCAGAATTCACATTACTTGTAAACCAAGCAGAATACGTCGTGGATGTCGATGAAGATACACCGCTGCTGTGGGTCTTGCGCGACACTCTCGAATTTACAGGAACCAAGTACAGCTGTGGGATGGGATTGTGCGGTTCGTGCACAGTGCACATCGATGGACAGGCACAGCGTTCTTGTATCACCCCTGTAACAGAGGCTGTTGGTCGCGAGATCACCACTATCGAGGGACTTTCTGTTCATGGGGAACATCCCCTCCAGCAGGCCTGGCTCGCAGAGCGCGTCACGCAGTGCGGCTATTGCCAACCAGGCCAGATTATGAGCGCAGCCGCCCTGCTGGAGAGCAACCCCAATCCCAGCGACGAGGATATCGATTCCGCCATGCGGGATGTCTTGTGCCGTTGTGGCACCTACCAGCGCATCCGCAAAGCCATCCATGCTGCCGCGCAGGAGGTGGGATCATGACAGAAACCAGACTGAACCGGCGAGATTTTCTGAAAGTCATGGGGACGGCCAGCGGCTCCCTGGTGTTTGGCATCTACCTGGGGGGTTGTTCAGAACCTGAAGTTGTGCAGGTTACTGCGATGCCCAGTGAGGTACCTGCTCCCCTAGAACTTCCCCAAGGTACACTGGAGCCAAATATCTACCTCAAACTCGATCATGATGGCACCGTCACCGTGACAGCCTTCCGCTCTGAGATGGGCCAGGGGATCCGCACCGCCATCGCCATGATCTTGGCTGACGAACTAGATACACCCTGGAGCTCAGTGCGCATCGAACAAGCCCACGCCGATCCAAATTATGGCGATCAGGTCACTGGGGGCAGCGCCAGCATCAGCAGCTATTTCGGCACGCTGCGTGGCGCGGGGGCCGTAGCGCGCGAAATGCTCAAGACTGCCGCAGCCGAGCTGTGGGAAATCAACAGCCAAGATTGCAGCACGGAGGCTGGTTTCGTGATCCACCTGGATGGTGAACAGAAACTTTCCTATGGAGAATTGGCAGGATCAGCCTCGGGGGTTGAGCCCCCTGAGATCTGGTCTGTGCCACTCAAACCGGAGTCCGAATATCAGCTCATCGGGACCGGTGTGGGCTATTGGGACGCCCCAGACATCGTCACTGGCAAAGCGCTCTACGGGTCAGATATCAAACTCCCCGGAATGCTTTATGCCACCCTCGCCCGTTGCCCGGTATTCGGAGGATCGGTTGCCAGCTATGATGACAGCAAAACCCTCCAGGTCCGTGGAGTCCACTCGGTGCATGAGATTGACGGGACGGTGGCTGTGGTCGCCGAGACTACCTGGGCAGCCATCAAGGGCCGCCAAGCGTTGGAGATCACCTGGAATGAAGGCGATGGCGCAGAGTTGAGCAGCGAAAGCATTCGCGTTGGTCTGGCAGAAAGATTGCCGGAGGCGGGATCGGTAGGGGAGGGGCGCATCGATGCCGTTTACGAGTTCCCTTACCAGGCGCACGTCACCATGGAGCCGATGAATTGTGTTGCCGATGTGCGTGAGGACGCCTGTGAAGTTTGGGCTCCCACGCAAAACCCGCAGCACGTCAAATCAATGGTGCAGCGAGTAGTCAGAATGCCTGACGAAAAGATCACGGTGCATGTGCCCCTGCTGGGTGGCGGATTCGGGCGTCGTCTGGAAGCTGATTACGCTGTCGAGGCGGCCCGCGTATCTCAGGCGGTTGGCACACCTGTGCAGGTATTTTGGACGCGAGAAGACGACATTCGGCACGATTTCTATCATCCGCTCAGCTACCAGTATGCCAGTGGAGAAACTGAGGCGGTGAAGCGACCTACTGTGCGGGAAAACAACGGCGAAGGGATCATCCCTACGGGAGCCTGGCGCTCGGTCTTCAATCACCCCCAGGCTTATGCCAGGGAGTGCTTTATCGATGAAATGGCCCATGCCGCGGGTCTTGATCCGCTAGATTATCGTTTAGAACTCTTTTCGGGGCGCGGCAAAGCCGTGATCGAACTGGTAGGGGGTAAATCTGGCTGGGGTGAGGCACTGCCCGAAAACTGGGGGCGCGGATTGGCCTATTTCGCAACCTTCAATGTCACGCATGTTGCCATGGTCGCCGAAGTGGAAGTGAGCGCCAAAGGTGAGGTGCACGTACAAAGGGTTGTTTGTGCTGTTGATTGCGGTCTGGCGGTCAACCCAGACAATGTTAAGGCACAGGTCGAAGGCGGCATTGCCTTTGGCCTGACGGCGGCCTTGAAAGCCGGCGTCACGCTGGAGCAGGGCCGCATCATCGAAAGCAATTTCCACGACTGTCCGATCTTACAGATCGATGAGATGCCGTTGGTGGAAGTGCATATCGTCGAGAACTCCGGCAATCCATCGGGAATGGGTGAGATGGGTGTGCCCACAGTCGCACCTGCGGTAGCAAACGCTGTCTTTGATGCTACGGGTGTCCGAGTGAGGCACCTACCCATAAAACCTCAAGATCTAATATGATTTATCGCTGGGAAGGGATCAGTGGCTGCCAAACAGCCACTGATCCCTTCCCAGCGGACATCTTTAAGCGGAGTATTTGATAGTGACAAAGTATCTGATCAAACAATTCTTCGCCAGTGTGATCAAGCTGGTGCTGTTCCTCTCGCTGATGTTCTTCATCATCCAATGGGTCATGCCGGGAGATTTCGTGGACCAGTTCGCCATGTTCCTTAATCGTGCCGAGCGCGATCGCCTGCGGACGAGTTTAGGGTTGGATTTACCGCTCTATCAGCAGTACTGGCAATGGATCTCTGGCATTTTTCGGGGGGACTTGGGCTTGTCTGGGTGGGGTTTCCCAGTCTCAGCAGTAATCCAGATCGTGCTTCCGCCGACGCTATTAGTCTTTATCCCTGGGACGTTGATCGCCTTTGGGATTGGGATGGTGTTAGGGAAGTGGACGGCTTGGCGCGGGGCAGGGGTGCTCTCGGGCACGACTACGCTGACCGGTATCTCATTATTCACAGCTTTTCCGCCTTGGCTAGCTTGGCTGGTAGCCTACTTCTTTGGGCGCCAGGCGGATGTCTCACGCGGTCAGGGAGGAGGTATCAACGCGCTCGCATTCCCAAACATCAGCCGCATGCTGTGGATCGGCACGGAGCTTCGCCCGCGAGAAGTTGCCTTGATTGTCTTCAATACGACACTGTTGGTCTCTCTGGTCGTATTGCTGTTGGCGTTCGTGATCAGTCGAATATTTAAGTGGCGTATCCCCTGGTGGATCCAAGTGCTTCTCATTGCGGGTGTTGTCTTCGGAATCTGGTATCAAGATGGCGTTCATCCCTATGCCTTCGACATACTCAGTTCAGCAGCCCTGCCGTTGTTGACCTACACCTTGCTCAGCTTTGGCGATACGATGATCATCATGCAATCCAGCATGACCGAAGTTCTGAAGGAGGAATACATCAAAACGGCTCAGGCTAAAGGTCTGCCGGCGAACACCGTCCGCGAACGTCACGCCGCTCGGAACGCCTTGCTGCCAGTGCTCAGCCGCCTGTTCATTTCTCTGCCCTTCCTTTTGGCTGGGATCGTGATCATCGAAGATTCGGTCAACTGGCCCGGCATGGGTGGCATGATGTTCAGCGCCATGTACTGGCAAGATATCCCAACTGTGATGGGTGTGCTGCTGATAATCGGCGTGCTGGCCCTCGTCGTACGCCTGTTCCTGGATGTCTTGGCGGCCTACCTGGACCCGCGCATTCGCTTTCATGAAGATCACACCGCGATTCGTTCGTAGCACCTAGAATATTGAAATGTTCCTGAAAAAATGAAGAGAGAATTAGTACACGGATCAACACGGATTGAACGGATAAAAGCACAAGAAAAAATCCCAAAAATCCGCGGAATCCGTGTCCAAATCTTTTACGTCTCATTGAGGAACAACTCTAATAATTTATGACCACAATCACAAAACCTACATACACCGTCCTCTCCAAGTGGGATCGAATCAAAATCAGGATTGTCCTTGCCCGGCAGCGCTTTAGAATCGGCTGGAACATTTATACCCAAGACCGATTGGCAGTGCTGGGGCTGTTCCTGATCGCCATGTTTGCCATCATGGCCATCGCCCATCCGATCTTGATGAATACCATCTGGGAGCGGCGATTGTTCGATCCCTACACAGGCTTCGATGGTGCCTTGATCCCGCACCCCGCGCCACCTGACAGTGTGCACTTGCTGGGAACCGATTCCCTCGGCCGGGATGTGCTCAGCATGCTGCTAGCCTCGACCACGCCTACCTTTGTGCTTGGCTTTACGGCCTCGATCACCACGGCGATTGTGGCCCTAGTGATGAGCATCCCCGCGGCCTATTTTCGCGGCAAGGTTGATATAATTCTCACCAACCTGATGGATGCCATGATCTTGCTGCCTGCCCCTATCTTGATGATCATCTTGGGTGCGCGCTTTCGGGATATGGGTGCCATGACCCTGGGCCTGATCTTCGGGTTGGTCACCGGCGCAGGTAGCGCGGCCATCGTCATGCGAACTGCGGCTCTCAAGGTGGCCGCCAAGCCTTTCATGGAAGCCGCCCAAGTCTCTGGTGGCGGAGGGGTGCATATCATGACCAAGCATTTTCTGCCCAATATGCTCCCCCTGGCTGCTTTGCAAATGATGATCTCAGTTAGCAGTTCCGTAATCGCCTATGGGTTTGTGTCTTTCTTTGGTCTGCAGCGCATCGATCTCAATTGGGGCACGCTGATCTATGATGCCTTTCTGTATGGCATGATCGGCGGCTCGGGGCCACAGTGGCATGTGCTCATTCCCGCAGCCTTGGCTTTCTCGTTTTTCTCCCTGGGTTTCTATTTGATCTCGCGCGGCCTGCACAAAGTCGCTGACCCCCAACTGCGTGACGAACGCTAATCGTGGTGGAACTGGAAATATCTTAAATTAAGTTTTGATCCCTCTACAATAACTGCACCCATAAACTCCTGCTCAGGGTGAACAACATGGACAAACCATTGTTTATCATCCTGAGGCTTGTTTTCCACGATTGCCGTTGAATCCGATTTAATTGGCAGCCGGATAGTAAACAGATTCAAGTGATCGTCCAATCCGGTGCCCAACGCTTTAAGATAGGCTTCTTTGCACACCCAAATTTGAAAGAAGGCTTCTAGTTTCTGGTTTTCGCGCAACTTGGATAGGGCTCTTTCTTCATTGGGTGAAAAGTGGCGCTTGACGATCTGGTCTAGATTTCCAATTGGTCGGATCTCTTCGAGATCAACACCAATTTCTCGATTTCGACTGAATGCGTAGAGTGCGAGCCCCTGAGAGTGAGCCATATTGAAGCTGATTCTCGTGGTTTGCATTTTGTCTGATAGAAATGGCTTTCCCTGATCCCCGTACATAAACTCGATCTCATTTGGTGGGATTTGAAGATAGCGACCAAGGATAGATTTGAGGATTGCGCGACTAATCATGCTTTTGCGACGGTCACGCTCGAAATGCAATTTGGTTGCCTTCTCAATTTCATCCTGTGAAAGCATTTTTTTGAAATCGGAATATGTTTGATCTGATACCGAGAGTGTGGCACGCCAAACATGAGCTTCACTCTCGGCGAATGTGAGTTGTTTAGGGGCAGTTTTCCACATAAATCATCAGACCAACACAAATGTAAACACGAATTTTTTAGGGAATTGATAAGGGCCAATTGGATACCTCTTCGACCGCATACTCATATCCAGTCTGAATTAATTCATCAATCGCAGTGTAGTCCATCAGCTCGAAATCTGCCAAGGGAGGACTGAGATAATAATCTGCCAATTCGCGCCGTAGCAGGTGTTTGCGATCACGGATGCTGCTCAGTTCTCCAGCACGCTGCACCAACGCGACAATATTGGGCGTTTTAATCGCAGGAACAAACGGGTTGATCCGTTGCCAGAGAAGTTTCAACCCAGAAACATGTTCCCCAAAGTCGGGGTTATCCCTCAGGTCAACAGGCGGGCTGACATTTACTGCAATGATGGTACCTCCATCACATAAATCGTACATTTCGTCTACCGGGAGATCGTTGAGAAAAGCCCCATCAACCAATAGATCTCCATTTTGAACAACTGGGGGAGCCATGCCCGGTAACGAGTTACTGGCTTTTACACCGCGCCATAACGGACCTGTGCGGTGAACGACGATTTCAGCTCTCGTTAAATTACTAGAAACACAGAAAAATGGTGTCCATAGATCCTCGATTTGGATATCTCCAAAGAAATTCATCAGTGAATCATATTGTTTCCGGCCGGTATCAATCGACATCAGTGGAACAGTAAAATCCATTAATTTGATCGGCTTTTTTGCAAAAGGTCGGTTTTCTTGATGAATGCGTTCTGGGTTCCAGCCAATAGCATGCTGCGCCGCGACCAAGGTGCCGGCACTATTACCGCCAATAATATCGATTGGAATTGAAGCCTCGTTAAGAGCTCGCAGCACTCCAATATGGGCAAAGCCGCGCGCACCTCCACCACTGAGAACGAGGCCTATGGCCTTTCCAGCAACGAACCGCGCCAGCCTCTCGATATCAGTTTCTCGATCCAGACGGATGTGGTGATGCCTATCTACCGATATCGCATCCAGCCACCGCTCCGTTCCCCGCGGTCTTTCAGCATTTGAGGGGTGGAGCAAGACCAAATGCCGACGAATTCCAATCTTGTCTTTACTGTGCAATTCAGATTCAAGTTCCCCCAATGTAGGACTTTTGGTAGCATCGCCAACAATCAATACATGATCCGCTTGGCGCATGCAGCGCAGCGTCCATTCTGAGATCGTGTAATCTGTCTGATAGATGATGAAACGATATTGAGTCTCTTGATGATTTAGCCAAACGACAAGCCGGGCATCCTCGGGAGTGCCTTCTTTGATCTGTGCAGACCCCGGTCGCCCCAGGTATTCATCAAAGCGATGCTTATCCAATAGCAGCGTCGACCCCAACGAATTAAGCGCTGCCGATAGACGATGTGCAAATTCGCCCATTGGGATATCAGGGCTTGCCGGGAATAGAACGATGTCGAGAGCGAATCCGGTATGAGCTCTTTTCGGTGAGACACTCTGGTTCGCACGACGCAGGCGTTGAATAACAAGCTGAGTAATCTGGCGCATAATCGAAAGGTGAGATTGCGCCAGTTGTTCAAAGGTAGCTTTAGGTAGTTTGACCAATTCCGAATCACGAGCGGCATAAACACTAGCAGCTGCCGTCTCTCCGCTTAACAGTTCCATCTCGCCAAGACTCTCCCCCGGCATGATCTCTCCAACAATTCGCTCATTCCCATCGATATCGGTTATTGCCGCGAATAATCGTCCTGTAACAAGGATAAATAAATCGTCTACCGACTCGCTCTGGCGCAAGAGACATTCGCCTCGGTCAAATTCTACCCACTCGAGCTCCGCTTCAATTTCTTCGAACATCCGCTGATCAAGTTCTCCAAATGTGACTGGCAGCATCTTGAATAATTGGGCTCGTTTCCAGTGGCGCATGGCTGTTTCGGCAATCTTGGACAAAAACTGTGGAGCATCATCGGCAATACGATCAATAATTTCCGTGGGAATCTGGACTAGTTCTGATTTCTGAATCGCGACCACAGAAGTTGTGCGAGCTTCTCCTGATAGAACTTCTAACTCGCCAGCCAGTTCACCTGGGCCAATATCGTCCACAATGATCTCATTACCATCCTCAGCGAGAATGACTCGCAAACAACCGCTCGTGATCAAGTAGAGGTGCTCACTAGGCTCACCTTGGGAAAACAGATTTTCTCCTTCGGACAAAGCTACCAGGGCCAGCTCAGCTTCAATTCCTCCCAGAGCAGATTCAGGCAAGCTCCCAAAGATCTCATTTTTTATCAAGGTGTCCGTTAGTGAGTTAGAAGCGGGAAAATTATTCTTCGTCATGGATTATCTCCTAATAGTTAGAAACCCGGCTAGCTGTTTGGCCTAATGCATCACGCAGGTGATGAGCCAATGCCGAAACGTGAGGTTCGCGAATGAAATTGTCATGGTCGCCTGGAGTCAAAACCGTGTCGACACCTATATTGGAAACGCGCTGCCAACGATAGGGAACGAAAGAAAATCTTGTGAAGGAAATATTTGCCAGGAATAATGTAATTCTCCCTGAATATGAAGTCGGTTTGTACCCCACCATAGCTCCGAGATGTGCAGCCAGGCCAGCATCGTTGAACATATTGTGGAGGATTTGAACAAGGCGAGAGCGGTTTTTTTCGGAATCGGGTAATAGCCCAGAAAATGCGCGCTGCAATAAACGATAACTAAAATGTGTGAATCGCGCGAACGTGTAAGGAGTTTCGAGTAATATAAGCTGCGCGACAGTTTGATCTTGGGCTCGAAGCTGTTGGGCGATCTCAAATGCTGCCAACCCCCCGGAGCAATAACCACTTAAATAATAGGGGCCTTCAGGTTGTACGCACTGTATTTGGCGAACATAGTGTGCTGCAAGGTGCTCGATTTGAGAGTAGGTAGGCTGTTCTCCATCGAGGCTGGGCGGCTGGAGAGCATAAAAGGGTTGCTCAGACCCAAGCTCGCGCGAAAGATTCGTAAGAGCAAGTAGATCTCCATAGCCAGCAGTGACACAGAAGAAGGGTGGCTTTGTTCCTTTTGTTTGAATTTCATACAATGCCTTCCTGGCGTAGGGGCCCTGGTTTTGACGAATTGCCACTGCCAACCCTTCAATGGTGGGATTTTGGAAGAAGGTTGTCAGAGGTAAATCAGCATCAAACTGTTCTCGCACGCGAGCTACCAATTGAACTGCTAGGAGTGAATGCCCCCCCAATTCGAAAAAATCTGAATGAGGGCTGATCTGCTGTGTAGCTAACAATTGCTCCCACAAATGCACCAATTGCTGTTCCAGGCTATTTCTTGGGGAAATCCAAGAATCCCGTTCATGGTCTTCTACCGCTTCGGGAAGAGATTTGCGATCTAACTTTCCATTTGGTAACCTTGGCAGGGTATCTAGCCCAATGTAATGCGTTGGTAGCATATATTTGGGTAGCCTTTCGACCAATTGCTTTCCCAACTGTCTTTTATCCGTATCCCCAACCACGTACGCCACAATCCGATCTCCAAGCAGGATCACAACACATTCTTGAACCTCAGGGATTTCCATAAGGTGGGCTTCGATCTCACCTAATTCAATGCGATACCCGCGCAGCTTGACCTGATTATCCACACGCCCCAAATATTCGATGTTACCATCTGGAAGATAGCGGGCTAGGTCACCGGTGCGGTACAAGCGCGATGAAGGATCCCCGCTGAACGGATCCGTTACAAACAACTCTGCCGTCAATTCTGGCTTATGTAGATACCCCCGAGCAATTCCTGCTCCGCCCAAGTATAGTTCGCCCACGACGCCGATCGGCACAGGTTCTCGTTGAGAATCGAAAATATAGGTGCGTGTATTATGAATAGGACGGCCGATCGTATTGGGTCCATCGAGGGTGCGTAAAGCGAAGGTCGAATAAACAGTATCTTCGGTTGGGCCATATAGATCAAATACCTGCTCGACCATGTCCATTTTGCATAATCGATTGACTAATTCCACCTGTAGGGGCTCACCACATAAGGTGACAGTTTTTACGTTAGGGGGCAATTCGCCTAATTGGATCAATCCATTCATGGCTGAGGGAACTGTATTGATCAACGTAATATTGTCGTTCTGCTCCATTTCGTGAACTGCTAACACATTCTCAACCATGATCATGGTTCCACCACAACAGAGTGGAACATATAATTCGAAAACAGAAATATCAAAGCAAATCGAGGTGGAAGCCAATGTTCCGTTGAAGATATGTTTTTCAAACGTTCCCAGTGCCCAGTTAATCAAGGCCGCAACATTGCCATGTTGAATTGCCACTCCCTTTGGTTTGCCCGTCGACCCCGAGGTGTAAATTACATAGGCCAAATTTTCTGAATCGGTTTCATGGGCGAGATTGTTGGCATTTTCTTGAGCGATACGATCCCAATCTGAATCGATACAAACAATCTGCACCTCAGATGAGGGGAGTGTTCCAACAAGTTGCGCTTGGGTCAGGATCACTTGCGCTTGCGAATCCTCTAATATGTAGGCTGTTCGCTCAGAGGGATACTCTGGATCCAACGGAACATACGCGCCTCCCGCCTTCAATACGCCCAGGATTGCCACCACTAATTCAATGGAGCGTTTGACGCACACCCCAACCAGCACTTCCGGTCCCACACCGATCGATCGCAGATAATTTGCCAACTTGTTTGCACGCTGATTCAGTTCGCGGTAGGTAACCGTTTCATATCCAAATAGTATCGCCACATTCTCTGGTGTTACAACAACCTGATCTTCAATTAGCTCATGAACACATTTGTTTGAATACTCAACTAACGTGTCGTTCCAGGTTTCCAATAACTGGGTACGTTCTTGCCCTGTTAGGATCGGCAGGGCTGCAATCGTTTGTTGAGGATTATCGACAACACTTGCCAACAAAACTTGGTAATGTTCTGCCATGCGCGCAATGGTTTCTCGGTCAAATAGGTCTGGATTGAATTTGATTACACTGGAGAGGCTGTCAGCTGTCTCTACAATTTCAAGTACGAGATCAAACTGTCCTTCCTGTTGAGAGATTGGGTAAGCTTCGAGCAGAAGTGTCCCCCATTGAAGCGTCTCATCGGTCTTCGAATGACCCAAAAGACTGGCTAGCTGCGATCCGCGATGAGGTGATTGGAGAACAAAAAACGCTTGAACGAGAGGCGAGCGACTGGGATCACGATCGAGATTTAATTTCTGGACAAGGAGTGGAAATGGGTAATCTTGATGAGAACGGGCATCTCGCACAGTGGAGTGCACTTGATCCAAGAATGAAGGAAAAGCAGGGTTATTCGACAGGTCAGCACGCAAAACAATAGAGTTTACGAAATCACCCACAACATTGGCAAACTCAATCTGATCCCGTCCCGCCGCCGGTGATCCAACCAAGATATCATCCTGACCTGTGTATCGATGCAGGAGCACCTGAAAGGCAGATAGCAGAAGGGTGTAGAGGGTGACCTTGTGGATACGGGCTAACTCACGGACGGCTCGGGATAGTTGCGGTGAAAGGCTGAAGGGGTAGGAGGCCCCACTGGTACTCTGCACTGGAGGTCGAGGTCGATCTGTGGGCATATTTAGTGTTGATAGAGGGGCGGATAATTGCTCGCGCCAATAGGATTCGGCCCGCTGTCCTTCTGGTCCCGTCACCATGTCCGCCTGCCAATGGACAAAATCAATATATGTTTGTTCAAGTTGAGGCAAGTTCGCCGGTTTGCGATTGACCTCGGCATGGTAGAGGGTCTTTAGTTCATCCAGAATGATCCAGATGGACCACCCATCACAAACAATGTGGTTGATCACAACCAAGAGAATGTGATCATCGACGGCGCGACGAAATAAACGAACTCGTAAGAGGGTATCGTGGTGTAAATCGAAGGGCTGGCGATAGTGGGCGATAACCAGCGCCTTTATTTCTTCCTCTCCGAATCCCGACACATCCAGAACGTCAAAATCTAGCTCTTGGTATCCATGCACAACCTGTTTGACTTCGTCACTGTGAGTTGAGAAAGCTGTGCGCAAGCTGGGGTGGCGCAGGATAATCGCTTGAAAGGCTCTTTTTAATGCAAGAACATCGAGAGCAGATCGAATGCGGACGGATAGAGCAATATTATAGGCCGCGCTGGCAGGCGCATTTTGGTATAGAAACCAAAGCGCTTGCTGGTTATAAGAAAGAGGGTGTGTTGATTGCTTCTGCCTAGCCTCTTCCTTTAGCATATCCGCCAACAGTTGGCGACGTTCTTCGGCGGTTAGGCCACGTAGATGTTCTGGATCATTCATGTGGCATATTCCCACCCATTCGTTTATCCAGCAATTCTGCGATCTCCTCATCAGATAGTTGATCCATTTGCGAAAGGAGATACGCGGGATCTTCTATTCCAGCGTCAGAAGTTTTGGATGCGCGCTCCCGCTGGTTATGTTGTCCATGGATGAACTTTGCGACCGCAGAAATGTTTGGGAATTCGAGCAAAACCCTCGGACTAATTGGAGCCCCCAGGTGATCTGAAAGCTCACTGATCAGACTTACACCTACGAGTGAATCTACCGGGTAGGATTCTAATGGGGCTTGGGGATCAATATACTCCACGGGTACTTGCAGCGTTTGTGCAAATCGGGTTACAAGCAATTTTTCGAGCGCTTCGACGTTCCATTCTACAATGCTCGGCTGTGAAATATCAGCAAAATCATAATCTGGTGTGGCGATGATGTCAGTTAGGGTGTCAGCAATGATTATCTGGTCCTGGAAACTTCCTTCCAGAAACGCCTGTCTCATCGACTGCCGCTTTAGCTTTCCACTGGAGGTCTTTTGGATGACACCAGGACGCGTAATGAGCACGGCATAGCAGATGGCTTGATGTTCTTCCATCAGACGGCGGCGTATTTGGCGCACTATTTTCTGCGCTGCGTCCACTGGCATTTTTTTTGTGCGCACCTCGGCTATCACTACAATTTGTTCTTCGAGATACTCTTCGGGGGACTCATTGGGGTGGGGCACAGAAAAGACCACTGTACGTCCAGGTCGAATTTCCGCAGCACATAGATTGACAGACTCTTCCAGATCCTGTGGATAGAGATTTCGACCGCGAATGATGATCAAATCTTTTATTCGGCCCGTGATATACAATTCATCCTGATAAATTGCGCCGAGATCTCCAGTACGAAGGTATCCAATCCCTTCAGGACCACCCGCGATTTTTGCCTCAAGCAACTCTCGAGAGAGAGATGGTCGCCCCCAATACCCAATCGCTTTGCTGGGCGAATTGATCCAGATTTCTCCAACAAAACCACGCTCACATTCCTGCGCGCTTTCGGGATCAACGATGCGCACATCAATCCCATCTACAGGTGTACCACAGCCGATCAAAGTGAGAGTTTCTTCGCTCGCCAAACCATCCGCTATCTGGATCTCTCGCTCTTGTTCAAGTTTCCGACGATCAACCGTGATTCGCCCTTTCCCGAATACCGTGACACCCACAGTGTGCTCCGCCAGCCCATACGACGGGCAATAGGCTTCTCTGGGAAACGAGCTTGCTTCAAAAGCTTCTAGAAATTGATCTACAGTTGAGGGTCGAACGGGTTCAGCTGCGCTCATGGCAAGATGCAGGGAACTCAAATCCCATTGGCTGCGTTGTTCATGGTTTGTCTTGCGAACTGCCAAACGATAAGCGAAATCTGGGGCGGCTGTGTGCGTAGCTCTCACTCGGGACATAACCTTAAACCAAATGGCTGGGTCTTTGATGAAGGAAAGGGGCGACATGGTATAAAGCAGACCGTTCCCAAATAAGGCGTTGAGTATGCCGCTAATTAGGCCAAAATCATGAAAATGTGGAATCCACAAAACCCCTATCGAGTATGGGTGAAATCCTGCAACTTGGGCATTGAATGACAATTGGTGCATGATATTGCGATGAGAAATCATGACTCCCTTGGGTTGCGAAGTCGAGCCAGATGTATATTGCAAGAATGCCAGATCATCTAGGGAAGGTCGGTGAACAATTGTAGACCGAACATCTCCACCGATATTGTCGGTTGTATACCAAGGCAAATTTGCCCAATGCCCGCTTGGGCGGTTGAAGATATTCTTTATTCCAGCGGATCGCTTGGCTCTCTGGTATTCAGCGTTCGTCAAAATTACCTTCGCCCCACAGTCTTCAGCGAGTAATTGAAACGCGGGTATATCTTCCTTTAGTTGAAAAGGGTTCGGCGGAGAAACGGGAACGGGAATGAAACCTCCCAGCATACAGCCCACAAAAGCTTTAATAAATTCAAGAGAGGGTGAATATACCAACAGTGCTCGATCCCCAGTATTCAGGTTACATTCATCTGAAAGGAAACTTGCCAGAGATGAGGCTACATCGAACAGCTGTCGACTCGTCATCTTCTCCTGGTCGTTGCCGTTGCTGTCGACAAACACGTAAAGCAATCGGTCGGGCTCTTCAATGGCTTGTTTATGAAATCGATCGAGAATAGTTTCTGTCATAAGATTAATTTATGGGTTTAACCGGGAGGAAATATTCGAACAGCACGCACAGCTTTTGAAACGCCAAGGTCAGCTCGAATTTGACACCCCAGGTCGGTTGCTCGCTGTTGGATTGTTGAATTAGAAAAAACAAATTGCGCTGTATACCCAGGGGGAACAACGAGGAGAACGAGGTATCCAACTGAGAAGAGACCCATTACCAGGGCGATGAGAGGTTTAATATCCCCAAGCGTACATTCAGTAAGAATAGTTATGTGCAAAGAGCCCTCCTAAAGCCGATTGTACATATCTATGTGAAATTTGTTTTTATTCCGGCGAAGTACCAAACTATATTCCAGCGTTCATTATACTTTAGCTGGGTGGGAAGTAAAGCAGAACCGACACGATCTACGAGTATAATATCTGAGAGGGATTGAAAACCAAGGTTCTTTGCGCATTGACGAGGGGCTTTCCAGAGGGCCAAGACCATTGCCATCCAGCACTTCAATTGGAGGACAAAATGGATACATCGAATCTTTTAGATCCGACTCGCCGCAATAAGGCGTGGTTGGCTTTTTTGGCCTGCATACTCAGCTTGCTTATCGCTGAAGTCATTGCCTGGGGAGTGCAGAACGATTTCGGTCGCTTAGAGGTCAGCAATGTTTCATTTGAAAATTACAACGGCATTCCCATCCGCGCCAAACTGTTCAAGCCAGCGAATGCCGGTTCCAATAACCCCGTCCCTGGTGTCGTGTATATTCATGGCTATCAGAACAATCGCGAGACCAGTGATGCCTACGCCATCGAGATCGCCCGGCGTGGAATGGTCGTCTTAGAGATTGATGCTATCGGACGCGGCAACTCTGGAAATCCCGGCGATATGGATGCCCCCGATTTCGACGATACTTTCGGCGGTCGCACTTCCTTTGAGTATCTCAAATCCCTACCTTATGTAGATCAAAAATCTGTTGGCTTGATGGGCCACAGCCTGGGAGCAGAGATGGTCTACAACATCGCCTTGGAGGATCCATCGGTCAGGGCGCTGGTGATCTCTGGATTTGCCTACCGACAGGATGCCACGCCAACCAAACCTCAAAACATGCTGATGATCTTCGGTCAATATGATGAATATCGTGAACGCATGACCGGGACCAATGATGTCGCGACTGAATGGATGAAAAGCCCCGCGACCCAAGGCGCCTTTGCGGAATCTGACCCAAAGTTTGGCGTGGTCTACGGGAAATTCGTTGATGGCTCCGCCCGTAAGGTGGTCCTGCTCCCGGTGATCCACCTCAAAGAGTCCCACAGCAAAGTGGGTGTGGCCGCGGCCGTGGAGTGGATGCGCGCGGCCCTCAACCCATCATCTGAATATTGGATCGACGCCCACAGCCAAACTTGGGAGGTCAAAGAATATGCCACGTTAGTAGCCATGCTGTCCGGGTTGGCATCGGTTTTGCCTTTGGGGTTGGTCTTGCTGCGCACACGGCTCTTCGCATCACTGCAAGGACAGATTGCAGACAATTACACCTGTTCAAAAAATGAATTCTTAAAGTATTCCGCCGTAAACGGTCTATTGATGTGGATCTATCTGCCGATAATTCTGACCCTTTTCGCCATCCACATCTATGTCGTGCAAATTGACAAGGTCTTTCCCATGATGCTGGTCAACGGCACGGTGTGGTGGTTCCTATGGGTCAACGTGATTGGCTTCTTGATCCTGCGCGGCTGGTATAAGCGCCGCCATCAGGATACGGGCCTGACCTGGTCTGACTTAGGAATCTCCTTTCAAAAAGACCGCTTTGCACTGGATTGGGGGCAACTTTGCAAGTCAGCCCTCTTGGCTTTGATCTTGTTCGGCTATGCCTATCTCCTCGAACACATTCTCGAGCAGGTCTTCATTGTCGATTACCGCTTCATCTTTCCCTTTGCCAGCGACCTGACCCCCTATCGTTTCGGTATGTGGCTGCTGTATTTCCCCTTCTTGCTTGTGGGATTCGTGCTGATGGGCTTTTTTCTGCATGGTCAACTGCGCCTGCCCTCCAAAGGTGGCTGGTTCAAAACCTTCTGGGCCTGGTCGCAGGCCAACACCCTGGCGATGATCATACCCTTGATCTTGTTCATGCTGGTCCAATACATCCCCCTCTTCACAATCGGCGTGATCCCCTTTGTGGGTCCGGGTGGGATGCTGGCTAACTTCACCATGAGCCTGTTCCACATCATAGGAGTGCTGATCATGGTGGTGCCCATCTCGACCTGGTTCTATCAACTCACCGGCCGGCCCTATGTGGGTGCTATTCTCAACGCCGCTATCGTGACCTGGATGTTCGTCTCCTCGCAGGTCATCGCACCGATCCCGGTATAGGCGGAATAGATGGGGTGGATGCCAACATAGTTGGGGTCATGAGTAGGCCTGCCATGCAAGTTCAGTTTGTCATGCTGAACCGTCGTAGACGCGCCTTTGGCGTAGTTAAATGACCATTATGCTGCGCTAGACCCTTCGGCTCCGCCTCAGGGTGACAATCAACCATAAACAAATTTGGGGAACCAAATTCACATTTCCGACGTCATTATCGCTATAATATAAACGTGTAATGTCACTGCGAGCGTGGCAGTCTCATGCTTTGTTGGATGAAATTGCTTCGCTAAGCTTGAACAAAGTTCAACCGCTCGTAATGACACGAATTTTTCGGGAGGGCTCCGATGATGGCTGGTTCAAAAAAACCTACACTTTGGCTCAAACCTGTAATGATATTCGGTGTGCTACTCGTTCTCCTGGCATCTTGCTCAATGCCTGATGTCGATACAGGGGATGACGGCACGCTGCAGCCGATTCCCTTAGGGGCAGGGGACGCCGCAGGCGCGTCGCCCTCGTCTCTGGGCGACGTTGGCATCGGTGATACTGACGACGATGACGCACCCTTCACCTTCACCCTCAGCGATGGTGCTGCAACCCCGTCGGACTTTGTTCCGCTGCCTCTTGCTGCCGGCGAGCCTTTGCCCGAGGATGATATCGCTCGCATCCTGGCGCGCTTGCCAGCGTTGGTCAAGGAAGGTGAAGATGCTGTCGATTTCAATCTCCCCGACGAAGTCATCCCCCCGCCACTGACTGGAGAGACGATAGAAGCAGTATTCCCCCCGGATGAAGCACTCCAGCCGGATGAGATCATCGCTGGCCCGTTGGAAGTGCTGCGCTATGCGCCCGAGGGAGAGATCCCTATCGCGCCCTTCGTCAATGTGACCTTCAACCAGCCCATGGTGCCGCTGGGGACCTTGCAGGATTTGTCTGAGCTGGATGTCCCTGTTCAGATCGAACCCGCTTTAGAAGGCACCTGGCGCTGGCTGGGTACCAAGACGCTCAACTTCCAATTCGACTCTGAACAGATCGACCGCCTGCCTATGGCCACCGAGTACACCGTCACCATCCCGGCGGGAACCACGTCGGCAACGGGCGGGGAGTTAGTGGAGACGGTGCAGTTTAATTTCAGCACGCCGACTGTCACAATGCGGCGCAACTACCCGCACTCTAGCGACCCCCAGCCGCGGGACCCCATTTTCTTCATCGCCTTCGACCAGCGCATCGATCCTCAATCCGTGCTGGAGACCATTCAGGTCACTGCCGATGGCGAAACCGTTCAGGTACGCCTGGCCACGGAAGAGGAGATCGCCGATAGAACTGAGATTAGCTATTATGTCCAAAATGCCGGCGAGAGCCGCTGGCTGGCATTCCTCTCCGACCAACTGCTGCCCGCGGACACGTCAGTGAGCGTGACGATTGGGCCAGAGACATCCTCTGCGGAAGGTCCCTTGCTAACACAATCATCGCAGGGTTACAGCTTCCACACTTACGCTCCCTTGGAGATCGTCGATCATGGCTGCTCGTGGTGGGACGAGGTCTGCCGCCCGTTGCAGCCGCTGTTTATCGAGTTCAATAACCCCATTGATCCGGCTTATTACGAAGAAGGTATGCTCTCCATCGAGCCTGAACTGCCCGGTGCGGTGGTCAATATTTTGGGGAATATCATCGAGATCCGCGGTATGACCCAGGGACAAACCACCTATAAGGTCACGGTGGACGGAGACTTCCGTGACGTGTTCGGCCAAACCTTAGGAGAGGACGAGCAACTCAGGTACAAGATCGATTCAGCCGAACCCTTTTTGATCGGCCCCGATGATATTTTCGTCACCTTGGACCCCTCAGCAACAGATCCCGCCTCCCCAACAGGTCCGGCGCTATCCCTGTACACCATGAACTACAGCCGTCTCAAGGTCAAAGTATTCGTCGTCGAGCCGGATGACTGGCCGGAGTATATGGCCTACCTGCGCAGTTTCTACGAGACCGATAAACCCATCGACCCGCCCGGGCGCAAGGTGGTCGACAAAACCCAGAGGCTGGATATCCAGACCGATATTCTCACTGAAGTGGGCATCGATTTGAGCGACGTCATCGAAGGTGAGTACGGCCACTTCGTGGTCATCGCCGAACCGCCCCAGGGATTGTTCCAGGAGGACCGTTATTGGGAGACGGTGCACGCCTGGGTGCAAGTAACGCAGATTGGCCTGGATGCCTTCGCTGATCATAGCGAGATGGTGGTCTGGGCCACAAACATGCAGGACGGCGCACCATTGAGCGGTGTGACCCTCACCTCTGATGCGCCTGAACTGGAAGTTATGACAGGCGAGAACGGTATCGCCAACTTTGAATATCCATCAACAGGATCTTCCTATCTGGTTGGAAGCCAGGGCGAAGATCAAGCCTTGCTGCCGCGTTCGACTTACTACTGGGGCGGGGATAGCTGGTATCGCAGCACAGTCTACGATGACCTGCGCTGGTACGTTTTCGACGACCGGCAGATGTACAAGCCCGGTGAGGAAATCCGTCTCAAAGGCTGGCTGCGCCGCGTAGGAGGAAAGCAGGACGGTGATGTCGGCCTGGTGGGGGATTCGGTCTCATCAGTGAATTATGTACTCACCGGTCCCCAGGGTAACGAACTGGCCACTGGCAACGCCAATGTCAACCCCTTGGGCGGCTTCGATTTCATGATCACGCTGCCCGAAAACGCTAACCTGGGCTACGCCCAACTGCAGCTCTACGCTTTAGGCAGCCAGGACAACTTATCTGGTACAGAGTATTACCATTCCCTCCAGATCCAGGAATTTCGCCGGCCTGAGTTCGAAGTGTCTGCTCGCAATGAGACCACCAGCCCGTACTTCGTCGGCGAGCATGCCATGGTCGCCGTGGAGGCAGCTTATTTCGCTGGCGGTCCCTTGCCGAATGCAGAGACCACCTGGTGGGTGACCTCGACCCCCACCAATTACTCACCCCCCAACTGGCCGGAGTTCTCATTTGGCTTCTGGACCCCCTGGTGGTACTGGGATGCCGACGCTGAAGGCGGGTATTCAAGCACCATCACAGAAACTTACACAGGAACAACAGATGCGGCTGGAGAACACTACCTGCGCATCGATTTTCAAGGATCTGGTGACAAACGACCCCAAAGCATTATGGCTGAGGCTTCGGTGATGGATGTCAACCGCCAGGCCTGGAACCAGGCAACAAGTCTGCTGGTGCATCCTTCCGACCTCTATGTGGGTCTGCGCAGTGAACGTTACTTTGTCGAGCGGGGTGATCCCCTACATATTGAGTTGATCGTCGCTGACTTGGATGGCGAAGCCATCTCCGGCACCCTCATCGAAATCAGAGCCGCTCGATTGGAGTGGATGTACACAGATGGACGCTGGCAGCAAGAGGAAGTCGATATCCAGGAATGCGTATTGACTTCGGCCCTCGAGCCCGTCACCTGCACCTTTGATACCACCATCGGCGGGCGTTACCAGATCACGGCCATCCTAACCGATGACCTGGGCCGGCAGAACATGAGTCGCATCACCCGCTGGGTCAGCGGCGGCCAACGGCCACCTTCTCGCGAAGTTGAGCAGGAAGAGGTCACCCTGATCCCGGACAGCGACTCCTACCAGCCCGGCGATGTGGCCGAGATCCTGGTGCAGTCGCCCTTCACTCCTGCCGAGGGCCTGCTGACCGTCAACCGCAGCGGCATCTTGTACACCGAACGTTTCCTCATAGACGCGCACGCGGGCACGTACACATTGCAAATCCCTATCGATGCCGCGCATATCCCCAACCTGAACATCCAGGTCGACCTGGTCGGTTCAGCGCCGCGTCTCGATGACCAGGGCAATGAAGTACCCGATGCGCCGGCGCGCCCGGCCTATGCCAGTGGATTTCTCAACCTGATCATCCCACCGCTGCAGCGCACCCTGGAACTCGAAGTCTCACCCGAAGTGACAAAACTTGAGCCTGGCGGCGATACCACGATCTCCGTAGCTCTGAAGGATGTGTTAGGAAATCCCGTCCCCGGCGCTGAGATCGCCGTAGTCGTGGTCGATGAGGCCATTCTGGCCTTGACCAACTATCAGCTATCGGATCCCATCTCGGTGTTCTATCGCCATCGCTATGCCGACCAGAGCAGCACCTACGGGCGCGCCAGCATCATATTGACCGATCCGCTGGCGCTAGCGGAGGCCGCTCGCAGCGGGGAGGATCTGGTCGCTTCCAGCGCGGTCGAGAAAGAAGCCGGAGGAGTCTTCGACGGCTTTGTTCAAGAGCTTTCCGCCGAAGCACTCCCAGCGGCGCCTGAGGAAGAAATGATGGATATGGACGAGGCTCGAGGTGGGGGAGAGGCGCAGGGCGCGGCAATCACCGTCCGCTCAGACTTCAATCCCTTAGCCACATTCGCTCCCGAGGTACGCACAGACGCGGACGGGCTGGCCGTTGTGAAGATATCCCTGCCTGACAACCTGACGCGCTACCGAATCATGGTCGTCGCCGTCGACAGTGATGGTTCCCAGTTCGGCTCCGGAGAAGCCAACCTGACCGCCCGGCTGCCCCTGATGGTACGCCCCTCGGCACCGCGCTTCCTCAATTTTGGCGACTGGTTCGAGCTGCCCGTTGTGCTGCAAAACCAGACCGATGACGATATGACTGTCGACGTCGTCGTCCAGGCAACAAATATTGAATTAAGTGATACTGAGACTAACGCAGTTTCAGGCCAACGGGTGTCTG
Source organism: uncultured Anaerolineales bacterium (assembly GCA_964438295.1). Taxonomy (GTDB): domain Bacteria; phylum Chloroflexota; class Anaerolineae; order Anaerolineales; family UBA11858; genus NIOZ-UU35. The sequence continues at coordinate 22,419 of CAYTKR010000017.1, forward strand.
TACCCGCAAACGACCGGGTCGAAGTGCGCTTCCCCTCGGTCACCGAGAACGCTGGAACCGCCCGCTTCCAGATCGCGGCTGTGTCTGTCAACGCCGGTAACGGCGCATATGCTGATGCCGCTCAGGTGGAACTGCCCGTCTACACCCCGGCCACTACCGAGGCTTTCGCTACCTACGGCGTGGTTGACGAAGGTGCGGTCGTTCAGCCAGTACTACCCCCATCCGAAGTTTACCCTCAATTTGGAGGCCTGGAAATCCAGACCTCGTCCACAGCCCTGCAAGCACTGACCGACGCCGTGATCTACCTGGTTGCATATCCCTACGAATGTTCAGAGCAGTTATCCTCGCGCATCTTGGGTGTCGCCGCCTTGCGCGATGTGCTGACGGCCTTCGAGGCCGAGGGTCTGCCATCCCCCGAAGATATGGAGACCCGTGTGCAGCTGGACATCGAACGCCTTCAGGGGATGCAGAACTGGGACGGTGGCTTCCCATACTGGCGCCGCGGCCAGGATTCGATCCCCTTCAACACCATTCATGTCGCTCATGCATTGGCTCGCGCCATCTCCAAGGGCTTTGACGTCCCCGACGAGATGATCATGAACGTGCTCTATTATCTACAGGATATCGAGAGCCATTACCCATGGTGGTACAGCCAGCGCACGCGCTGGATCTTGAGCTCCTATGCCCTCTACGTGCGTGACCTGTTGGATGATGCCGATCCCGTCAAGGCCAATGGCCTGTACCACGAAGCTGGTCTGGAAGAACTCTCTCTGGAAGCCATAGGTTGGCTTTGGCAGGTGCTCCTGAAAGATCCCGATAATGCAACCGAGTTGGACGAGATTCGACTATACATCAGCAACCGCGTGGTCGAGACCGCCGGTGCGGCTAACTTTACGACCTATTACGACGATCAGTCCTATCTGCTGCTTAACTCCAACCGCCGAACCGACGCTGTCTTGTTGGACGCCATGATCGCCGACCCTTCGATAAACTCAGGGCAGGCCAGCGACCTGATCCCCAAACTTGTCAACGGCCTGCTGGCCCATCGTACGCGCGGTCGCTGGAAGAATACCCAGGAGAATGTCTTCGTCCTGCTGGCATTGGACCGCTACTTTAACACCTACGAAGCCCAGACGCCGGACTTCGTCGCCCGCATCTGGCTGGGTGAGACCTATGCTGGAGAGCACGTCTATGAAGGCTACACCACCGAACGCCACGAGACGCAGATCCCAATGAGTTATCTCGTAGAATCCGACGAAACGCAAGACCTGATCATCAGCAAGGATGGGGTAGGGCGGTTGTATTATCGCCTGGGTTTGAAATACGCGCCCACAGACCTTTGGCTTGATCCGCTGGATATGGGCTTTGTCGTCCAGCGTGAATATGAAGCCGTAGATGACCCCGAGGAGGTTTGGCGCGACGAGGAGGGTGTTTGGCACATCAAGGCTGGGGCGCGCGTGCGAGTGCGCCTGACCATAGTGGCCGACAACCGCCGTTACCATGTCGCCCTGGTCGATCCGCTTCCCGCTGGTTTAGAGATCGTCAATCCTGCATTGGCCGTCTCGGGCAGCATCCCTCAGGATACAGAAAGCTCTGATTACCAACGTGGCTGGTGGTGGTGGGGCACCTGGTACGAGCACCAGAATATGCGCGACGAGCGCGCCGAAGCCTTTGCCTCGCTGCTCTGGGATGGCGTTTACGAATACACTTATATCGCCCGAGCAACGACGCCCGGCACTTTCGTGGTCCCACCCGCCAAGGCCGAGGAGATGTACTCACCCGAGGTCTTCGGCCGCAGTGCCAGCGACTGGGTGATTGTGGAGTAAAAACAAAAAGAGGAGCAAGCCCGCGCAAAGCGCTGCTTGCTCCTCTTTTTGTTCACTTTCGGGTCTAATTTCTAAGGTCGCCCAAAGGCAATGCCAGTTTCACGTCTAGCTTTTCGAGCAATTTTTTGACGGCGAGATTGACTTCAGTACGGGCGGAAAAACGGTCCTCGAAATTTCTTACGTGATACCAACTACAAATTTCATAGGCGTGATCAATATAATCCCAGAACTCAACGCCTTCAAATCCTGGATCAAGTTTGTCGTTGTTCAGGAAGATTTCCTTCATTCCGACCAAAAGTTGCTCGATCGAATTTGAATTTGTCTCGGGTGCCAATTTCAGATGAATATAGACCCAATGCCCCTCATGGGCAGTAATATTTGTCACCGCGCTGTTCGTGAAGGACGAGTTGGGAACGGTGACAAAGTGCTGAGACAGGAAATCTTCGAGCCGAGATGACCGGATTCCAATTTCTAGAACTTTCATCCAGCGGTCATTGAATAAGATCATATCGCCGGTTTTGAAAGGCCGCTGAATTAATATCGTGATCCCGCCAAAAATATTGGATACGGTATCTTGTGCTGCCAGCGCAAATGCCAGACCTCCTATTCCGAGTCCAGCTAACACAGCACCGACATCGAAGCCAGCGTTGTTGAGTCCAATGACAATGCCGAGAGAATAAGCTATAAACTTCACCCCAGATTTTAATATCGGCAGCAATTGATCATCTAATTCGGATTTGGTTTTCTTTGCCAGAGGAACAAAATATTCCAGGTGGTAGGCCTCATATAATCTCACAACACCCCAAGTTATGATCAGGGTTAGGGCAAAGCCAAATATGCTCGCAACCCAGGTTTCGGTTGCGTCACTGAATGTCAACTGGTTGGTGGCATAGCGCATTCCAAAGAGAATTATGACCGCAACAATGGGCTCTTCGATCATATCAATCAGGATGTCATCAAATTGAGAGGTGGTTTTTCGAGTAAGGAATTTTAACCATCGGCTGAACACCCAATAAATGATCCTGCCAATAACCACCGACAGGACGATTAACCCCAGCGCGATCATCCATGCTTTAACACTGTTGCCATAATAAATCTGGTTAAGGAAATCTGTCATTTGAAACCTCCACTCCAATTTTCACATGCCCCATCAATACTATCAGGACTTACACACTTGGGGTAACTAGCCCAACCGAGTTGGGCGAATTTGAGCATTCAAGCGCCCAACGGGTTTGGGTGCTCACCCTGGAATTGCAAGAACTGCGTAAGGCCTGACTATTTGACACTTGAGGGTTTTTATAGCACAAATTTTTAGTGGAGTCCATGGGAATTGGGAACTGCTATGATATAATCCCAGCAACTTCAGCACGGAGCAAATGGAATGACGGACAACCTGTAGAACCACAAAGTATTTCCGGGTAAACCTTACCAGCACGTCCAACGTGCAAGCTTTGTATTCAGGCCGAGGGTTTTGCCCTCGGTTTTTTTTGTGCCAAAGGGCGTAATCCTTCCGCACTTTGGCCACCCAAGTGCAGGGGCACTTGGGATAACTGAGTTCTACAGGAGCCTTAATGCTTACCGCTCACCACATCAACAAATCCTACGGTATTCACCAAATATTACGAGACGTCTCCTTCAGTGTAAACTCCAGCGAACGAGTTGGCCTGATTGGTCCGAACGGGTGTGGAAAAACCACGCTTTTGCGGATTCTCACTGGGGAGGAGAATCCTGATGCCGGGCAGGTGACGTTCACACCCAGCAATTTGAGGGTGGGCTATCTACCCCAGGGCTTTGATCCCGCCCCAAACGTCACAGTCAGTCAACTGGTCAAGGGCGCCACAGGGGATCTCAACATTCTTGAAAGCGAGTTAACGCACCTGGCTGAAGCCCTGGTCAGGGAACCGGACCAACCCGAACTCCAGACAAAGTATGACCTTGTGCTGTCAAAGATCGAGCACCTCGGTCAGATTGACCCCGGTGTGGCCCCTGCCATTTTAGACTCTCTGGAGCTGTCATCTATTGATGGCGCTCATCCTGTATCTGCACTCAGCGGAGGGCAAAAAACGCGCCTCTCCTTAGCCCTGGTGCTACTCTCCGATCCTCAGTTGCTGCTGCTGGACGAGCCCACCAACCATCTCGACATTGCCATGCTGGAATGGCTGGAAGATTGGCTGACGAATTATCCCGGTGCCGCTCTGATCGTGACCCACGACCGCACCTTTCTCGAACGGACAGTCACGCGCATCCTCGACCTGAACCCTGAAACCCAGACCCTCCGTGAGTACAGCGGCACGTATACTGACTATCTCGAGCAGGTCCTTCGAGAACACAATCATCTGATGGCCGCCTATCGCGACCAGGTTGCTGAGATCCGCCGCATGCGGGGTGATATCGCGCGAACCAAAGAGCAGGCTCGAAATGTGGAGATTACCACAACGTCACGCGAGCCAGGGAAGCGCCGTTATGCAAAAAAGGTGGCTCAAAAGGCCAGCTCTCGAGAGAAAAAACTTCAGCGCTTTCTCGATTCAGATGAACGCATCGAAAAACCCAAAGCCGGCTGGCAGATCAAGCTCGAGTTCAATCAAGTCGAACATCTGGGCAAGAATGTGCTTGAATTGAATGATCTCACCATCGGGTATCCGGGTTATGTGCCTTTATTGGAGAACCTTCATCTACACATCCAGGCGGGTGAGCGGATTGCTTTCACCGGAGCCAATGGCTCTGGCAAAACTACATTGCTGCGTACGATTGCCGGGCGGCTCGCGCCCATTGGTGGGGAAGTGCGTTTGGGGGGCAGCGTGAAGTTGGGCTATATGAGCCAGGAGCAAGAAACGCTGGATCCCGAGTTGAACGCGGTACAAACCATTCAGTTGGTTTCACCTTTCAATATGACCGAAACACGTTCCTTTTTGCATTATTTTCTTTTCAGCGATGATGACCCTCTGCGCTCAATCTCCGACCTGAGCTATGGCGAGCGAGCCCGCTTGATGTTAGCGCAACTGGTCGCCCAGGGGTGCAATTTCCTGCTGCTCGACGAGCCGATCAATCATCTCGATATTCCCTCTCGTGAACTCTTCGAGCAGGCTTTGTCGCAATTCGAAGGCGCGATCCTGGCCGTGGTCCACGATCGCTATTTCATCGAGCGATTTGCCAGCCAGGTGTGGGTCACAGATGCAAAAAAGAGGGGGATAACGCGGCCGGTGTAATCATACATTCTTGACAAGCGGATTTCATTTGCTAATATCATAGTAGATACTTTCATCCAGCGATATCGGCAGAACAGGGATCCCAGCCTAGAATCGCACGAAAGGAGGTAAACATCAATAAATGGGGTGGAGCAATTTGCGGACTATCAACACGTATATGATATAGGAGGCATATCATGTCAAAATATGAGTTTTCCCCAGAACAAAATAAACTTATCCGCTCTGTTGCAGTACGCGTAGTCACGCAAGCTGTTTTGCTTGTTCTAATCGGGCTAACCGCGGTATTCCAAACAGTGGCAATATTCAAGACAGCACCACTACTTAACTCGATGATTTGGTTAGTGCACAGTTTGGTGTTGATCACTGTAGGCATTCTCTTTTTTCGCCCTTCAGATAATTTGAAGAAGATCATCACAACCGAAGGTCAGGATATTCCCGAATTGATCACGGCCTTAGGCGAGCTTAGTTTAGCTTGGAAAATCACTTCAATCTTGGTGATCGCCATCGTTGTGCTAAATATTGTCATTTCGATAATCTAATTGTTTGGACAAGGAGACAACAGTCATGGATCCATACGAATTCTTACTAGAAGAAAACGAAGTTTTTCGCTCGCTAGCAAAGTGGCTAACCGTCGGGGCGGTCCTAATTGCCGTGGCTGGTGCCGCCATGATGCTCAAGTTTTTCACCAGTGATTTTTCCTACTGGTGGTTGGGGTTGATCGCGGGCATCATCTATGTCGTCATGGCAATCACAATTTATCTCCCCGTGGATAACTTCAGGCGCATCGCCACAACGGAAGGGAATGATATCAAAGAATTAATGCAGAGTTTTTCCGAGATAAGCAAGTTCTGGCTGGTGACGAACTTCATTACGCTTGTGGTTCTCATTATTAGGATATTTATGGTCGTGGAAGCATTTAAATAGTACCCACAATTGGAAACCGAAAAACAAGGATAGCAGAGTGCAAGCACTCTGCTATCCTTGTTTTTCGGAAAGTTCTCTCCTCGATTGTTCAGGGAAGAACAGCAAATCCTGTGTTCACATTGCTCCAGCCGCCGATCAGGTAGCCTGGCGCGCTTTAGCATCTACAGTTGCTACATCTGGTAACCCTTGGCCAGCGCAGACCCCGCCCTGGCCAGCTTCCCCAACAATGTAGTCTGTATCTGTATCCATGCGGCGCAGGGTTAACAAGATCGGTACGGCCAGCAAGGTCGTGATGCCACCAGTAACATAACCAGCCGAGAGGGAGCGCAACTGTGCTAGATATCCCAATCCACCCTGACCAAGCATACTGCCTCCGCTGGCTAATAGCGAGTCAAATGAGATCACTGTAGCGCGTTGCTCCGAGGGGATAATCTGGTGCACGTTGGGCTGTTTTACTGGTGTGATCACACCAAATGCGACCATGGAAATCAGATACAATCCCACAGCAATAAAGAACGAATTGGTGACCCCAACTCCCACGATTGCCGCGGAGGAAATCCCCGCCGCCCACAGCAACAACGTCGTTCGGCGCCCACAATATTTGCTAGCCCACTCCACAATACTATTCCCCAGGATGGTTGCTATCGAGATCAGCGCCGCGATGACGCCGGCCACCCAGGTGATTTCGCGCCCTAATAGATCTAGAAAATAAGGCTGCCAGGCGTGAAATCCCCAGGCCAACAGAGTCGCCTGAACAACGCCCGCCAGGATCAACAAACGGACCTCAGTCTGATTCCAGCCATGGGCGATGCTGGCACGCGCTACAGCGCGCATCTCTTGAGGTAGTGTTGATAAGGATGCTTTAACTGGTGTAAAGCCGATATCGTGCATGGCGAGATAGGCGTAGATAAAAACCAATCCCAGCAACCCTGCCCGTGCCAGGAAAGGCACCGACAAATCCAGTTCCCCCAGCAGGCCGCCACCAATGCTGCCGATCAACATCGCTGCACCCGAGACCATTGATGCACGCGCAAAGACTGTATCGAATTTGCCTTCGTACCCGCTGGAGTTCAAGGCATCCACTAGCCAGGCTTCCATCGCTCCTGAGTAGAAAGTGTAGCCCAATCCCAACACGATCGACATGACTACAAACCACTCTAGACCACCCTGGGCGGCGGCAACGCCGACATAGCCCAGAGTGCCTAACAGCAGCACAGCCAAACTCAACAAAAAGGATGCTCGCCGGCCGCGTGTATCTGCTAGCACGCCAGTCGGGATTTCGAAGAGTGCCATGCTGCCGGTGAACATGGCGTTGGCAATGAAGACTTCGAAGATCTCCAGACCTGCGTCAAGCAAAAAGAGCGTGTTAACGCCCCAGATCAGCGAGGCTGATAGGGTGTACAGGCCCACTATGGTGAGATAATTACGAATAATAGCTTTTGGGGTAGGGGAGATCTGAGACATTTTCTGCGCTTTCACTAATTTTTCAACCAATCAAGCAGTAGCAATAACCCCCGTCACGCTAATCAGATGCTCCCAACAGATATCTGCGTTTATCCTATTGATCTGTGGATGCGTTTTGGTTTACAAGTTCATCAAATTTCTTGCGGATTTCGCGAATATCATCCCACATGAGCGATTTTGGCGAGCCCGGTTGCTTAGACGGATTCCTGAGCAAATAAGAGGGATGGAAAATTGGCATGGTCCAGGATTCGCCCTGCTGGATCCATGTGCCACGCAACTTGGTGATCCCTGTTTGCCCGAGTACAGAGTAACAGGCCACATTGCCCGTGAGAAGTAAAATCATGGGGTCCATGAGGCGGATCAGCTCTCCAACAAAAGGACGATAGTATTCGATCTCTGGGTTGGTCGGCTTTCGAAAGGCTTTTCCACCTTCCCCAGGCGGCATGCGGAATACCGAGTTGGAGATATAGACATCCTTATCGGGGTCGAATTCCACGGCTCGCAGGATATCATCAAGCAACTTTCCAGCGCGTCCGACAAAAGGTTTTCCCTGGATGTTTTCCTGGGGACCGGGTGCTTCACCGATGATCAGGATTTTTGCCTGGGGATTGCCGCGGCTGATCACGATGTTTGTGCCTGCATCCGCTAGAGGATCAGCATGCATGCTATTGATCGCATCCAGAAGTCCATCAAGATCAGCATATTGGGAAGAGGAGGAGGCAAAGATATCAAGCTGGGTCATGGGAATATCATAACACTAATCTTTTGGTTCCATTGAACCCTGAGTTTGATCAAAAATTTCGTAATATCCCTGATCCAGCTCGTCATCTGCCAGGTGAGCGTATCTTTGGGTGATGGCAATATTTTTGTGCCGGGCCAGCTTTTGGGCCAATTTGAGATTGCCACCCGAACCCCTCAAGACAGTTGTCACAAAATAATGACGAAATGAGTGTGGAGTGATCGTTCCGACAGCTTTCTCTCCCAGGGCTTCGCGCACGCGCTGGCGCACGATATTGCGTCCCGTCGTTGTTGTGATCGGTAACACGCGCTTACCAGCACCTTTATCGTGTCTCGAAAAGAGGGATAGGGAGGTCAGGGGGCGCCCTGAAGCTCCATCGAGCACCACGCGGGCGTCGAGGTAGTTTTTAAGGACATTGAGCGACCGCGCTGAGAAGCGCACAACCGCCTCTTGATCTCCTTTGCCGATGATGAGCGCTTTCGACTCATTCCAGTCGATGTCACCACGCCGTAGGGCACAGGCTTCATGCACCCGCAGACCTGTATCTGCCAAAACCAGCAAAAATGCCCGGTCACGCAGGTCACGCAGGCGGTGATTCTCGTCTTCAGCGGGCATTTCAGCCAGATTTAATGCGTATAGTAGTACATTTTCGATGTCATCGCGGGGAAATTGGGGCAATCGCTGTCCAGGGCGACGGGCGCGCTGCTTGATCAGAGAGCGCAAACGAGGCAAATTGACATCGCAGAGCTTTTCTGCTGCCAGATATTCGTAAAAGCCGGTCACAGCTGTAAGGTATAAACGTTCGGTAGCGGGGGCGAAATCTTTCATTGCAGATATGGCCCACAGGATGGCGTCTTCATTGAGCTGACCGATTTTCGTATCATCGGGGGGGTGGCCGTTTTGTGCAAGGATTTCTGCAAATACGCGCATTGCTTTGGCGTATGTAAGGGCAGTATTATCACTGCGCGCTAATTTGACGCTATCTACATAGGCTTCAATTGCTTGCGAAATGATCATGGTTACCACCTAGGGCAGGATCTTGGTCAAAAATATACGTTTTCGGTAATGATACTTATCGAAAGCATTATAGATTTTTTGCCTGAACTTGTCAAGCTGTAGCAGTGACCTCCTCCCAACTCAGTTTTCAGAAATCAGTTGGCAGTAACCAGCATGCGATATCATAGTGAGACAAACTGAAACCTGATTACTGCTACAGGCCACTGTACACTGGTCGCTAGAAACCCCCCTCCCCACCCTATCGATCATAACGAATGTTTGCGAATTGCGCTAACAATTGAATCTGTGTTCCAGCCGACCATTTCTGTTGCAGATTCTTTAACAACCAGGGGCAATTGCTCCTGCCCCCATGGTGCAATTCCGATGATTGGTTTTTCAAAATTTAGAAACGCCTTGATTTCTTTCTCAATCCAATAACTATGCGTAGCATACATTCCAGCGATGACCAACACGCAGTGAACGCCCTGGATTTGCTCTTTCAATTCATGCAGCAACTCTCTTTTGCCCACTTCTTCATCTGGATCAACAACAGGCTCATCTCTGGGGACCGAATGGTTGAACCAATCAAAATACGGCGCTCCATCAAGGATATTAACTAATCGATCGTAAGATTCGTGATAATCCCATGAATGACTGATGAATAATCGATAGGTTTTTAATTTAGGCATAGTATATTCCTTTGCGCCTAAATATTACCATATTTATCCGAATGACTTCTTACGATGATCAGGTTGCTTGTTGAGTTATGTGTTACTTGATAGCTAAACTATCGCTCAGACGTTTGACCCCTTCTTCGATCTCCTCCACACCATTTACAGCAAAACTCAAGCGAACATAATCCTTCATGCCACCCTCGCTAGAAAACAAAGCCCCCGGGCGATAATCTACATCAAATTCCTTCACCTTTGAGCGCAACACTACAGTGTCCACACCTGGGAGCCGCACCCAAAAGAAGAAGCCTCCCTCAGGACGAGTGTACTCTGCATCAGGAATGTAACGTCGCAACGCCTCATCCATAACGTTCAGTCGGGACGTGAATTCCTCTCGAAGAACAGCAATATGCTCACCCAGGCTGCCAGCTTCAATCAAGTACCGCACAACCGCTGAGGTAAAGGGGTTCATCCCGCCGCCGCTGTCTAGCATTCCGCAACTTGATAATCTACGGATCACATTCTCGTGCGCTTGGACCCATCCCAGGCGCAGGCCGGGGGCCAGGATCTTGGAGAACGAGTTGACCGAGATGACTCGCTCAACCTCGTTCGTGAATTGAGCCAGCGGTGGTGGTGGTTTTTTCCCATAAGCAAGCTGATGGTAGACCTCATCGGCTACCACGAAGAAATCATGTTCTTGAGCCAGTTCGACCAGCTTTTGCCGGCGCGCTTCTGCTAGCGTTCTGCCACTGGGATTCTGAAACGTGGGGATGGTGTACACCAGTTTTGGCTTCTGCGCCGCAAGCATTTCCTCAAGTGTTTCCAGATGTAGGCCGTCCTCATCCATGGAGATGGGGACGACTTGCAGCCCCAAATCTTCGAAGATGCGCAGCGCCAGAAAATACGATGGCTCTTCGGCGTAGACCACATCACCCGGACGGGTATAGAGGTTACAGATCAGGTTCAACGCCGAGGATGCTCCACTCGTCACAAACAAGGAATCGGGCTCGACGGGATGCGTGTTGTTTTTGGACAGATAGTCGGCCAGGGCGCGTCGGAAATAGCCATCCCCCTGTTCTGCACCATATTGAAGGGGACGTGGATCGAGTTTGGCGAAAAACGCATCCGCTGCCTGATGGATTGAGTCCAGCGGCAACAAAGAAAGATCGGGGTTGCCCATGCCCAGGTCAATGAACCCGGCTGGCAAATCGATTTGTACGATGGGAAGCTGGTTTTTCATAGGATAAGTATACAGGAAAATTCAGAATAATTGGCTTAGGGACTCTCACCAGATCCAGGTTTATTCGCTCGGGCCTATTGACAAAGCAAATCACAGTGTCTAAAATGGAAAGGGCATTTATTTTACTAAATAAATGAAATAATCTACTCCAATCATATGGGACAATATTCAGGTAGAAATCTATATCGGATCAAGGATCACAACAACAGGGCGATTTTATTGTCCTTGTTGCAAGGGACGCAAATATCACGAGCCGGATTAGCCAGACAGCTCTCCCTCTCTTCGGCAACGATCACAAACCTGGTCAATAAGTTAATTGCCCAAGGCATAGTATCCGAGATCAAGCCGGCGACCTCCGATTTGGAACTCAAACGCGCTGTTGGCCGTCCTCAAAAAATGATTCGCTTGAACCCTTATGCAAGCTATGCCATCGGGGTACATATCGACGGGACAAAAATTAACATCGTTATCACAAATCTATTCGCTGATATCATCGACATTCTGAGCTTTGATTGCGATCTTGATTCCCCAGCTATAGATGTATTATGGCAGGTCACTTCGGAAATTGATGACCTCCTGCAAAAATCTGCCATAGATTACAAAGAAGTTCTTGGGGTCGGAGTTGGAATTTCAGGGTTTGTCGATCATGAGCGGGGATTATTAGCCCAAGCACATCATTTGGATTGGGAAAACACCTATGCCCAAGATATTCTGCAACAGAAATTGAGACTGCCCGTTCTCGTTGAAAATGATGTGCGGGCTATGGCCCTGGGCGAATCTTATTTTGGGGCCGGTCGCGGCGTTAAGGTTTTGGCATTCATTCATGGAAATACAAGCGTCGACGCAGGATTTATTGTCAACGGACAGATATTTCGAGGCGAAGGTGTTGGTGGCAATACTCTTGGCCACACGATACTTGTTCCCGATGGGGGTCAGCGCTGCAGCTGCGGGAGAATCGGCTGCCTTGATACGCTAGTGACTGCACAGGCGATTGAATCCATGGCATCCGAGATCGCTCAAGGATATCCAGATCAAACTATAGACTCAATTTTCGATGCTGCTCGACAAGGGGACCAGGCCATAAAGGCGTTAATCAGTCAGCAGTTCCGATATCTTGGTATTGCCCTGGCCAATCTAGTGAATATTCTCAATCCTGGGATGATCTTATTGGGAGGTATTTTTGCCCAGGGTAATGATCTCATCCTGCCAGTGGTCGAAGAAGTGATGCATGAGAGCGTGCAAACCAATCTGTTAGAAAATGTTGTATTAGAGCCCTCCAGCTTCGACCAAGATGTTGGCGCGATCGGTGCAGCTTCTCTTGCCCTGATGGGCTTTTTCTACCAAAACAAAAATCCGTAGACGTTCTCTAAACGAACGACAATCGTATCGAGAATCCTAACGCAGCAGTCCTCCCCCACTGACCCTGATCTGGTTTCACCGATCTATTGTGAACAGTATTTACGCTGAGTATGCATTTTTTTTTGATTCCTCCAAAACTGAATGGAGCATAAAATTACCACTGCTTTGCAGTGTTTGGGATTATCAAGTATAATTATTTTGTCAAATTGAAAAATTATGTTCCCTCATAACAGAGATCTCCAATGACTAAATCAATTGGCCAAAATCTAACGGTGGTCAAAGCCCATAACCTTAGTGCAGTTTTGCTCCGCCTATTGCGCAATGAGACGGTTTCGCGGGTTGAATTGGCAAATGAGCTTTCATTAACCAGTTCGACTATATCCAATCTGGCCGCCCAACTTCTCGAAGATGGGATCATAACCGAGGTGGAAATTGAAGCTGATCCAACTCGTAGACGGGTAGGACGTCCCCGACAAATGCTGAAATTAAATCCGTCGGCACGATATTCAATTGGTGTACATATTGGTATTGGGATATTTCGCGTAGCAATCACAAACCTGCGCGCAGAGATAAAGTCGATTCAAACCACTGAATTTGATGTTGAATCATCTTACAATGAAGTAATGGCGAGCATTGTAAAGGAAGTCAATCAATTGATCGAAAACTTTAGTCTTAACCAGGACCGAATCATTGGCGTTGGTATTGGCGCTTCCGGATTGGTTGATCGAGCAAAAGGAATTAATGTACTGTCTCCCAGGCTTGGATGGGAAAATGTCCCAATTAAATCAATCCTTGAATCCCATATTGATTTGCCTTTCTGCGTCGATAATAATGTTCGCTCAATGGCTTTAGGGGAAGCCATGTTTGGAAGTGGGCGAGATGTAAATATGCTCGCCTTCGTCTATGGACGCATCGGTGTTGGAGCTGGATTTGTAGTAAACGGAGAGGTTTATCAGGGTAGTGGTACGGGGGCTGGTGAGATTGGTCACACCGTACTGCTGCCTTTGGGTGGTGATACTTGCAGTTGTGGAAATGCCGGTTGCCTAGAAACTTTGATTTCTGAACGCGTATTGCTGAAACAAGCGTTATCCATCGCTGATCAACACCCATCTGGACTGCTTGCTCAATACCTGAGCCAACAAGATGATGAAAGAACTCCCCTTAAACGTGTTTTTGCAGCTGCCAGAGATGGTGATGAATTAGCACGCCAAATGATTAGTGATAGAGCATGTTATTTGGGAATGGCATTAGCAAACCTGGTAAATATCATGAATCCAGAACTCATTTTGCTTGGGGGAATGTTTGCCGAGGGGCAAGATCTGATTTTTCCTGTTGCTGAAGCGAAAATGCGTGAATTTTCCTTTGCCAGTATGGGAGAGAACGTAAAAATTGCCGCTACCAAATTTGGTTGGCGAGCCGGGGTTATTGGAGCGGCATCCTTAGGATTGAAATCATTCTTCTATGATCCCCAAGAAGGAATCTAATGCAGGATCTTAATATTCTATTCGTTCCAATTGCAAGGGAAACTTTTGATATTGAATTGGCCCAAAAAATCACCAGTTCAGCGCGTGATAGATTATTGCAAGCTGGCTTAAACTTAACAGGACCTGAAGACTTGGTCACCAACCTTCAGGATGTGGATACGATCATAAATCAGTATCAATCCCGGTTATTTGATCTGTTGATAATATTTCAGGCCACCTTTGCGGATAGTACGATGTTAATGAAGCTCGCCGCAAAGATATCGGGGCCGTTGTTATTGTGGGCAGTTCCTGAAGATCATACTGGTGGAAGACTGCGACTAAACTCTTTTTGCGGCATCAATCTGGGTGGACATGCACTTACTAGAGCAGGAATTGAATATAATTATGTTTTTGCAAATCCTGGTGACCCAAATGTTCTCGCGGAGATTCTCCCCTATGCGAAAGCCGGGCATGCCTATAATTTTCTTCGACAGGCGAAATTGGGTCGCGTTGGAGAAAATCCAGACGGTTTCGAAACCTGTTTGCTGGATCAGGATGTGATCAAGGAATTGTTTGGGGTTGATATCGTTCAGCTTGAATTAGAGGATGATATTTTTCCTAAAGCAAGAAGTGTGGATGATGAGATAATTTCTGCCGTTTACTCCCAACTCAACGAGCAGGTTGAAGGCTTGGACGGGCTCGATCAAGAAGCAACTCGAAGGTCGCTGGGGGTTTATAGCACCCTAAAAGAAATTGCAGAGCAAAAGAACTTGGGCGGATTCGCGGTGCGTTGTTGGCCTGAATTTTTTACTGAATTGGGCTGTGCAGCTTGTGGGGCAATGTCCATGTTAAGCGATGAAATGACACCCTGCAGTTGTGAAGCGGATGTCAATGGAACGATTACACAAATGATCTTACAATCCGTCAGTGGGGAACCCGCATTTGGAACTGATCTGGTTTCAATAGATACCGAACGGGACGCCGTTGTAGTTTGGCACTGTGGTTTGGCCCCCCTCTCTATGGCTGACCCTGAGCAGCCAGCTGGAGTAACGATCCATTCGAACCGAAAACTTCCTTTACTGTTTGAGTTCACCCTCAAGCCAGGCCGAGTTACGATCGCTCGGCTCACCGAATCTTCTGGTGAGTACCGTCTTGTGGTTGGGAGTGGAGAAGTTGTTCGCGCCCCAAAGAGTTTTTCAGGCACTTCCGGTTTGATCCAATTTGACAGCCCGGCATCTGATGTCTTAGACGTGATATTGAGCGAAGGTTTAGAGCATCATATCTCGGTGACCTACGGGGATCATATCCCCGCGCTGCTTGCCTTTGCAGATCTGCTAAATCTGCCTGTGCTGCAGCTGAACAACCTTAATTAATCCGGCTGAAATTGGTTTGCGATTAATTCGGTGAGATAGCGCTTCCCCCCTCCCCTTCTTTGTAGAGTTTAAGAAAATTCCCCAGGATGTTTTCTCTTCAGCGCATCAATTGCCCATTCGCGCTGCGTGCCTTTTAGCTTGTCGCAATACTGTTTGAGCTGTCCCTTGGCGTGAAAGGGGCCGCCATCTCTCATCACTGTCCAGAGTGGATCAATGGGAGATTCCATAGTGCTCATCATCTCATCGTGCCACTCGTTCAGGTAAGCGGCAGCCTGAGTGCAAATTTCAGGGTGCGCCTCTGCTAGATCATATTGCTCGTGGGGATCTTCTTCGATGTTGAAGAGTATTTCATCTGGGAAGAGATGATAGCCATCGTGATACGTGCGGATGTAAAGCCATTTGTCAAAGCGCACCGCTCGTTGGCAAACATGGCAGCATTGACTAACAACGAGATATCCTCGCCCACATTTGTTACCATTTTGGATGGTCCCCGCAAAACTTTGCCCGTCCCAATTTGGCGAATATTTTTCGCCCATCTTTCTGGCATATGGCGGTGTGGGGTCGAAATCGAGGATCTCCAACAGCGTCGGCAGCAAATCCAAGTTGTAATGCAGCCCATCATCCTCATGCCCTGATTTCATCCCCGGCCAACGGATGACCAACGGGATGCGGGTGGTGATCTGATCAGCCGTACCGTGTTCAGCGTAGATTCCCAACTCGCCAAAATTCTCGCCATGGTCCGAACTAACGATGATGATCAGATCATCTAAGACGCCTTTATCTTCTAAAGCGTTTAAGAGGATGCCAAAGTGTTCGTCAGCTCGACGGATTCCAAGATCATAGCCGTCAAAGATTTGACGAAGGTCATCCATATTTTCAATTTTCGGTGGTGTGGTGATAGTTCCTTCCGGTAGCATCTGGCTAAAGGCGTCAACCTCATCGTCGAACATATTGATATTCGATGCTTTGTGTGCGCCGACCAACTGCTGGTGACTCTTCAGAACTTCGGGCGTGATCCAATCAGGTAAGGGATCATTGGCGAAAGGATTCCCCATATCGACGGGTGCCCGGTAAGGAGTGTGCGGATCCCAATAATTAACGTGCAAAAACCAATTATCCTCACGAGCATTATCTTCAATCCATTGTAATGCAACAGGAGTGATATCGTCGGCCCCTTCCATACCCCCCATCCCGGTGTTGTGCATTTCATTCCAGCCGGCATAAAAACTCCAAGACCCGTGCCGGGCCGCAAATGGACTGATCGATACGGTTTTTAAGTCATGAGCTGATAGTACACCGGGTAACGTTTCATATTCGAGCTGGCTTTTGAAGCCACGCGCTTCACCCTCAATGCGGATGTCGGCAGCAGTGCCACCATGCCCAACCACCCCAGTATGGATACCAAAACGTCCGGTTGTAAGTGCTGTACGGGAGGGCAAACAAGGAGCATCCGGGGTGTAGTAGTTGGTGAACAACACCCCTTCTGCAGCGATCTTGTCAATATTGGGTGATGTGTTTCGGTGGTATCCATAACAGCCGAGGTGGTTCGGGCGGAGCGTATCAATATCAAAGAATAGGATCCTCAAGAAATTATTACCTGCCTCCAAATCCGGTCATAGCAATACCCTGCACGAAGAACCTCTGTGCAAAAACGAACAACAGGAAAACTGGAGCCAACATCAGGGTACTTGCAGCAAAGACCAACTCCCAATTAGCAGCGTAGGAGGAATTCAAGCCTCTTAATCCAAGGGCCATTGTCCAATTGTCCATACTATTTAGATAAATTAAGGGCGCCATGAAATCATTGTAGTGCTGCAGCATCGCGAACACCGCAATAGTTGCGATCACAGGCTTTGAGAGCGGTAGAATGATCCGCACGATGATTTGCAAGCGACTGGCTCCATCGATTAGGGCTGCTTCTTCCAGTTCGATGGGTAACCCTTTCAAAAATTGTACAGCTAGAAAAACGTACAAGGCCGATATACCCGTCCAGAATGGTACAGTCAATGGTAAAAAGGTGTCAATCCAGCCAAAACTGCGGAACATGATAAAGCGAGGCACCAGGGTAACAACGTCGGGAAGCATCATTGTGGCGATCAAGATCCCAAAGAAAATATTTCTTCCAGGCCAATTCAACCGGGCAAAGCTATAGGCAACCAACATTGAGGATATGATCGTGCCTAAAACGGCCGAACCGGTCACAATCAACGTGTTGAGGGCAAATTTCCCGAAAGGAAGGTAGTCGAAAACCTTGATGAAATTGCGCCATTCTGGCTGTTCGGGGATCCACACAATCGGGTGGGCGAACACTTCAGTAGAGGCCTTGAAAGCCGAAGATACCATCCATATGGTTGGAAGGAGGAACGAGATCACCCATACGGTCATCACAATTTGCAAAACTACCAATCCCGTTGTTCGCAAGATTTTTCGGTAGCTGATGGGCTTTTTCACTGGTTGAGCACGTTGAACTGTGTTTTCTGCCATAATATGCCTCCGTCAATCCGACTCATAATAAACCCAACGCCGTGACATCACAAATTGGATGATTGTAAAACTGACGACAATCACGAAAAATTCCCATGATAATGCGGCCGCGTATCCGACATTGAAATACTCAAAACCCTGACGGTAAATATTCAATACCGCAAACAAGGTGGCATTTTGGGGGCCGCCGTCAGTCATGATCATGGCCGGGATATAAGACTGGAAGGAATTAATGATTGCCATGACCATATTGTAAAAGATCAACGGTGTCATCAAGGGGATGGTCACTTTTCGCATTTTCCCCCAGAAACCGGCACCATCCAGGCTGGCCGCCTCATACAGCGTTTCAGGGATATTGCCCAAACCGGCGATAAAAATCACCATCTGACGGCCGATCATCCAGAACGACATAAAGATAAAGGCGGGTTTCGCGAGCGCTGTTTCTTGCAGCCAGGCAATTTCGCTGGGAAAACCCAACCTCCCAAGGATATCATTGAGAATGCCAAACTCTGGATGGAATACGCGCTGCCAGACCACTGCGGAAGCAACTACCGGAACGATGAAAGGCATATAAAAACCAGCCCGATAAAAATCTCGGAATTTGATGTTCTGGCTGAGTGCATAGGCAATCGTGAACGAGATCACCAGTTGGATGGGTACGGCCAGAAACGCATAAAAGGCACTGTTATATAAACTCAAATTGGCCGTTGCATTGGTAAATACCTTTATAAAATTATCCCACCCGACAAATTTTGGATCCCCTAGCAAATTCCATTTCTGGAAAGAAAGCCAGATCGCGTATCCCATTGGGTAGGCTGTAAAGACGAAAAAACCAATTATGAACGGGGAAGCCATCAGGTATCCGGTGAGCCACTCCCGTACCTCAAACTTCGATGGAATTTTATTATTTAATCCCTGGATTGCTGTCATGAAGACCTCCATTTTGCAGGAAACTGGGTCTGACGTTGCCGTACAGACCCAGTCTTCTTGCGTAATTGACAGAAAAGGATTAGGCGTTCAGATCGTCCAGCAAACCTTGAACACAAATGTCCAATTCGGGAAGAACTTCCTCGGCTGTCTTCTCGCCGACGACCATCGGATCCCAGGCGATCGGCTTGGCGCATTCATTCCAAACCTCTGCTCGGCTGAGACCGATCACATCGACTTCCAGATTTTGGGCAATCTTCAACCACTGATCGCCATTCTCAACGCCAAACTGCTCTTTGATAGTCGGGAGCCAGAAGCTCTCGATCAGATCGGGGTTATTGGGGATGCGGCCAGTTCCTTCAGCAAATACCTTGTTGCCTTCCTCATCGCCCATGAACTTGGCAAAGCCCCAACCTGCATCGACGTTGTCACTGAGAGGCACTACTACACCCTCAGCCCACCCGCGGTGTTTGCGGCTTTCGTCGCGTCCCTTAGGCATCATAACGCAGTCAAACTCGATCTCTTTGCCGCTCTCGCGCAGTTCGGGATTGTTCATTCTGCTAAAGAACCAGGGACCTTCGTATTTCATGGCCACATTACCGGTTTCAAGGGCATTGGAGCCACCTTCCTGATCGGCAGGTGTCGGTGATACTCTGGTATCGCCATTGAAGACGTCCGAAACCATGATTTGCAGAATTTCGGCAATCTCAGGCTGGTTGAACTGGGCCGTAGTGGGATCGATCAAGCTATCGTATTCGCGCACACCAGAGGTCATGATCCAGTGGATGTCGCGTGCATATGTATTGTTGGCCAGGTAACCGAACTTCTTGAAGTCACCGCTTGTATCCGTGAGCTTTTCAGCCATGTCGAGGAATTCCTCAACAGTCCAGTCTTCGGTTGGATAAGGCATTCCAGCATCATCGAAGAATTTCTTTACGTAGAACATCAACATCATGCCGATCTGCAGGGGAACCAGGTACCTGCTGCCTTCACGAACAGTGCTGTCTGTGATGGCCTGGATGTCTGGATACGCTGCTGTAAAGCTTTCGGCCTCGATATAATCATCCAGCGGGGCTAACACACCATCATCCATGAATGGCTGCCATTCCCAGCCCTGCGAAGAAGAAACATGTGGCGGTGTGCCACCGGCCATCATGGTGCGTAACTTTGCATAAAATGTTCCGCCACCTGGATCTGGCACGTCGGTGATACTAACCGTTACATCGGGGTTGCGTTCTTGATACATGTCAGCCAGAACTCGCCAGGTTGGTGTATCTGCAATATCGCCCCAGGCCAAAAAGTTGATGTCAACTGCTTCTTTGGACGGAGCCCCGACACCAGCTGACAATCCCTTTTTTGGATTAAACGCAACTAACATAAGGCCTGCACCACTAGTGGCACCGATCTTTAGAAAGTCACGTCGTGATAATTTATTCTTTTTCTCCATATTCAACTCCAATTGGTTTTGTAAGGAAAGAATTGGTTATGCTTTGATGTATTAATCGAGCACCAACAAAAAGCATTCTCCACAAGCCCCCCCTTTTGATAAGCTACATGCGTAGAAATAAAACTGGGGTTGCTGAATCTCGAATTCACATGGTTTAGTCATCAAAGCAATTTTCGTTAAATGCTTATAAATGCACCTCCTCGATCCTAAATTTATTTAAAACCCAACACAATTTGTTGATATGCTTCTGAGAATGTGTTGGGTAATCAACATAATTTTTGGTGAACAAAACTTGCAGGGGCAATCGACAAGTATCCGCTCTCATAATTTGTTTTCTAATTTGATATATTAATTATTTTATATTATAATCCACATTGCATTTCCGTCAAGGAAAATTTCCTGATGAGCACTTTATTAACTTGTGAAATTCGTTGAATTATGGGTTTGTGTTTTTTCTCGATGTTATCCATCAAAGGGATTTCTTCGTTTGCGACGAGACATCGGCTTGAGCAATTCACATTTTCGAATCTTATGAACAATTCCCAAGAAATCAGAGATTGATATCTAATAGCATATTATATACATTCAAATGTCAAAACCGGCTGTTTTAACCTCTCCTCAAGCCTTTCTACAACTTAAACAAGGCTTTGATAAGCTTGGAGATTTACTCACCCTTACTTTGGGACCCGTGGGTGGCATCGTGCTTTCAACAACTGAGCACGATGAAGCTCCGGAAACTTTAAATGATGCAGCAATTATTGCTCGAAGGTTATTAGCATTTCCAGAAAGCGCTCAAAATGTTGGCGCAATGCTGATGCGAAACATCGTTTGGCGTACTCATCAACGAGTTGGGGATGGCGGTGCGATCACAGCTGCATTAGCGCAATCACTCCTGACCCATGCCGCTCGGTATGTTACCGCAGGAGCAAACCCCATTCAGGTAAATCAGGGAATACAAAAAGGGGTAAACATCGCTAGGGAATCTCTAATAAATAATAGCCATCCCATCCAGGATGGTGATTTGATTGCGATTGCTCAATCTGTGACCATGCAATCCGATCTAAGTGTGATTTTAGGGGAAATGTTTGATATTCTCGGGAAGCAGGCATATATCACCGTTGAGAATTATATGGCCCCCTATCTCGAACGAACCTATATCAATGGCGGACGCTGGGAAGCGGGATTGATTTCTCCCTATTTAATTACTTCACCGGGTACTCGTCAGGCCATTCTGCAAGATGTTTGGGTGGTCATTTATGATGGGGATGTTAGTGAAGTTGGCGAGGTTATTGCTTTGCTTAAGCTCGCTGAGGCAGCAATTGAGTCTACAAAAAAACCATTTCATTTATTGTTGGTGGCCAACGAGATCGGCGGCGAGGCACTAAATGCCTTAGTAAGTGCTCACACACATGGGAAAGGAAAAAAAGACAAAGGCATTCAGATCGTTGCAGTAAAAACCAAGCGTCCTGGCGAAAGACATCAAATGGATCTTTTGGATCTGGCGACATTAACAGGTTCGAAAATTGTATCCCCGAAAGAGGGTCGCTCTTTGGGGTACGCCCGACAAGGTGATCTAGGTTTTGCCCAGCGAGTTGTAGCCAGTGCTGATGAATTATTCGTAATCGATGGCAAGGGAGAAGCAGCACAAATTCAGGAGCAGATCACAATTTTGCAGAAGAAACTTCAATCTGCAAAAACAATCATCACGTCCAAAAATGAATCAAACCAAGACCAAATTGATGAGTTAGAAATGCGTTTGGCCCGATATTCCGGAAGCTCCGCCTTCCTAAAAATTGGTGCCCTATCAAAAGCAGAAAGAAAAGTTTTGCGCCAGAAAGCAGATCAAGGAATCAAAGCAATCAAGGCCGCACTGGATGAAGGTGTTTCGAGTGGCGGTGGGGTTGCTTACACGCAATGCATATCTGAAGTTGAAACAGCCTCGGCAGATAATGAAGATGAACGAATGGGTATCCGCGCGGTTTCCCTTGCCCTGAAAGCTCCTTTCATGAAAATTCTCAACAATGCACATATTGATGCCCCAGGAGTAATCCTGGACGATCTTTCTCGAGGAGATTCATCACTAGTTTATGATGTCCTGCAAAAAGAGATTGTCCAAGCTCGCACAGCAGGAATACTTGATGCCACAAAAGTATTGCGTGTCGCATTAGAAAGTGCCAGTAGTGGGGCTAGGTTAGGGTTGAGCATTGGTGCAGTCGTCATAAATCGTGATCCAAAAATAAGTTATGAACCTTAATTGGCAACAAATTGGACGTGTCACATCGGGTGGCACAATATTAGAAATCGCAAAAGGCTTCGATGAGAACCTCTGGGCGGCCTCATCAGCTGGCTTGTTCCGTAAGCAAGACTCCCACTGGAAACCAGTCAGCCGGGAAATGTCACTGACGCAAGTTACATCTGTACTTGCTGTCAAGAAAACCATAATTGCAGCTGGATGGCCAGATGGGATTCTTTATTCCACCAACAATGGCAATTCATGGTATCAATCTTGGATCGACCAGATTGATACATCCGTGAATTGTCTGGAGGTTTCACCCAATTACGCCAAAGACCGCGTAGTTTTAGCCGGAACCCAAGGAAAAGGGATTTTACGCTCCACAGATGGCGGCCGTCACTGGCAATTATCCAATTTTGGATTGCGGGGATTTTCTGTTTACGCTTTAGCTGGAGTTGGTGTAAAGCAATCTTTCAGGGATTTTTCCTACCTAAAGGAAATTGTTTTCGCAGCCACAGATGATGGTGTTTACCAGTCACCTAATGGTGGACGAGCATGGCGTCCGGCTGGGACAGAAACCACTGGACTGACTGTCTTGTCCATTGCGCTCAGCCATAACTTCTCTAAGGATCCAACCATTTTTGCTGGCGCCGAATCTGGGGAGTTGTTCCATTCGGAAAATGGCGGAAAAACCTGGCAAAAACTAAATCTAAATCAATATGCCCCAGGTGCTATCAATTGTTTGCAATTAACAATCGACGGTAGTTTATTGGCCGGCACCAGTCATGCGGGGATCTTGCTTTCAACAGACAATGGAAAAACCTGGAAATCTGCACTTTCTGATGTACCACCCGTAATCATGCTGAAGCAGATCGGTGACCAATTGTTTGCTGGTTTTCCCGACGATGGCTTGGTGATCTCATTGGATGATGGATCAACCTGGACACATGATCCTGATTTAGCCGCCAGAAGATTTCAATGGCTGGTTTCCCCCTCTGAAAACGCATTCGCGGTTGCTGGACCTGATGAGGGGATCTGGATTTCAACTGACATGGGGCATACCTGGGATATATCTTCTGGTTGGCCCATAGAAAGAACCGTGCTCGGGGTATCTGCCGAAAACGGTGTGATCTTAGCTGCGACACCCGAGGGCATCTGGTATTCGAATGATCTTGGGGAAAACTGGTCATGCGGTCTTGAAAGAACGTTACATTTATCGCCATTTTATTTAGTTCAATCTGGCCAATTTGCTTGGGGAGCTGGCGATCAAGGTCAGCTATGGTTTTCGAACAATCAAGGCCAAACCTGGGTTTCCATGGAAACAGAATTCTCTGGAAATCCGGTTATTGGATTAGCAATCTCTGCTAATTTTATAGAAGACCAAACACTTGTAGCCGGAATAAATGATCTCTCTCAACGAATGGTTCAAATCTGGAGATCCATAGATGGAGGGGAGACCTGGGTGCTGTGGCACTCAATACACAGTGAAGCCCATTCTCTTTTGATGGCACTTGATGGAGACCAGGCAAGCAAATCTTTATTCGGACTGCATTCCGTGGTGGCACAGCAGGCACCAGAAGGGTGGGAAGTGGACAAAATCACATCCGCCGAATCGCCTATCACTTCTATTGAAACAATTCCTGGAACTGATATGCAAATCGCCGCTGTGATAGATCACATTTTGTATCGAAATAAAGATGAGGATTGGCAATCTCTAGGTACTGAAATTCAGGGTGAAAGCATTGTTTCTTTACATCGATCTTCTAACAATAATTCTAAACACACGTTGATTGCTCTGACTAGAAATGGAATGATCTGGCGCGGCGAAATATAAGTTATCCAGGAGTTGCGCTCTTTTGAATAAAGACACCTACAAATAGGGATGTGCAAGGGTGTTCTACACAACCCTTTTTTGGGGAAAGTCTCGATGAACTCAGCAGAACATATGGTGACCTACCAATCAGTTTAATCCAGGAGAGTATTATGAAATTCTTTTTAGATAGCGCGAAAGTCGATGAAATTGAATATGCCCTCGATGCCTTCGACATTGATGGCATCACAACCAACCCGCGGCACGTCCAAGTTTCGGGGAAGCCCTTCATGACAGTGATTAAAGAAATTGCAAAATTGGTTGAGGGCACCGAGAAGACGGTTTCAGTAGAAGTCAATCCCCATTTCATGAGTTATGAAGAAATGCTCCCAGAAGCCAAGAAACTTGCAGCTATCTCCCCAAACTTTGTGATCAAAATTCAATGTGTGGAGCCTGCGTTCAAAGTTATTGAGCAGCTCGCCAAAGAAAACATTCGGGTGAATTGCACATTGATATTTTCAGCATTTCAAGCGCTGCAAGCCATGCGTTCTGGTGCATTTTACGTTTCCCCGTTCATCGGCTGGAAGGAAACAAACGGTGAAGAGACCAAATCCTTCATCGATGATTTAACAACCATTCGAAACAATTTTGGATATGAAGCAGAGATAATTGTCGCCGCTGTTCGCAATGCTCGTCAGATCGTTGACGCTGCTGTAATTGGTGCTGACATTGTTACAGCTGGACTTCCGGTTTACCAGGATGGCTTCCACCACCCATACACTACAGAAGGTATTGGCAAATTTATTAGCTTCTGGGATCAAACACAGTACGAATGAATTCAATACATCGAAAAAAAGGAATTTGAATATGGCAAAAACCGTCGAAAAAATCATGCAGGGGATCGGGAGAAATCCGCGATTTAACTATATTCCTCAGGAAGATCGTTATTATACTTCAGCACCACCCAAGTATAAATTTAACGTGATTGGTACTGGCGCAAACGGAAGTGAACATATTCGTGTGACCATGATGGAGGGCAGAGCTTATATCCATGGCGTTTACGACCCGAACCCAGGCAGTATCACAAAGGCCAAAGAGACATATCAACAATTTGCTCCCGGTATGGAACTTGTCGTATATGACTCTCTTGAAGCTGCTTGCAATGATCCCACTGTAGACGGCTTGATCATTTCCACTCCAAATTACACACATCTGGATATTCTGCGTGTGGCAGCCAAATCGGGCAAACATATATTTTTAGAAAAACCGATGACCACTACTGTGCCTGATGCCTATGAAGTATTGAAGATTTCTAAGGATTATCCAGCTGTCTTGCAGATTGGTCTACAGTATCGCTACAAAGCCATTTATGTTGAAGCAATCCACGAAGCCCAGGAAAGAAAATCTCTCGGGAATATAAAAATGATCAGCATTTTGGAACACCGTTTTACCTTCCTGGATAAAGTCAACCAGTGGAATAAATTCTCCAAATATTCGGGGGGGACATTGGTGGAAAAATGCTGTCATTATTTTGACATGTTAAATCTATTTGCCCAGTCCAAACCCACAAAGGTATTTGGAACTGGCAGCCAGGCGGTAGCTTTCACTGAATTTGAGTATGAAGGCGAAAAATCGGATATTCTCGATAACGCCTTCGTTACGGTCGAATATGAGAATGGCGTACAAGCCAGTTTTAACCTGTGCATGTTTGCACCGGTGTATTACGAAGAGCTCATTCTGGTGGGCGATCAGGGCCGACTTAAAGCCTATGAGGAACATCCCCTATATCCTTCCAATCAACCACCCAATTACATGGAAGTAACCTTGGGGGTAGATAAACCATCGCGGTACTCAATACCCTGTTATCCCCAAATGATTTCGGAAAGCGGACACAGCGGGGCCACCTTCTTCGAGCACATCAATCTGATTGACAATATTGAAGGGAAACCAACCCAGACCGCCACCGTTGAAGAAGGATTCTGGTCGGTTGTGGTGGGTGCGGCTGCAGAAGAGTCCATCAAAACAGGGCAGCCTGTCATGGTGGATGAATTCCTGAAACAAAACGGAATTTCAGATATATAAATTTCACATACAATTCACGAAGAAAGATGCCCGAATAAAGGAACTATTAGTCGATCTGGTTAGTCAAATAAGGAGACCAATATGAAAAAAGGAATTCTATTACACGAAGCGGATGACGATGTTGGGGTCACCGCCATGGATTTAAAATCCGGTGATGTCATTCAGGCCGTAACGCTGGATGGGGACCCGGTCACTGAAATTTCCCTGGTTGATGACGTGCCCCTTTCTCACAAAGTCGCCATGCGTGATATGGAAAAAGGCAAACATGTAATTGAATATGGCGCCAAGATTGGATATGCCAGCCAGGCAATAGGTGCGGGCGCGCACGTGCACACTCACAATCTCAAGAGCTTGCGCTGGAGCGGTAAAAACCAGATCATCGAGCACCACAAGGAGTGATTAAAATGACGAATTACGCTGATATCCCCCTGACGGGTTACCGACGCGACAATGGCCGCGTCGGCATCCGCAATCACGTCCTGATCATTTCGGTGGACGACATCTCCAACGCCGCCGCACAAGGTGTAGCAAACCTGATCCGAGGTACCTATGCTCTCACCCACCCCTACGGGCGGTTGCAATTTGGTGAGGATCTTGACCTGACATTCAACACCCTTATTGGCTATGGCAAAAATCCCAATGTGGCCGCAGTAATCGTGATCGGCATCGAGCCCAATTGGACCAATCACCTGGTTGAGAATATTGCTGTGACGGGCAAACCTGTAGCCGGCTTCAGCATCGAACGCACCGGCGATTTGCAAACCATAGCCAATGCCGCTCGCAAAGCCAAGGAATTTGTCCACTACGCCACTGAGTTGCCCCGTGTGTCCATCGACTGGAATGAAATTTGGGTCTCGACCAAATGTGGAGAATCCGATACTACCTCGGGGCTGGCATCCAACCCTACGGTGGGGCGTGTCTTTGATCGTTTGGAACCGCTGGGCAACACGATGATCTTCGGAGAAACGACCGAGGTAACAGGCGCCGAAGATAAAATCGTAGATCATTGCGTCACTCCGGAAGTTGCTACTCAGTTCCAGGCCGGCTTTGATTACTATCAGGAATTAGTTCAATCCCAAGGCACGAACCTGATGGGATCTCAGCCCACTGAGGGCAACATCCGTGGCGGGTTGACGACCATCGAAGAGAAAGCTCTGGGAAATATCGAAAAAATGGGCAACTGCAAAGTGGTCGGTTACCTGGAACAGGCTGAAGAGCCTAAAGATGGCCCCGGTCTCTACTTCATGGATTCATCCAGTGCAGCCGCCGAAATGGTGACCCTTTGC
This sequence comes from uncultured Anaerolineales bacterium, assembly GCA_964438295.1. Classification (GTDB taxonomy): domain Bacteria; phylum Chloroflexota; class Anaerolineae; order Anaerolineales; family UBA11858; genus NIOZ-UU35. The sequence continues at coordinate 49,949 of CAYTKR010000017.1, forward strand.
TGCGCGGCCGGCGCTGTCCTTCACCTGTTCACCACCGGACAGGGCAATATCGTTGGAAACCCTGTCTTGCCCGTTATCAAGATGTCAGGCAATCCCCTGACGGTCGAGACCATGTCCGAGCATATCGATGTCGATGTGACCGGCTTACTTCGCTTCGAGTACAACCTCGATGGCGCGGCTGACCGCGCCATGGAGATGATGGCCCGCACGATCAATGGTCGTCTGACTAGCGCAGAAACCTTGCGCCACGACGATTTTGTGATCACCAAACTCTATCGCAGTGCGTAAGATTGTAGTATCGGTTCAACAAAGTAGACAAGTATGACGATCATACTTGTCTACTTTGTTTGCTTAATATCCGTATTTGTGATCCTTCAATGATCCAAGATTTCACTTTCTATGTACTGGCTGCTCTTGCAGTTCTGATCATTGGAATTTCAAAGAGTGGATTTGGAACGGGGCTTGGGGTATTAGGAGTCCCACTAATGGCATTGGTTATTCCACCTTCTCAGGCCGCGGCAATATTGCTGCCGCTTCACTGCATCTTGGGCGTTATCAATGTGGTGCATTACCGCACCCATTTTGAACGAAAGACTATCTCTATATTGCTACCCCCTGCACTCATCGGAATTTTGATTGGTGCATTATCCTTTAGATATATGTCAGACGCACATATTCGGGTACTGCTGGGAATAATTGCTGTTATTTTCACGGTGAATTACCTATTTTGCCAGAATAAAGAACACAAGAAATCCAAGCCGAATAGGGCTCAAGGCAACCTATGGGGAACTATTGCTGGTTTCACGAGTTTCAGCGTCCACGCGGGCGCTTTACCCTTAAACATCTATCTTTTACCCCAGCGCATGGAAAAATCAATTTTTGTGGGCACATCGGTTGTATTTTTTACGATCCTAAATTTTGTTAAATTGATCCCCTATGCATATTTGGGACAACTCAACGGTAGTAATTTGATAACATCACTAAGTTTGACCCCGTTGGTTCCGATGGGTTTTTGGATGGGAATATTTTTGCACAAACGTGTAAATGAAAAACAATTTTACATCTTGGCATATATATTTTTCTTATTCGCGGGTTTAAAATTGTTGTACGAAGGGGTTATAGATCTGCAAATCAATTTGACCAATATTATTGATTCGATTTCACACCTATTTCTTTAATAACCCAAATGGCTTGCCAATTGGATAAATATACCAGGAAGCTCACCGAGATCAAAACCAACAGCGGCGGCACAATAAAACTAATTGCGAGAACACCAAATATCAAAAGGCAAAATCCCAAACTTCGGGCTGGAAAATTTAAATAGATCACAATGCTATTCCACAATCCTTTATAAACAGAAGGCTCATCTTGCTCCAACAAGAGCGGGAATACATAAACTTGCAGCATGGACCATAAGAGTGAAACTGAAAGGAAGAAATATTGGAGCAATATATATCCCAATCCCTCATAATGGGATAAAAATCGAATATTGAGAGCAATGAGACTATATACAACAATATTTATCAGGCCAAATCTCCAACTGACCCAAAAGTATTTTTTGAAACCATCAAAAAAATTTTTCACCCCTGCTGGCTCACCATTTGCGATTTTATTGGTAGCAAAATTCAAACCTGCATAAGCCGGAAAGGCAGGAAAAATCAATAACGTCAGAATCAGCCATAAGAGGTTAATTGCAACTAATGAGAGGAGTGCATCCCAAGCATTTTGTAGGGCTTCTTTGAATGTTTTTTGGGCCATCGTTTGCTCCTAATCAAGATTGTCCAATTCTACCTCATTGCTTCAACTTCGCAGCCCCCATTGCAGCGGGTGCATTTCACTAAGCTCGAAGCATTGAAAGATGTCCCAGGATCAAACGATGAATGCCCCCGACTTGGCGGCTCAGACACTAACAGCTCTCAGTAAGCTTTTCTTCTGAAAAGGAAAAAATTTGAACAAAGATTTTAATAGGTATAAATGGTGCGTATTGACGCTTGTGGCAATTACGCATACTTTTTGTGCCGCAATGCCAGTAATGTGCCTACCAGTTCTCTTCAAAGAGATTTCTGATGATCTGGGTCTATCCTTAGTTCAGATTGGACTGATTTGGGGCGTTAGCGGTTTGCCGGTCTTGGTGACCGGCCTGATAGGTGGGGGAATCGGTGACCGATTAGGGGCATGCCGCACATTGATTATCTTTTGCTTGCGTACTCGCTGGAGTGACAGGGGCACTGCGGGGTCTATCAAATAGTTTTCTGACATTGGGTATCACAATATTTGTATTTAGCTTTCTTACGCCAATTATTCAAATGAATGTTATAAAAACCTGTAGCATCTGGTTTTCGAAGGAAAAGTTGGGCTTGGCGAATAGGGTCACATCTATGGGGATGGCCTTGGGATTTTTTCTAGGTACGATGTTGAGTGCAACGGTTTTCTACCCTCTGTTAGGTGGTTGGCGAAATGTGCTTTTTTTGTATGGCGCAATTTCTGCCCTTATTGGGTACATCTGGCATTTTTCAAAACCCTCGCCAGGTGACATTTCCGATCAAACTGGGGAAGTAGCATATCAATCTTTCAGAGGGAATTTTTTGCATGTAGGAAAACTTCGCAATGTGTGGTTGCTGGGATTATTCTTTTTTGGAATTCGTGGTTGTATTCAGGGGTTATTGGGTTATCTTCCATTGTATTTGCGTGGGTTGGGTTGGACGGGAATCTACGCAGATAGCTCGGCGGGTTCATTCCATATCGCGAGCCTGATATTTGTTCTCCCCCTTGCTTTTTGGTCAGAAAAAGTTGCATCGCGAAAAAAACTATTGATGACTATCGTTCCCATTATCATATTGGGGGTGGCAATGATACCCGTTGTAAACGATGTTTTTATTTGGGTAATGATCATCATGGCAGGTATCGTACTTGACGGCAGTATGGCTATTTTCGATACCCTACTCATCGAAACAAAGGGCGTAGGTCGGCCTATGCTGGTACAGCAAGTGGGTTAGTTCTAAGCTTTAGCGCCATTGGCATGCTGTTAGCTCCACCATTGGGAAACAGTCTTGCTGATCTCATTTCACCAAAATTTCCTTTTCTTTTCTGGGCTGCTCTGGCAGTTGGAGGCTGGTTGGCGTTGAATTTTGTCCATGAAAACGCTGGAGGCGATCACAGTTGAGTTATCGACAATATGCCCAATATTTAGAAATCCCACAAAGGAATACAATCTCAAATGATTACCTTGCGAACAGCGTAAAATATCAATCAGAATTCAAATATTGTCGAATACTTTCGATTATCTCCGAATATTCTTCATCAGAAATGGCAAACCGATTCACGGTAAACTCGTTGCGTTTCCAGCCTTCCCAAATGGGTTGCCCCCACCGGGGATCATCCTTATAGCGTGGCACAATATGCCAATGCAGGAGGGGATTGCTATTTCCGAGTAATTCGTAATTCATATGATCGGGGTTCAGAGCAGCGCGTAGCGCTTTAGAGGCAATGCGTAAATCAGCCATGAAGGATTGATACTCGCTATCTGTTAGTGCTTCCAAGCTAGTTGCATCCCAGGGCTCAAAACTAAGAATGGAGTAACCTTTAAACCGTTGATCGCGAAAAAGGAATAACTTGGAAATACGCAGATTCGCAATCCAAAGTACGTGTTGATTATCATTTGGATGAACCATCATCTTCTCTGCACCTCGTAGTTCTTATTAGAAATCACTCAATTTGTACGTTTATGAAGACGCCTGCTTGCTCGCAACCATCCAATTGACCCGTCTGATTTGCGAACAAATTCTGCCTTGTCTCCCTTGAAGGGGCCATCCAACACAAGTAGCCGATCTTTCTCACAAAATGCAAGCGACATTGGAGGTGGAGACGGCGACGGGGGTGAAAATTGATCGTAGCCTTGCTTGTATGTAATTCGGCCAATTAGTTTTCTATCTTGTATGCTCAGTTCAATTTCTGAAAAAGGCCGAACGTAGCACCCAACGTAAGGAGTCATTGTATCGATAGAAGATATCTCTATCGGGGTTGGACTAGCTGTTTCCAAATCCACAAACGTTTTCAAAGCTACCCTATCCACCTCTTCGATTACAGAATAGCCTTGACTTGAATTGGTTAGAATGGCTATGGCAAAATTGTGCTCGGGAATAAGACGGAGAAAAGCATTCTGCCCATTTGTGACACCACTTGACCAAAGTTGGCGTGTACCACCTTCTTGATTGATGAACCAAGCATACCCGACAGTCTCGCCTTCTCCCCAAATGTTTTCTTGTGGCGACCACATCGCTGCCAACGATGCTGGCTTTAGAAACTTGCCAATATTATCTCCAAGATGAAATTTGGCATAGTTCAGCAGATCGTTTACATCACAAACAATTCCTCCATCAGGGTACGCATGGCGAGGCAAAGGCCAGTGACCAGCAACTACTGAACCGTCCTTTGTTGCATGATGCCCAACTACAAAGCGGTGGACCATCACATCTGTGGGGAAAAAGTAAGTGGTATCCAAACCGAGTGGGTCGAGAACTAATTCTTGCATTGCAGTTTCGAAACTCTGCCCAGTGATCTTCTCGATAATGTAACCTGCTACATCAAAACCAGAATTGCTGTAGGAGAATATTTTACCGATTGGTGCGAGCTGCTCCAGATTCGCCATTTTGTACACGTACTTGGCTAGCGCATCAGCACCGGCACCTGTATCGATAAAAAAATCTCCTTCCCAACCCCCAGTATGCGTAAGCAGATGACGAACAGTTGCCTTATTGGAAGCTTCCTCATCGGCCACTTTGAAATCTATCCAATGAGTGTGAATTCTGTCATCCAGGTTCAGCGCACCAATTTCCACCAATCTCAAAATGGCCAAGCAAGTATATGTTTTTGTGATTGAGCCAATCTGAAAAAGAGTATTCTTAGTAACTGGTAAGGGGTGAAGAACATTCGTCACCCCAAAGCCAGCTGTCATCCTTTCGTCTTCGTGCAGTATCCCAATAGCAATACCAGGCACTCCGATAGATTCCATTTCACTATCAACAAACTGACAAACCTGACTCCAACTCATGTTTTGATTGATCCTCTCAGGCTAATGAGCATAATTTAGCACAATTAGTTTGTACTTACATTCTCACCGTTTACAATAATAGTAACATCCCCAACACATTCGACTTGCTCATCTCTGACGATAATACCTTCACCATCCCGACATGCATACAAAACGACTTGACGGTCCCGCGAATATGTTTGAAGCGTTGCCAGGTCAGAATGTCCATTACCAAAGTGGGGCACAAAAGCAAAGTCAACCAGATGTAACGCAGCGAGGTCGATTTCAGCATCTAGAGGCTCATCCCCACACAAAGATGCAGTCGTGATATTCGGTGTCATCAAAATCGCCCCGGCACTAACGCCAATCAGCACTCCCCCTTTTTCTGTGTACTGGCGTATGGCTGCAAACATGTTGCGCTTTTGTAACCAGTGGAGAAAATAATAGGTGTTGCCACCCGAAAAATGAATAGCATCACAGCCAAAAAGCTCCTTGAGCTGAGATGGTTCATACGCTTCATCAAGACCAAAGAACGGTGATAAAGTCATCCCCAGTCGAGCATAATAGGCTCTTCTTTCATCATAATATTTGCGTTGTGGATCGGCTTTGGCACTGGATGGAATATAACCAATGGTAGGATTTGATTTGCCGACCAAAGCGATCAGTTCTCGATCGACTTTTTCTGTTTCAAGCAGAATTTGGTCACTGTATAGAACGAGTTTTATCATACGGCTGCCTCTACGAAAAATTACTGCAAAGAGTAATTGGCATTAATTTCTGCGGCAAACGATTAATTTTCCTCCCTGCAGATTGAAGCAGAGCACCTGCATAACGTGTTAATTGATGTCACAAGCTAAATTTGAAGTATTACTTCTCCTGGCCCACCCACGGGGCTATAACTCTTGATCACGTGTGGCACCTTTATTCCAATCTCCGTTTCATAAATTGCTCTCATCTCATTGAAATCTTTATTTCCAGCGAGAGTGAGTACAGCAACTCTATCCAGTAGCTGCCATTCCAGTTCAGTGTATGCTTCCATATTTGTTAACATCAAACCCCAGTTGTCCCAATTCAGGAGTTCCCTTTTGTTTAGTGCAGCCAAGTCCTGAATCATGTTATTTCGGATAAACCATAAGCCTCTGAAGTTACCGATGCCAAAGCTGTTCGGATCCGCATTTGCATCTCGACACATCCGCCACGCCTTTCCTCCTACCAGGAATTGATTTCGTGGTACGTTGCACAAGTCAAATTGAATATTGTTTTTCTGAATCATTAGTGCATCCAAATGTGGGTCTAGTAACCGCCAGCAATCCTTACCCGTATCCCAGTATTCTGCTAATTCGTGAGAACCGGAGAGACCAGGACTGGTTCGAGCAAAATAGGTAGCAAATCCGACGCGGTGACGTGCGGGAATACCTTGGTGTCGCGCCATAGCACAAAATAATATGGCCGCATCTCGGCAGTAACCCACCAGTCGCTTTTCTGGTGGTCGAGGCACTCTGAGAGAACAGGCATCCAGCTCAAGAATTCGGTCCAGCATATCCTCAACAAAACGGATATTGATTTCCGAAAGCCTCTCTTCTGGTATCTTATAGTTGTACATTTCACCTTCGTTGTAATGGATATAGATTCCCTGCACAACCTTGCACAAGCCGTCAACGGTACTGGGCAAATCATCAAAAAACCTCTTATGTTTTCCTGGATCGGTTATTTGGCTTTGAGTTGTATAATATAATATTGGATCCACAGCCTAATCTCCGTGTGTTCTCGAAATTTTGTACCACTCCATTAAAAATTGCTTACTGCAAATGTCAACAACCGAGAAATAGGAACAGCCACTCAACATATCATAACCATCTTCTTCATAAGTGCAATTCCATATTTACGGCATTAAAAATTGATTTCGTTCTTAAATCGATCCCATGTAACACCGCAAAATTGTAAAAGAATAGCAATTCGCCCTTATTAGTTAAGAAATAAGGACTGTCGGTATGCAGTCATCAATATCCAAACAAGTTTCTATCCTGATACAATTTGGCAAAAATCAAGTTTTCTCTGTTCTCATTTTCCCGGTGCAACCTCGGTATCGAGGGCCCATTTCCGTGTTTCATCGCTGCAAAGTCGATATCTATTCTATCGTATGCTGCAAATTGAAAAGCTCCTAAAATAAAGGTTCTCTAGGAATTGCCGGGGTGAGCCTCCAGATGTAGGGGTGAGTGGGGTGCTCCGCACCCCACTCACCCCTACATCTGGATAGTCCCACGGCGTTTCCCAGAGACCCAAAATAAGAATTTTGTAATATTTCTTCTGACTCTCAAGCATCCCATTCCACATTCAACCAGGTTTTTTTCAGATCAACCGAATTGCCACCGACCATTATTTCAAAACGGCCAGGCTCCACCTGCCACTGCATCTGCTGGTTCAATAGAGCTAGCTTATCCGGTGTGAGATTGAATCTCACAGTTTTCGTTTGATTGGGTTGCAAACTGATCCGTCGAAAATCTTTCAGCGCCTTCACCGGGCGAGTAACGGTTGCCAGTTCATCGCGGATGTAGAGCTGCACAACCTCGTCCCCAGCCAAATTGCCAGTATTGGTCACTTCAATTTCAACTTTTACTGAACTCGTCGGGCTGATCTTATTGGCAGAAAGGACAGGTTCACCATACTCAAACTCCGTATAACTTAGTCCCCAACCGAAAGGGAAGAGGGGTGAATTGTCGGCAAAAAGGAAACCTCGTTTAGCAGACGGTTTGTGGTTGTAGTAGCATGGAATCTGCCCCACGGAACGCGGGAATGTAACCGGGAGCTTGCCTCCTGGATTGATGTCCCCAAAGAGGGACTCGGCGACGGCAAGGCCTTTTTCCTGCCCCAAATACCAACATTCCAAAATGGCTGGAACAGTCTCCACCAGCGAATTGATTGTCAGCGGACGACCATTAATCAGCACGGCAACGGTCGGTTTTCCAGTTGCTAGCACTGCCTCGACTAGTTCGTTCTGACGACCTGGTAAATCCAAATTGTCACGATCTCCTAAATGATCGAACCACCACCCTTCCCGGCATGTACCTTCGTTGCCACCGAGCACGAGGATCGCCACATCTGTCTCTTGTGCCAGTTTAACAGCTTCAGCAATGCGCAGTGTATCATCTGCGGGATCACTCAGGTTGACATCATTCTGATGCCAGGCGGCAAAACCTTGCACATCGGCAGTGATCCGGCATCCTTCGGCATACTTCACGGAGAGTTGATCGCCAACTTTAAGCAGAATTCCCTCAAGAACACTGGTTCCGCATTTTGGGTCTTCCGCATAACCACCCAGGTGCAGGTCTGCGGCATTAGGACCGATGACAGCAATCGATTTGAGTGTATCTGCATCCAGCGGCAGCGCGGCATTGTCGTTTTTCAGCAGGGTAATGGCTTGTTGTGCCGCTTTTAGTGCCAACGCCCTGTGTTCGGCGCAGTTGGTGACTTTCGCCGCTTCATCTGGATCGACATAAGGTGTTTCTCCATCGAACAGTCCGAGTCGGATTTTTGCGCGTAAGATCCGGCTCACGGCAAGATCAACTGTTTCCATCGACACTGTTCCAGCTTCAACTTGCTCCACCAACGTAGGGTAACATACACCGTTAGGCACTTCACAATCGACACCTGCTTCAATGCAGAGTTTGGCAGTCTCTTCAAACGAGTCTGTGATTGCGTGCAGCAGGACAATTTGAGATACACCCTTGCCATCGCTCGTGACAAAGCCCTCGAAACCCCACTCGTCGCGCAGTACATTTTGCAATAACCAGTGATTAATATGCGCTGGCACACCGTCAATTTCGTTGTATGAAGCCATAACCGCTCCCACATTTGCATCTTGCACAGCGGCTTTAAACGGTGGCAAAAAATCCTCACGGATGATTCGTTCCGAGATATTCCCTGGAGCGGAATTTTGTCCGCCTTCTGGTTGACCGTGAACAGCATAGTGTTTGGCACATGCAATAACGTGCTCATCGTCAATGGTGTCACCATCCCCTTGCAAACCTTTTATCGCCGCTAGGCCCATTTCGGTAACCAGGTACGGATCTTCGCCGAATGTCTCTTCTACCCTACCCCATCGCCCATCGCGGGCCAGATCAAGTACCGGGGTATAGACATAGTTGCTGCCGCGAAATCGGGTTTCTTTGGCAACGACAGAATAAACCTCACGAATCAGATAGGGGTTCCAGGTGCTAGCCAAGGCAATTGCTTGCGGAAAGCTGGTGGATCCAGTTGCCATCAAGCCATGCAAGCCTTCTTCATTGAACAGCGCAGGAATTCCAAGCCGGGTTTCTTCGGTCAGATACTTTTGGATGGCGTTGGTAATTTGGGCAGTTTGCCTTGGTTGGGTACGCTGGGCAGGTCGCCCTAGCTGACAGGCCCCATCGGCAAATATTTCAGCTGTTTTTTCAGGTATAAGATTGCGATCATCATCAAAGAGCACACCTGTCATCTCTACTACACGGCCAAAACAATAAAGCTGGGCCACTTTTTCTTTCAGTGTCATTTGTTCCAAAAGGTCGTCAATCCGATCTTGGGTGGGCAGATTTGGGTTTCTGTATTTCAACAATATTCTCCACTAGTTAGCAGTTAGCCGCAAATGCTCCCTAAAATCATACCAGCAGCAAGTGATTTTGTCTGGCCAGTTATAGCCGAACAAATACCGCACTCAATTTCCAATTTCTGTCCCATCCTTAGGCGGATTTCTTGACTTTCAAGGAGAATCAACTATAATCCGACCAATTAATTAATCAAGATGATTAATTAATTATTAATAAAAGAACTGAGCAGATTATTACCCCATTGACGAATTCATATCCAATGAAATTGTGCGTAGAAATTGTAGTATTGGCTCACGCTTTAGTTGAATGTTCAGAAATGAACGCTTCTTTCGTTCGAAAAATATTCTTATTTCGGATATTAACTTTTATGAACACCTACAAAACATATATCGAACAAGCCCA